>CAMLQS010000393.1 GCA_946482165.1 uncultured Verrucomicrobiota bacterium | reverse complement strand
GATTGTTGCCGAGGCGGCCGCCTTGCGGCATCGGGTGGAGCGTGTCCTCGCTTCGCCCTTCGCGTTCTTTGCACGCCACCCTTTGGCTGTATCTGAGTTTGGTGGCGCTTTCGTTGTTCTGGCTGCTGCTATCGCAGTGGGGTGTGCTGCGTCCTTTCGAACGGCTCTCGGTTGACGCTCGTTATCGCATGCGCGGTTCGCTCGAATCTCCGGTTCGGGTGGTGTATGTGGACATCGATTCGCCGGCGATGGAGATGTTTGGCAATTTCCCGTGGAACGAGGCGCTATTCTCGCGGGTCTGCGCGGGGTTGCTCCAGGAAGGCGGCGCCAAGGCGATTGGCATCGACGTGCTCTTTTCCAAGGCGGGGGTGCCCAACATCGCGGATATGGCGGTGGTGCAGCGTGGGAAGGCGGAATTCGTCCGTCAGCTTTTCGCCAATCCGCCTATCGTGTTGGCGGCGAGCTACGCGGGGCGCGGGCGTTATGAGCTCGAAGATGGTAGCGTGCTCGATGAGTCTTTTCCGTTGGTGAGCGCGGGTCGCAGGGGGCCGCCGCCAGAGATGCCCGACTATACGCTTGGACAGGCGAAGTTCATGCCGCAGGTCGGCCTGATTGACTCGATGTTTGGCGATACCCGGCAGGTGCCGGTATTCGTGCCGCTGGAGGAAGGGGACATTTATCATATGTCCGTGGAGCTCGCCCGGCTGCACTGGGAGTTGCCGAGAGACGGCGTCCGCATCGAGGCGGATCGGGTCGAAATGCGCGACGAGAACGGTGGCGTTGTTCGGGAAATTCCGCTGCATGGCGGGCAGATCGCGGACATCAACTGGTTTTCGCCGTGGGCGGATCCGGAGCGGAACCCGCGAGTCAGCATCGCCCAGGTTTTTGTGAAGCTTCAGGAGCTCAAATCCGACGATCCGGAAGAGGTGTCGAAGGCCCGGGAGTTTTTCGACGACGGATATTTTAAAGACGCGATCGTGTTGATCGGCCCGGTGGATCAGCTCCTGCAAGATCTGGCGCCAACGCCCTTCGACCGCTCTCCGGTCCCCAAGGTCGGAGTCCACGGGAACATGGTGAAAACGATCATCTCGGGGCGCTTTTTTAAGATCCCGCCTACCTGGTCGTTGCCCATCATCACGATCGGCCTGACTGCGCTGGTTGTGGGGCTGTCCTTGGCGAGCGATGGGCAACTCAGCACCGTGCGCCGCGCGATCGCGGCCGGGGTGCTTCTGGGATACGTCGTGCTTTGTTTCGCATCCTTTGCCTGGGCGGACTGGGTCTTGCCTATGGTTGAGCCTCTGGGCGCGGCCTTCAGCTCGGCATTTATCGGGGGCGCTGCGCAGCTCGTCTTGGCCCAGAAGCAAAAGAGCCGGATCAAGGGTTTGTTCGGCGCCTATCTCGCCCCGTCCGTGGTCAATGCCATGGTGGATTCCGGGCAGGAGCCGAAGCTGGGTGGCATTGAGGAGAACATCACCGCCTACTTCAGCGACGTGGAGTCCTTCTCGAGTTTCTCCGAGAAGCTTTCCCCGACGCAGTTGGTCGAACTCATGAACGAGTATCTGACCGCCTGCACCGACATCGTGCAGTCGGAGGGCGGCACGCTCGACAAATATATCGGCGACGCCGTCGTGGCGATGTTTGGCGCGCCCTTGGCGTTGCCCAATCATCCCGTGCAGGCCTGTGTGACCGCGCTGCGCGTTCAGCGCCGCTGCGCGGAGTTGCGCGAGAAATGGCGTCACGAGCCGCAGAAGAATTGGCCCGATATCGTGCTTCGCATGCGCACGCGCATCGGCCTCAACTCCGGGCGGGCCGTGGTCGGCAACATGGGCAGCGCGTCGCGTTTCAGTTACACGATGATGGGGGATACCGTGAATCTGGCCGCGCGCATGGAATCGGGCGCGAAGGCTTGGTGCGTCTATACCATGTGCGCAGATCCCACCCGCCTGGCCTGCGAGGCGTCCGATCCCGAGCGTCGCGTGGTATTTCGCACCTTGGGACGCATCGTCGTGAAGGGACGGCACGCGCCGGTGCCGATCCACGAACTCGTCGGCTTAAAGGAGGATGTCAGCGAGAGCACCCGGGAGGCGATCACGCGGTTCGAGGACGGGTTGGCGAAGTTCTATGCCCAGGATTGGGACGCCGCGGAGACTTGTTTCCGAGCGAGCGCGGCCTTGGAGCCCAATCAGCCCGATCCTGTTTCGGGCCACGGCGGCAATCCTTCGCTCGTGTATCTCAAGCTGATCGACGAGCTCCGCGCCCATCCTCCCGGAGCGGCATGGAACGGGGTCTACGTTATGAAGGAAAAATAGGCCGGCCCCGTCGCCCGGTCCGCGTTTCCGATTCCCTGGGCGGGACAGCCCCGACTCTTTCGTCCGCGGTCCGGGTGAAGCGATGGTTCATGGCATCGAGGCGGAATCCGGATCGGGCTTGGGCTCGGGCGCGTTCGGGATGGCGGCGTCCGCGCGCAGGCGGACAAGTTCCTCGGAGGTCGGGCGAAGATCCATCCGGGCGAGACGAAGGGTGGCTTCTTCCATGAGCTTTGTGTAGCGCTCGATGGTGGCAAAGGCGGCGGCGTCGCCTCTTGCGGCGAGCGCGGCGAATTCGGGCAGCACCTTTCCGCGGAGCGTGTCGGCGTCGGTGGGCGAGAACTCGAGGGGAAAGGCGGCGTGGAGATTGCCGCCGCAAGCGCGCTCAACGAGGCGGCGATAAGGCGCGGGCAGAGTTCGCTTCATGAACTCGGGGTCGTCGAGCAAGGCGCCGGCCCGACGCATGCCGTCTCCGAGGTCTTTCAGGAAGATCACGTTTTGAGCCTGAAAAAGATCGATGCGCCCGGAGGCGCGGATCGCGAAATAAGGCGAGGACGGAAACGCGAGGGGGAAGAGGAGATTGGGGTAGAGTTCGACTCCGTAGTAATGGCGTCCCACCGCGGCGACGGCGGGCCAACTATCGGCGTTCTCAAAAGGGACGTCCTCGATGCGTGCCCACTCTATCTTGGGTTTTTCGGTGAAGACGGTGTCGTTGGCCACGTCCACGTAGAGATTTCCCAACTGAAGCGCGTTCTGGAAATAGATGCCCTTGAGAAGGACGAACACTTTTTTCAGGACAACGTCGGGGCCGGCCAATGAATGGAAAACACGGTCCTCTCGCAGCCGGTCAAATACCCGATCACGAATGTCTCCGCAGAATCCCACCGGATAGGCGGCCAGCGTGGCCTCGCCGCGGATCGCGTGGGAGGCGGCGCCCAGCCCGGTCCGTTTCGCGAGAAAAAACTCATCCACCGCGGCGCGGTGCATGTGGAGGCGGGCGACGATGGCCTCGATGTTGGTCAGGAGGAGCCGGCGAGTTGGCGCCTCCTGATCCGAGCGCGTCCGCATATCCAGCGTCCGCGCTCCGGAGATGGCTTGCGCCAGCGTCACGACGAGACGGGGTGGTCGGATGTGCGGCGACGGCGCCGGCCCAGCGCAAGAACCAAGGCGCCGGCTCCGGCCATGGCGGCGACAGCGGACGGCTCGGGAATCGCCGATCCTACGGAAATACTTTCCCCGGCGACACTCTCCCAAGCCCCGGAGACGGCGAGTTTGGGATCCCCCGTGAAGTCCAGCAAGAGCCAGCCGGTATGGGTCTGCCCGCTCCGCGTGAAGCTGATCCCGAAGTAACTCGTGCCGATCGAAGGAACTCCCACCTCTTCGAGGATAAGAAACAGGGTGGTCGGACCGCCCGTGGAAACGAGGCCGCCGAAGGATTGCGGCGAGTCGGTGAAGAGCGAGTCTCCGTAGGACTCAAGCCCCACGAAGATCGAGTTGGAGAAGACGTAAAAATCGTTCGTGCCGTTGCCATCCAAGTCGATATCGACCGAACCGGAGGTATCGTAGGGCAGTGCAAGGTTGTTGAAGGAAGCGGCCACCGGGGCGGCCTCCATCGAGGCGGGTATCGCGAAAGCGGCCAGAGCCGCGAGGGAGCCAATGGAATTTTTCATGGGGTCGGAAGCGGGAGTGTAATACAGTTGTTAAGCCGCCTCCACGCCACCCGTCTCGAATCACCGTGTCGAGTTTTACGGGATAGGGTATATTGCCGGTGATTAAATGGTTACATAGGCTGTATAGCCTATTTTTACGGCGGGATACACCTCGCCGCGGGCGTTTCCGGCAAGACGCGCCGCGACGCGGCTCTCGGCGGAAATAACGGACCCGCAGCCGCTCCGTTTCGGCAACCGCGACTCCAGTTCTAGACGTCGGGTCTCGGCCGGGCGCTTGGCCGGAGTTTTGCCGTTTTGATCCGGTCTGCCTCTGAAAACAAGAACCCCCGCCTTGTGGGCGGGGGTAAGTGGTGGACCCTAGCAGGTTCGAACTGCTGACCTCCTCAATGCCATTGAGGCG
>CAMLQS010000392.1 GCA_946482165.1 uncultured Verrucomicrobiota bacterium | reverse complement strand
ACTAGGCGGTCGAGCATCACGACCTCCGAATCCTGCGCGACGGGCGTGAGCCGCGCATCCGGCGCGGTGGTCCGGCCCTCCTGCGGGACTGCCAGCGGCCCCACGCTTTGCTCCGAAAAGCCGGCGTGTTTGAAGGTGAACAAACGGTCGCCGCCGGCGACTTCCGCGCTGAATCGACCGTTTTCGTCCGTGGCCAGACCAAGGGGCTTTCCGTCCACGTGAACCTCGGCTCCCGCTATAGGCGCTCCGTTTGTGGCATCGAGCACCCGGCCGGTGACGACTGCGGCGGCGGAAAGGGGGGCGGTGTTCGACACAAGCGCCACAAAGGCGGCGAGTCCGAACGAGCGGGCTTGGTTATTCAGCATAGGGAAAATGCCGAAGGGCTCAGTCCCGTAAAAACGGTTTCGCAAAAGTAAACTCCGACGTCCGGCCAACTATCACTCCGCCGTCACAATCGTGACGCGCGCGTGACCCGCGCGGTGGCCGGATGTCGTCCTGGCTGGATGCACCGGGGGTTGGCGTCGGCCGGTTTTGATGGGCAAGCCGGAATACGCGATGTCGCGATTTTCTCCATACACGATGCCGGCCGATGCGTCGCGGTCGCGCGGGGTTTGGCAGATCCTTTCCTGGTGACCGGAGATTTCCTGAAAGCATGTGCCGCGCTTGCATCCGGCTCAGCTCGGCGGATGGTTCGCCTATGAGTGCCGCACAAGGTCAAGGGTCCGCCGGGAACGTGATCGCCGCTCTCGCCAGCTTTTTTGTTCCGGGGCTCGGTCAGCTAATACAGGGGCGCATCATCAAGGCGCTGCTCATGTTCGTCCTCGCGGGGTTCTTGTGGTGGTTCATGCTCGGCTGGATCATCCACCTGTGGTCGATCATCGACGCCGCGTTGTTTAAACGTCCCGTCGGCGGATGACCAAGGGGCGGTTTCGTCGGGCTGGTAATCCTGGTCGGGCGGGAGCCCGGTGGCTGCTCACGGCTTCGTCCGCGACGTGATCGCCGCGGAGGGCGCGTCCGTGCCACGCCGGGCCTTGGCTCCGCGAATAAATTCGCGCACCAGCGCGGCACCGGGGGCCCAGACCATGAAGATGAAGCTGCCGCTCTTGGCGCCTTTCACGACGAGTTCTTCATACGTTTTCAGGGAGCCGCCGAAATGGCCGGCGAGCGGAAATACCAGCGCGCCGAGCAAGCCTCCCAAGGCGCAAAGACCGAGCACGGTGAGGAAAAAACCCGCCACTCGGTGCAGCCAGAACTTTGCGCGCTCGTTCATCGTTTGACCGCGTAGCGCAACAGCAGCGGTCCGCCTGGCGCAAGCGTCCTCGCCTCGAGCAGCTCCAGCGTCACGTCGAGAGCCGGGCCGAGGGTGGCCGCGCCCGGCGAAACGCCCGCCAGGGCGGTGCCGAACCCGAAGATCCGAGACTCGATCGTGACGCACACCTCGTCCACGAGTCCGGCCGCGAGCCACGCCGCGTTGACCGTTCCTCCTCCGAGCAGGGCGCAACGTTTGCGGCCGTCGGACCGCAGGCGAGCCACCGTATCCGCAGGGGAATCCGCGCTAAACTCCAGCACGCCGGGGATCGCCTCCGTCGCGTGTGCTTCGGGGCGCCGTGTCCAAACCACGCGTCGCAGGGCCGGAAAGGCTTGGGGGCGCATGCGGTCCTTGGAGACCTCGTAAGTCGCCCGGCCCATCACGCAGGCGTCGCACGCGCGAATGATGGCGCGAAAATGCGTTTTGTCCGCCTCCGAGGCGAAGGCGTCGCCCGCCGACGCGTGGCGGGTGATGCATCCATCTAGCGATTGGGCTGCCATTAACACGACCTGCATGGACCGACGCTCGCGCGTGGCCGGTCGCTCCGCAAGCGTGGCGACGAGTTCTTTACGTGGTCAAGGTTAGGCATGAAATGCAGGAATAAGCAGCTTGTTATTCGCCTGCATCGCCGCGCAACCTGCTCGCCTCCTTCACATCATGAAAAAAGCGCTCATCACTGGTATCACCGGCCAAGACGGTTCCTACCTTGCCGAACTCCTTCTCAACAAGGGCTACGAGGTTCACGGCATCGTCCGTCGCGCTTCGACGTTCAACACCTCGCGTATCGACCACATCTACCAGGACCCGCACTTCGACAAGGCCCGCCTCTTCCTCCACTACGGCGACCTCGCGGATTCGGTCCAGATGGTGAAGCTCCTCTACGACCTCAAGCCGGACGAGATCTACAACCTCGGCGCGCAATCCCACGTCCGGGTTTCCTTCGACATCCCGGAATACACCGGCGACGTCGACGGTCTCGGCGCCCTCCGCATCCTCGAGGCCATCCGCGAGGCCGGCCTCGTGAACAAGGTCCGCTACTACCAGGCCTCCTCCTCCGAGATGTTCGGCAAGGTCCAGGAGATCCCGCAGACCGAGAAGACCCCCTTCTGGCCCCGCTCCCCTTACGGCTGCGCCAAGGTTTACGCCTACTGGCTGACCGTGAACTATCGCGAGTCCTACAACCTTCACGCGTCGAACGGCATTTTGTTCAACCACGAGTCCGAGCGCCGCGGCGAGACCTTCGTCACGCGCAAGATCACCCGCGCCGCCACCCGCATCAAGATGGGCCTGCAGGAATCGCTCTATCTGGGCAACATCGACGCCAAGCGCGACTGGGGCTATGCCAAGGACTATGTCGAGATGATGTGGATGATGCTCCAGCAGGACAAAGCCGACGACTACGTCGTCGCGACCAACGAGCTCCATTCCGTCAAGGAGTTCTGCCAGGAAACCTTCCAGCTCCTCGGCCTCGATTGGGAGAAATACGTGAAGTATGACGCCCGCTACGAGCGCCCCGCCGAGGTCGAGCTTCTCATCGGCGATCCGGCCAAGGCCAAGAAGCAGCTCGGCTGGGAGCCCAAGGTGAAGTTCAAGGAACTCGTGAAGATCATGACCGAACACGATCTGAAGCTCGCCGAGCGCGAGGCCCAGATCGCCAAGCTGCCCAAGCTCGGCTGATTCCCTCGCTTCGGCCGCGTCTCCGCCCGATGTAGCCACGGCCGTCCCCGGCCGTGTTCCGTTCCCCGGGCGCCACGACGGTGGCGCCTTTTTCCGCGAAAACGCGCCCGAGGACGGGCGCCGCCACAAGCGATCCCCTTTCTCCCGGTTTCTCTCTTTCCGCTCCCATGAAACTCCACATCGCCGGACACCAAGGCATGGTCGGCTCGGCCCTCGTGCGCCGCTTCTCCGCCCGGCCCGGCGTGTCCCTCGTTCTCCGCACCCGCCGCGAGCTCAACCTCGGCGACCAGGCCGCCGTCCGCGACTTCTACGCGCAGGAAAGGCCCGACGCGGTGATCGTGGCCGCCGCCAAAGTCGGTGGTATTCACGCGAACAATACATTCCCGGCCGAGTTCCTCCTCGACAACCTCGCCATCGCCACCGCCTGCGTCGACGGCGCCTACCGCGCCGGCGTGAAGCGTCTGCTCTTCCTCGGCAGCTCGTGCATCTACCCGAAGCACGCCCCGCAGCCGATGACCGAGGATTGCCTCCTCACCAGCGCGCTCGAGCCGACCAACGAGGCCTACGCGATAGCCAAGATCGCCGGCCTCAAGCTCGCCCAGTATTACCGGAAGCAATACGGCGTGATGTTCCACTCCGCCATGCCCACCAACCTCTACGGGCCCGGCGACAACTATCATCCGACCAACTCGCACGTGCTCCCGGCGCTCATCCGCCGCTTCCACGAGGCGAAGCTGGCCGGACAGCCCGAGGTCGTCGCCTGGGGCACGGGCACGCCCATGCGCGAGTTCCTCCACGTCGACGATCTCGCCGACGGCTGCGCGTTTCTGCTCGGTCTGGAAAACCCGCCCGACTGGATCAACCTCGGCACCGGCACGGACGTGACGATCAAGGAACTCACCGAGACCGTCGCCTCCGTCGTCGGCTACCCCGGCAAGATCACTTGGGATGCGACGAAGCCCGACGGCACGCCGCGCAAGCTCATGGACGTCTCCAAGCTCGCCGGCCTCGGCTGGCGCGCAAAGATCGCCCTGCGCGAGGGCATCGAGAAGACCTACGCGAGCTTCCTCGCCGAGCAGGCCGCCGGCACCCTGCGCGCCGCCTGAGCCTTGTGGGTTCGGGCTGATCTTGGCCCGGTAGCGGCTGGCTGCGGGGCGCCAGTTCACGGCGCCCAGCGGCGCGCACGCGAGGGAAGGCGGGCGAAGCCACCTCGACCTACGATGTGGAAAAGATGCTGCGGGAGAAGCCGCCCGCGCCCATGCCCGGGCTGGAGGAGGGGGACATCGTCTACGCGTCGGAGCTTTTTCAATATCGGGAGGTGACGGCGTCGCATGAGCCGCCATTCACCCGGGGATTTACGTTTGCCCGCGCCCCGGCCGGGACTCACGTTGGCCGGTTTCCA
>CAMLQS010000391.1 GCA_946482165.1 uncultured Verrucomicrobiota bacterium | reverse complement strand
CCCGGAAAACCCGCGCCTAGCCGACGACTACGGCATCGTCATGGGCACCTCCCACCACGAACCGATGCTGCGCGCCCACAAGGAATGGACCCGCCGCGATCTCGGCCCCTGGGACTACGCGAAAAACGAGGCCAACATCAAAAAATTCTTCGAGGAGGGCGTCCGCCGAAACAGGTCCTACGAGAGCCTCGTCACCATCGGCATGCGCGGCGACGGCGACGAGCCGATGTCGGAGGAGGCCAACGTCGCCCTTCTCGAGCGCATCGTGAAGGACCAGCGCGAGATCATCGCGCGCGAGACCGGCCGTCCCGCCGAACAGGTCCCCCAGCTTTGGGCGCTCTACAAGGAGGTGCAGGACTATTTCGAAAAAGGCATGCGCGTGCCCGACGACGTCACCCTCCTTTGGTGCGACGACAACTGGGGCAACATCCGCCGCCTGCCCGCCGCCGAGGAGCGCAAGCGCCCCGGCGGGGCCGGGGTGTATTATCATTTCGACTACGTCGGAAGCCCGCGTTCCTACAAGTGGCTCAACACGACCCCGCTCGAAAAGGTCTGGGAGCAGATGCACCTCGCCTGGCGCCACGAGGCGACCCGCATCTGGATCGTCAACGTCGGCGACCTGAAACCGATGGAGGTGCCGATGGAGTTCTTCCTTCGCTACGCGTGGCACCCCGCCCGCTGGCCCGCCAACTCCACCGACGCTTTCCTCCGCGCCTGGGCCGCGCGCGAGTTCGGTCCCGCCCACGCCGCCGAGTCCGCCGAGCTGGTCGCGGGTTACGCCCGGCTCAACGGCCTGCGCAAACCGGAACAGCTCGAGCCCGACACCTTCAGCATCGTGCACGAGCGCGAGTCCGAGCGCGTCGTAGGCGCCTGGACCGGCCTCCGCGACCGGGCCCGCGCGCTCGACGCCCGGCTGCCGGCCGAAGAGCGCGCCGCGTTTTACCAGCTTGTCCTTCATCCCATCGAATCCTGCGCCATCGTGAACGAGCTGCATCAGGCCGCCGCGCGCAACCGGCTCTACGCGGTGCAGGGCCGCGCCTCGGCCAACCGCGAGGCCGCGCGCGCCCGCGAAATCTTCGCGGAGGACGGCGCCATGACCGCCCGTTGGGACTCACTGCTCGACGGAAAATGGAAACACCTCATGGACCAGGTGCGCCTCGGCTACACCACATGGGAACAGCCCAATCTGTCCGCCATGCCGGCCGTCGCCGAAGTCGCCGCGCGCGCCGCGGGAGAACTCGCCATCGCCGTCGAGGGCGATCCCCACGCACGCCCCGGCGGATATGGCCTGCCGGAAATTGCGCGAGTGCCCACCCTTCATGCGTGGACGGCGAACGACGCCGCCACGCGCTGGGTCGATGTCTTTAACCGCGGCGCCACGCCCGTCCGGTTCACCATCGAGACGCGCGAGCCTTGGCTGCGTGCTTCGATTCGCGAGGGCGAGGTCGGCGCCAAAGACGTGCGCGTCGAGATCGGCGCCGATTGGTCCGCCGTTCCCCATGGCCGCCATGTCGGCCGCGTCACGATCCGCACCGTCGGGGGCGACGGCTCGCTGCGCATCGACGTGCCCGTGATTCATCCGAACATCGGCGAGGCCACCTCCATGGCCGGCGCCTTTGTGGAACTCGACCGGCAAATAGCCATCGAAGCCACGCACTTCTCCAACGCCATCGCCACACCGGACGCGAGTTGGCAAGTGCTCGAAAATCACGGGCGCACCCTCGGCGGGGTGACCATTTCGCCCGTCACGCACGCTTCCGTCGAGAAGCCCGGCGGCTCCTCGCCTCGCTTGGAGTATCCCCTCTGGATCGAAACCCGGGGCGAAGCCCGGCTGCGTTTGGTCGCGTCGCCCACCCTCGCCTACGCGCCCGGCCGCGGCTTGCGCGTAGCGGTGTCGCTCGACAACGAGGAATCGCGCGTGATCGACCTGCTCGCCGACCGCTCCGGCGACGCCTGGAGCCGCATGGTTTCGGACGGGGTTAACCGCGTGACCACCAATCTGCGGATCGCCGAGCCCGGCCGCCACACCTTGAAAATCTGGCTGGTCGACCCCGGCGTGGTGCTTCAACGAATCGAGCTCGATTTCGGAGGCATCAAGCCCACCTATCTCGGCCCGCGAGAAAGCCCCCGAGCGCCGTAAGCGGCCGTCACCGGCGGCGCCCGGTCTTGAGGCAAATCAAGGCGCGTCCGCGGTGTTTCTGCCAAACTGCGGACATGGCCGCCTACTACGGACTCTTTGTCACCATTCACCTCCTCTGCGCGCTTACGTTCGTCGGCGCGGTCTTCTTTGAAGTCCTGGTTGTCGAGCCCATGGAGAAGACGCTCCCGCCGGGTGTGGGATGTCTGGTCGCGGAAGCCATTCCCCGGCGTGTGCGCGGATTCATGCCCATTGTCGTCTCGCTGCTCTACCTCAGCGGGGCGGCCATGTTCTGGGTCCACTACTCGGCACGACCCGACTTCTTCCACACGAAATTCGGCCTCCTGCTGACGGCCAAGATCTCGCTCACCTTCGCCGTGCTCGGCGTCTTCGTAGCCTCCATGCGCGCAGCCCGGCGCGGCACGATGGATGTCTGCCGGTTTCGCTACACCCACCGCATCGTCGCCACCCTCATGCTGGGCATTGTGCTGCTCGCCAAAGGCATGTTCTACCTCTGATCCGCAGCTGAGAAACCACGCCGGCCGCGCTACCATCCGCCCTCCCATGAACTCCACCCAGCCGCTCGAACTCGACGTCCGCCCTATCTGCGCCTCGGGGCGGCCGCCCCTTCCCTCGATCCTCGACGCGGTCGGCCGGCTCGCGCCCGGACAAGACTTTCGCCTCATCGCGCCTTTCGAGCCCGCCCCGCTCTATCAATTGTTGGGCCAACAAGGATTCAACCACTCGGCGCGCGAACTTCCCGACGGCTCGTGGGAAATCACCTTCCGCGCCCCGGACAACGAGCCCGCGTAACACGCAGGAGACAGGGTTCGGATCGTTCAGTCCCGGTTGCCCGCCCAAAGCAGCGTCGCCAAGGCGGCGAACGCCACCGTCGGCCAGATCACCCAACCGGCATGCACCGGCACTTGCCAGCGCTCGATCGCCCACGCGACCAGCAGGCATTTGGCCAAGATAACAATCCAGGAGAGCGCGATGATCCGAAGCGTGCGCCGACGAAGCGGAGTGGAGGCATGGGTGGTGTTCATTGGTGGGAATGGCGGTCGATGTTGAGAAAGATGGACGCGGGAGCTCCGCCGTTCAGGCGGCGGCCAAGGCTCGGGGGAAGAGAACGTTGTTTTCCTTGTGGACGTGCTGATGCATGTTCGCCTCCAGCCGGCCGAGCGCGTCGAACAAGGCCCGGTAGGTGTTGCAGGCCCATTCGGGCGGCGTGAAGCCGTCGGTGAGCGAACGGAATCGCGCCAGCGCATCGCCCGCCTTCTCATGCTCCTGCTCGAGCTGGCGGAGCACGGTCTTCAACTCCTCCCGCTCGGCGGCGGAACCTCCGGTTGCATCCATCCGCCGGATACGCGGAAAAGCCGAAGTTTCCTCGTCCGCCATGTGCGTCATCAGCTCGCGAGCGAAGGGCTCGAACACGTCCCGGATCTCCACCAGACGCGGCTCTTCCCCGCCGTGCACCGCGGCGACTTTTCGCGTCATGAAATCCAGGCGCGGCAGCTCTTCCCTCAGATATTCGTGATGCGCCGCCTCGATATGGTCGCACAACTTGGCCAACCCCATCGCGTCGGCGTCGACAAGGCCTGCGGACGCGTCGCCGTCGATCGCGTTCAACAGCGCAAGCACCGTCGCACCGTCCAAGCCCTTCGCCTCGCAGACTTCGCCCAGCGGCTTCTTTCCGCCACAGCAGTAGTCGACTCCCAGCTTCTCAAAGACGCGCGCCCGGATCGGGGCGGAGCGCACCAGTTCTCCAACGGTGGTTTCCAAGGTAAGGGTTTTCATGTTCTTCGTTGCGCCCTCGTCGAGCCGACGAGCGATTCGCCGCCTCCGAGCATGGGGACGCCGCGCCGCCCGCCAAGCGGCACCGCCGGCAAGCTTGATCTCGATCAAGACCGGAGGTCGAAAAACCATCTCGCGCGGTCCCTGCCGCAAAGACGAGGCGCCTTGACCTGCATCAAGGCGCCTCCGCGCCGAAAGGCTATGCTCCAAGGCATGGACTCCGCCCCGTCCCCCTCCCGACGCACACCCCTGACGGTCAAGATCGGCTACGCCCAACTTATCCTCGCCGTGATGGCGTTCGCCACCGTCCCGATTTACGCCCTGAAAAAGAGCGCCGCCGGCGACGCCTCCGCAGGTGAGGCCAACATCGCCGCCGCCATTGCCGACGACGCCGAGCCCGCTCCCGCTGCGCTTTCGTCAGATCCTATCGCGCGCGGCGAAGCGCTCTTTGCCCAGAATTGCGCGGCCTGCCATCAGCCAAACGGCGAGGGCCTGCCCGGTGCGTTCCCGCCTCTCG
>CAMLQS010000390.1 GCA_946482165.1 uncultured Verrucomicrobiota bacterium | reverse complement strand
CCCGCGCGCTTCCGGTAAAGGCCGAGAAAAAGCCCGAAGCCCCCAAGCCCGCCTAACCGGCTCTACCAAAAGCCCCGGCCTTCACGCCGGGGCTTCTTCTTTTCCGTTCACTCTATGGACTGCGGCGACATGTCGCCGCCTTCGACGAGCCGACACGTCGGCTCGCCCTACCGCCTCACATCTCCACTTCAAGCAACACGCTCGCCGCCGAGCTCGGATCCCCGCGCTCTTCCAGCGACGCCGCCAAGGCAGCCACCGTCCGCGTCACCCTGCCGGAAAACACCTTCCGCCCGTTCGCCACCACCGTCACCGGCCGGTCCAAATCCAGCAGCGCATCCGAGAGGCGTAGCACCATTCGCTTATAGTCCCGCGTCACGAGCGTGATCTGTTGCCCCGCCACCTCCGCCCGCACCAACGCGCCACGGACCGGCGCCGACTCCTTCGCCGCCGCCTCACCCGCCCGCTCCGGCACCGCCAGCCAATAAAAGCGCCGCCCCACCCGGTGCCCCTGCTCCCACACCACCCGCTTCGGCCAAGCGTCCCGCGTGCGACCCGCCATCCAGGGCAAAGCCGCCGCATCCTCCCGATCCATCCAGTGCCCCTTGCCGGCGACGATCCGAACGAAGTGCGGATAACCTCCCCGGTCCTCTCGCTCCAATCGATCAAGCTTATCCCTCCACTCGCGCGCGACGGCATTCCGCCCGTAGCCGCCGTCCTTTTCGCCCACGAACAGCGCAAAAGGCAGGTTGCGCAACCCCAGCGGCGAGGCGTCGTTCGGATGCCCCGCCATCATCGCCGCCGCCGCAAACCGATCCGCCATCCGCGGCGCGAGCTGATACACCCCGTCTCCGCCCGCCGAGTAACCGAGCAGATACACGCGATTCGGATTCACGCCGCGCAGCGCCACGTAGTCCTCGATCAGGCGATCAAACAACGGATCGATGTGCGGCTCGTGCCACAGATTCCACGTGTTGGTCGGCGCGCGCGGCGCCACGTAAATCCCTTCGTCGATACGGTAGAGCCCGCTCTGGTTGAGCCATTGCCCGTCGTTCAACTCCGCGGGCGCGTTGCCGCCGCCATGGAGCGATATCCACAAGCTCCGCCCGCCGGGCGGTTCTTTGCCGAACACCGTTTCCTTCAATTTCAAGGTCTTCCCGTCCGCCTGCACCGCCAGCGCCTCCAGCTCCGCCGCGCGCCCCGCTTCGATCTCCGCGCGCCGCTCGGCCCACAGCAGCGCCAGCGCCGCCCCCGCCAGCGTCCGCGACAATGCCGCCTCCGGCGCGGGCCCGGGCGTGCCCGGCGCCGCCAGCAACCATTCCCCGACACTCGCCAGCTCGGGCAAGGACGGCGCCATCGCCTCCCAACGCAGATCCACCGTGCGCGAAGGCGCGCTCCCCGCGAATACCACCGCCTCGCGCGCCTCCGCGCCGCGCCGCACGATGCAGCGATAACGCGCGCCCGCCGTCACCCGAAGCGAGGGCATGTCGTTTAGATCCGCCCGCCCGGCCTTGGTCGCGACCTCTCCCGCGGCCTTTCCTCCGCGGCCAAACAGCGCCACCTGCGCCACCACCCGATCACCACCTCCCCGCACTCGGAAATGGAGCGCCACCTGCGGCGCCGCCGCCCCCGAAACGCCCGTCCCGCCCTCCCCCGTCGCATAGCGCGCCGTCACCTCTTCCGCCGCGAGCTTCGCGCCCGGATTCCAGGGCGGCGTGAACCACGCGCCCGCCGGACGCCACGAACTCGCGAAGATCCCATGCGCCGGATCACCCGCCTTCGCCTGCCTCGCATCCTCCACGAACCAGCCGCGGTCCGGCCCCGCCGCGTCGTATTCGTCGGCGCCAAGAAAATGCCAGCCACCGTCCCAAAACTCGACCCAGGTGTGATTGCCCGCCTTGTGCGGCCAGCTCGCGATCCCTGCCACACGCGCCGGAATACCCACGCTCCGGCACGCCTCGACCAAGATGATCGACAAGCCGGTGCAGGTGGCCCGGCCGCTCTCCCGCGACTCCCGCGCGCTCTGGTTGGCGCGCTTGCGCCCGGTGTCGTAGTGGACCCCGACCCGCTTGAAAAACTCCCGGTTCAGCGCCTGCGCCGCATCGGTGGCTCCCGGCAGTCCCGCCACGATCTCTCTCGCCATCGCAAAAAGCTCCGCCCGCCACGGATCGCGCGGCTCGTCCAACACCGCGTAGGGCAACACGTCGTTGAGAAAAATCTCCTCCGGCACCGCCCGCGCCCAGGAAAATTCCGCGCGCGCCCGCAACGCGATGCCAAGGTTTTCCATAAGAAACGTCCGCGCCAGTTTCCCGCGATCCGCCTCCGGCATGTGCTCCACAAGGAAACGCGCCGCTCTTTCGCCCGGTTCTCCATGCGCGGCCGCCGCTTCCGCAACAAACTCCGCCAGTGACGACTTCGGCAACGCCGCCCCTTCCCGTGTCTCCGGCGGCCGTTCATCCGCCGCGCCGGCCAAACCCGCGCCGACCGCCCAAATCGCCAAAAGAAAAAACGTGCGTCGCATTGCGCTGTGCAACGTGGCGCCGCTCTCCCCGTTTAGGCAAACTCGCACCACGCGCCACAGGTCGGTTTCGGCATCGTCCGAAACTTTCGTCCCGGCTTTGCCCGCGCAGGCTTGTCACGCCCGCGCGCCGGCCCAGTTTTTCGCCCTTCATGTCGGCCTCGCCCACATCTTCGTCCGCGCCCGTCGATCCCGCGCCATCCGTCGCCGCGGCCGCCCTCGACGCCGCCTTGGCCGAGGACCACCGCCTGCTCGCCGCCTGGCAGGAGGAACTCGCCTCACGTCGCGAGGAACGCACCAAACTCCAGGCCCGCCACCGCGACCGCCTCGAAGACGCCCTCGACCACCTCGACTCGGTCCGGAAAAACACCTCCGAGCGCCAAGCCGACATCGCCGCCATCGGCGACGCCTCCGCCGCGCCCGACCCCGACCTCTCCGCTTCCGAATCCGGCCTCCCGGCTCCCCGCTCCGATCTCCCCGCGCCATTCACCGCCGACGACGTCGCCGGCTATCAACTTCCCTCCCTCGCCCTCCTCCGCGCGCCCTCCGCCGCCGAACAGGAGCTCGTTCCCGTCGACGAAATCGAGGCCAATAAGAAAACGCTCCAGACCACGCTCGATAGCTTCGCCGTCGACGCATTCGTCTACGATTCGATCGTCGGCCCGCGCGTCACCCAGTTCCGCGTGAAGCCCGGCTTCGGCGTGCGCGTCGAGTCCATCGCCGCCCTCGAGAAAAACCTCGCCCTATCGCTCTCCGCCAACGCCGTCCGCATCCAGGCCCCCATCCCCGGCGAGAGTTTCGTCGGCGTCGAGATTCCCAACCGCCGCTCCGTCCCGCTCGCCTTGCGCGGCGCCTTCGAGTCGTCCGCCTGGTCCGACACCAAGGCCGACCTCCCCATCGTCCTCGGCGTCGACATCACCGGAAAACAGATCATCTGCGATCTCGCGAAAGCGCCGCACGCCCTCATCGCCGGCGCCACCGGCTCCGGCAAATCCGTCTGCATCAGTAACGTCATCCTCTCGCTGCTGTATCGGTTTCGCCCCGACGAACTCGAGCTCGTCCTCATCGACCCCAAGATCGTCGAGTTCGCCATCTACCGCGATCTCCCGCACCTCATCCACCCCGTCGTCACCGACCCGAAACAGGCCGTCCAGGCGCTCAAGTGGCTCGTCCGCGAGATGGAGCGCCGCTATCAGATCCTCTCCGAGAAAAACGTCCGCAACCTCGCCGGCTACAACGCCAAGGCCTCCACCGAGGGTTTCGCGAAACTCCCCTTCATCGTCCTCATCATCGACGAGCTCGCCGACCTCATGATGACCGCCTCCCAGGAGGTCGAGACTCCCATCGCCCGCCTCGCCCAGATGGCGCGCGCCGTCGGCATCCACGTCATCCTCGCCACCCAGCGTCCGTCGGTGAACGTCATCACCGGCGTCATCAAGGCCAACTTCCCCACCCGCATCGCCTTCCAGGTCAGTTCCCAGATCGACAGCCGCACCATCCTCGACGGCAAGGGCGCCGAGGCGCTCCAAGGCCGCGGCGACATGCTCTACTGCCCGCCGGGACTCGGCCGCCTCCAACGCCTCCAAGCCCCCTTCGTCGACGACGCCGAGGTCGAGCAAATCGTATCCTCGCTCAAGTCCCAGCTCGCCCCGCGCTACCGCGTCGAGCTTCGCGCCGAGGACGCTCCCGGCGGCGGCGAAGACGTCATGGGCGATTCCGAAACCCATGCCGGCCTCGACCCGCTCATGAAGCAGGCCCTCGAGGTCCTCGCCGCCAACGGCCGCGCCAGCACGAGCTACCTCCAGCGCCGCCTCCGCATCGGCTACAACCGTGCCGCCAGCCTCATCGACGAAATGGAAAAACGCCGCTTCATCGGCCCCCAGGTCGGCAACAACCCCCGCGAGATCTACGTCCAACCCGGCGACCTCCACCTCGACTAAAA
>CAMLQS010000389.1 GCA_946482165.1 uncultured Verrucomicrobiota bacterium | reverse complement strand
CGGCGCGCCGTGGTCGACCGAGTATGTGCGCGAGTATTGGGATTCCCATGACGGCGTGATCGCCGCCGCCGACCTCGACGCGATCGCGCGGGGCCAGGCGGCGGGCGAGGACGCGGCCCGCGCCCGCGCGGAAGCGAGCGGCGCCCGCGTGGTGTTTCACGACACCGACCTGCTCACCTGCACGCTTTGGGACGACCTGCTTTTCCCAGGCGCGTGCCCGGAGTGGGCGCGAGGCGAGGCGGCGGCGCGCGCGCGGGCCACGGATCTGTTTCTGTTTTGCGACACCGATCTGCCCTGGGCGCCCGATCCGCAGCGTTGTTTTCCGGACGAGGCGGGACGCGCGATGTGCCGAAGGTTTTTTCTGGAAAAACTCGAGGCGACCGGCGCGCGGTGGACGCGCGTCCACGGAGCGGACGCGGAGCGCGAGGCGCGGGCCGCCGCGGCGGTGGAGATGCTTTTGAACCGATGCGCGACGAGGTGAACGACTACGAGGCGAGATTTGGCGGCCTTGCCCGGCTCTACGGGCGCGAGGCTCTGGCGAAGCTGCGAGCGGCGCACGCCTGCGTGGTGGGCGTGGGCGGCGTGGGTTCCTGGAGCGCCGAGGCGCTGGCGCGCGGCGGGGTGGGGGCGATCACGCTGATCGACCTCGACGAGGTCTGCGTGAGCAACGTCAACCGCCAGCTTCACGCCCTCGACGGCCAGATCGGCCGGGCGAAAGTCGACGTCATTGCGGAGCGGATACGGCTGATCAATCCGGGATGCCGGGTCGAGGCGGTGCAGGAGTTTTTCACGGCCTCGAACGCGGAGCGCCTGCTGGCGCCGGAGCGGCCCTACGACGTGGTGGTGGACGCCATCGATTCTGTCGCGCACAAGGCCCGTCTGCTCGCGGCCTGCGTGGCGCGCGGCCTGCCGGCGGTCACGACCGGAGGCGCGGGCGGCAAGCGCGACGGCACTCGCCTGCGCGTCGGCGACCTCGGCGAGTCGGGCGGCGACGATCTCCTGCGCCAGGTGCGCAAGACACTTCGGCGCGAGCATGGATTTTCCGGCGGCGAGGGGCGCCGTTACGGCATTCGCGTGGTTTGGAGCACCGAGCCGGCGATCTATCCTTGGGCGGACGGCACCTGCGCGGCGTCGCCCGAGCCGGGATCGAGCACGCGCCTGGACTGTTCCGCCGGGCTCGGCGCGGCGGCGTGGGTGACGGCGCCGTTCGGCTTCGCCGCGGCGCAGGAGGCGGTGGCGCAGATTTTGCGCGGATAACTTGAGGGAGATTTTAGGGCCTCCCTTGGGCAGGGGGACCGTCTTGGCGGGGTGCGTTGCTCCCAAGGCTTTCCCTCGGCGAGACGCCCAGGCCGGATGCGTGCGGGAGGCGGCCGAAATCACCCGGCAACCGGTTGGGCGGAGCGTCGACCTTGACCGTTGGCTTGAACGGGGAATCGGGAATGCGTGGTTACGCTCAGCTCCGTTGCGACGCAGTAGATTGAGGATTAGTCCCTATAACGTGTTCGGTTTCCGCTCGGACATAAGGCGTTTAGGAAGGAATGGGTTTTTACACAATTGATGCAGGTAGTGCTTAATTTGATTTGTAGGCGAAGGAATACTTATTCATCCCGGTCCCCGCTACAGGATTGCACCAGGCGATGACACCGGACCGGCCCCTATCCCTTTGTTGGCGACGCGCGCATGGCGAGATAGCCGTCCGCGCGCGCTTGCGGGACGAAGCCGAGACGCCGGTAAAGACGCTGCGCGGGGACGTTGTCCTCCCGCACGCTAAGCAGGACAGGCAGGCCGCGTTTATTGCCTTCGGCCAGAAGCCCGCGGATGAGCGCCCCGCCCACGCCGCGGCCGCGGTGCGGAGTCGCGAGCTCGATGTTGACGAGTCGAATCTCGGCGGGGCCGCGCCAGACCGTCCAAACCCCGGCGTCCCGGCCGTCGATCATCACGATGGACTCTTCGGCGCCCGCGAAGCGCGCGCGGTGGTCGGCGCGGCGGGCATGGAATTGTTGGCGGAGAAAGACCTCGCTTCGCGCGCTATCCCAGCCCGTGCGCGCAAGCTCGTTCGCACGCGTTTCCGCGTAAGTCGTCAGCAGAAAGGCGTCATCGGGCGGCGCGACCGGGCGAAGTGCGAAAGCCGGAGGGAGTTTCGGGGCCATCTTCATGACGGTGGCTTCGTGCGCCTTTTCGCGGGTCGCAACCACCAAGTGGGCGGATGTCCGCGCTCCATCAGTTTTCGCCATCCGTCCGGGCGGCGATGCTTAACATCAAAACAAACCTCAAATCCTAATCCTTATGTCCGAACCCTTCATTGGTGAAATTATCATGTTCGCGGGCAATTTTGCGCCCCGCGGCTGGGCCTTGTGCAACGGCCAGCTTCTGTCGATCGCGCAAAACACCGCCTTGTTCAGTATCCTTGGCACCACTTATGGCGGTAACGGACAGACGACCTTCGCGTTGCCCGATCTGCGCGGCCGTGTTCCTTTGCACTCCGGCAACGGCAGTCAAGGGCCAGGCTTGTCGCCTTATGTGCTCGGCGAGCAGACGGGGACGGAGTCCGTCACCTTGATCACTACCCAGATTCCGGCGCATACCCATGCATTGATGGCCAATACCGCCGCCGGAACCGCTACCGAGCCCACCGGGAATTTTATCGCCGGAATAGCCGATGCGAATTCGGGTGGTTTGTTTCCTGCGTTCGAGGCCACTGCCAATACCACGATGGCCCCCTTGGCGATCAATCCCGCCGGTGGTAGTCAGCCGCACCAGAATATTCAGCCGATCCTAGCAGTGAATTTCATCATTGCGACGGAGGGCATTTTCCCGTCGCGGAACTGACCTTTGCCCCTCGTTCCTTCCGGCCTTCGCGATCGAGGGCCGGTGTTTGGAATGGGAGCTCAATTCGTTCTTTTTGTTTATGATAGGTTTCGCTTTACCGTTTCTTTATATCCGTTAACCACCTCCGCTTATGGCACTCATTACCAAACTCATCAAAGCATGCGGCAGCATCCGGTTGTCTGCGGCAGTCTTGTTGGCTTCCTGTCCTTTCGTGCTTTCGGCCGCCGAGTCGGTGGTTTTTTTGACCGGCAATGCCAGCACCACCGAGGACAAGCTGTTTCTTGCCGATCAGGACGGCGGGGGGCTCGGTGTGTTGGTATCGAGCAGCGGATTTACGGCGATTCCGGGCAGGACATCGGTGGATCGGGTAAACCGGCGGATTTATGTGTGCGACCAAACGTCGGGCGGCGGGGGCATCTTCCGTTTTAATGCTGACGGAAGCGGCAAAACCACGATTTTCTCCAACGCCACCTCGGGCACCCAAATATTGGGTGTGGCGGCGGACGGGACCAATGGATTTATTTACTTTGTGGCCGGCAATGCCTCGGCGGCTGAAGACAAGCTTTACCGCGCCGATTTGAATGGAGGCAGTCCTACTGTTCTCGTGTCGGGCGCTTCATTTACGAATGTCCCGAATTCTGTCGCGGTCGATACGGTGAACCAACGGGTTTACGTGGTCGATCAGACGACGGCGGGAGGCGGCGTATTTCGTTTCAACTCGGATGGCACGAGTAAGACAACCATCTACGCCAACAGCACTTCCGGCTCACAAGTTTTGGGAATAGCGGTCGATGCTACTCGTAGCTTTGTTTATTTCATCACAGGAAACGCCACGGCCAGTGAGGATAAGCTGTTTCGTTGCGATTTGAACGGCGGCAGTCTGACCACTCTCGTATCAGGCGCGTCCCTCTCCAACATTCCGACCCAACTTGCGGTGGATGTGACCGCGAATCGTTTATACGTGGTGGATGCCACCACTGCGGGAGGCGGGGTGTTTCGTTTCAACTCGGATGGCACGGGCAAGACGACCATCTACGCCAACAGCACATCCGGATCGCAAGTGCTTGGCGTCACGATGCTGCCTCCGGTTTCGACCACGGTGAGTTCGCTGAACCGCGTGAACTCCACTCCGAGCAATTCATCCACAGTCAACTGGACTTTGACCTTCGGCTCGGCCACCACCGGCGTCACCGCATCCAATTTCTCTCTCTCCGGGACCGCGACCTCGGGTGCGTCTGTCGGCACCCCGACAACCGCCAATTCCGGTCTTACTTGGAATATCCCCGTAACCACGGGATCGGGTAGCGGAACACTGCAGCTGGATTTGGCCAACTCCTCCGGTCTCAGTCAGGCGGTTTCCACCTCTTTGCCCTTCAGCGGCCAAGCCTACACCATGGACAAGACCGCGCCGACGATCTCTATCGGTTCTCCCTCGGCGTCGCTGACGGCGGCGGGTCCGATCAGTTATACGATCACCTATTCGGACGCCAACTTCAGTTCCAGCACCTTGGCCAATGGTAATGTCACGCTCAACAGCACCGGAAGCGCCTCCGGGACGGTGAATGTCACGGGTAGCGGCACCACTCGCACCGTCACCATCAGCTCCATCACGGGTAGCGGAACGCTAGGCATTTCCATCGCCGCGGGCACGGCCAGCGACACCGCGGGCAAC
>CAMLQS010000388.1 GCA_946482165.1 uncultured Verrucomicrobiota bacterium | reverse complement strand
CGATCTACACGCGCATGAATCGCTGGAGCAAGGGCGGGGTGTGGGACCGGGTGTTCGCGAGATTGCAGCAAGAGGGGCTGGTCGAGCTGGAGCTGAAAGTCGTGTCCTTGGACCGCACCAGCGTGAAGGTGCATCCTGACGGCACGGGGGTAAGGCGAAGACGGATCGCCGGCACATCTTATCCTTAACCGACGGCAGCGACACCGCTATTCATGCGGGAAAGATGACGGCAGGGCGTGAAGCGGTGTTACCGTTAACACATGCGACCGGTCGACGACGGTCCCATTTTGGACCTAACCGTAAGCATGCATCGAAGTCGGCGTAGCGGGATGAGTGGGCGTGTGTGTTTTAGCGGCGAGCCACGGAGCAATACCAGCAGGGTATTCCAACGGGCGCGTCACTGAAAGGCGCCGCCAAGTCTCCTCAATACACCTCCTCGCTTGCTCGGTTACGATCAGTAGTCGGCGTCCGAATACACCCACCCATATCTCGCTTTTACCTCGTCCCGTTTGCCGCCGCCACGGTTGCGCGAGCGTTTCGATCCTGTGGCGCATCTTTGTTCCCGCTCATTTTCCCATTCATGAATACCCCCCGTTCAATCGTTAGCCCCACGCAGGGCATTTCGAGTCGTGTGCTCGGCAATATGGTTGCCTCTCCATGCCTTCGACGCTCCCCGGCGCTGACCGCCGGCGGGCTATTTTTGTCCAGCCTCATCGCGGCTTCCTCGCTTCATGCGCAGGCGACTTGGGTCGGCGATACCAGCAGCGATTGGAATACCGCCGCCAACTGGAGCAGCGATCCGTCCAACCCGGCGGGAAACTTCACCATCAATGTCGCCACCGGAAACTTTCCGGTGTTGAGCGCGAACTCGGCGTTTACGCCGACGGACGTGTTGATCGGAAGCGCCGCCGGCCAATCGGGTCGTGTCGATCACACGGCCGGCTCCGTGACCTTGGCTGTCGTCGGAGCGAACGGCAATTGGTTCAAAGTCGGCCAGACCACCGGCACGGGCACCTACAATCTGGCGGACACGAGCGTCACCGGCCAATCGGGCATCACGACCTTCGGCCAAGGATCAGGAAGTCTGACGGTCGGTAAATTTTTCGTGGGTGGCGCCTATTACGCCGCGAACGGCACGGGAACGGTCAACATCAACACCACCGGAACCCTCGCCGCGCAGTCGAACCAAGCGTTTAACGACGGTGGCGCTGGCCAGAACGCCTCGATTGTCGTCGGGCGAGGCGCCACTGGCGTCGGCACGCTCAATTTGGAAAACGGCACCGTCACTACCGCCGGCGAATTCTGGGTGGGCAGCCTTGGCAACGGCACCGTGAACCAGACCGGCGGCACGGTGAACGTGGGCACCCTTCTTCAGCTTGCTCGCAATATCAACAATACCCAGGCGGGCGTCGGCACATGGAATCTCTCCGGCACCGGTGTCCTGAACGTCGAAGGCGACCTCGTTTTGGGCTACGCCGGCAACGCCAGCTCCCAAGGCACTTTCAACCTCAACGGGGGAGGCACCGTCAACGTCGCCACCAACACGAAGCGTTGGCTGATCGTCAATCGTTACGATCTGACTCAAGGCCGCCTCAACGTGAACGGTGGCACGCTCAATCTGAACTCCAACACCGACCTCCGCTTCAGCACGAACGGCGGCACGGGCCCGAGCTCCCTGACCCTCAGCGCCGGCACGATCACCGCGTATAGCGGTAACGGCTCGAACAGTGTCGCGGTGAACGCGGTGGTCGACCTCAACTACTCCGGTGGCGTGACGGCGAACAACACCCTCAATCTCGACGGCGGCACCCTCACGTTCGCGCAGGTCGTCACTAACAACAATAACGGCACCGCGGTGTTTAATTTCAACGGTGGCACGCTGAAAGCCGCCGCCAACGATAGTCCCGCCGCGACCACGCCCGTCTACTTCATGGACCTTGGCGGCGCGACCCAGCGGGCGAACATTCGCAACGGCGGCGCCATCGTGGACACGAACGGGTTTGGCGTTACGATCAAAGAGGCCTTGTTGCACAGCAACGTGGGCGGCGATAACGCCACCGACGGCGGCCTCACCAAAATCGGCGCCGGCACGCTCACGCTCGCCGGCGTGAACACCTACACCGGCGACACCACCATCTCCGCCGACGGCGGCCTGACTCTCGCCGACGGCGCTTCGCTCGGATTCGTGATCGGCGCCAGTGGCGTGAACAACAAGGTCGCCGGCGCCGGCGGCTTCACCGTCGACGGCGACTTTGCCTTCGATCTTTCCGCTGCCGGCACCACGTTTGGCGATTCGTGGCAGATCGTCGACGTCGCCAGCCTCGGCGAGACCTTCGGCGCCACGTTTTCGGTCATCGGCTTCGCCGCCAGCGGAGGCAGCTGGGTAAAGCCCGCCAATGGCACCTTCTACGAATTCAGCCCCTCGACCGGCCTTCTGCGCGTGATTGCCGACCCGGGCATTTCTTATCCCGCGCCGACGGTCAACTTGGGACGACACACGGACATCCACGTGGTCGGTTCCAACATCGTGTTTAGCGTGACGGCTTCCGGCACGGGCGATCTCACCTATCAATGGTATTATCAGGCCGGCGCGGGCGACACTCCGGTCCTCATCTCGGGTGCCACGAGCGCGACCTATACGGTCAGCAACGCCACAGACGCCGCTTCGGGCATCTACTCGGTGATCGTCACCGATCATGCTGCGGAAGCCTCCGGCCAGCCGGCCACTACCACGACGGCCGCTTTTCCGATGGTTTCGGTTGTCACGGCGGAAGCCGCGGCGCTCGCCTATTACCGTTTTGAAGAAGGCTCGAACGGCTCGCCGATCACCTCCGCGACCGACTCCGTCGGCAGCAACCACTTGGCGGCGCTCGGCGTGCCGAGCTACTCCTCCGGCAGCGTTCCCTACACGACGATCCCGGCCACTGGAGTGAGCAACAACTTCGGCGCGAGCTTCCCGGGCTCGGGCAATCATGGTCTAGTCGCCCCCACCACCGGCACCCTCGCTGAGACCGAGCTGAAAAGCTTCACGGTCGAGACCTTTGTTCGCTTCAGCAGCCTGGCCGGCTGGCAGACGATCGTCGGTCGCGACGACTCCGGCAATCCCGGTCAAGGCACCGCTCGCGACGGCGCCCTCGGTCTCTTCTATCTCGCCAAAAGCGGTAGCAACGCGAATGGAAACACGAACAACGGCTTCCGCGTCGAGTTGATCGACCGCACCGGCGCCGACATCCAAGTCAACAGCGCTTCCCTCGCGACGGTCGGCAACTGGGTTCACCTCGCGGCGGTCGGTGACTCGGTCGCCGGCACGCTCACGCTCTATGTCAACGGAACCGCCGTGGGCTCGGCCTCCGGGTTCACCGGCCTTCTTGTGCCGACCGCGGGCTCCGACACCCCGTGGACCGTCGGACGCGGCGAATATGCCGGGGTCGACAACGACTTCGTCCGTGGCGACATCGACGAGGTCCGTATCACTCGCGCCGCGCTCCCCCCCAGTCAGTTCCTCAACACCGCCGGCGGCGTCGTGGTGGTTCCTCCCACCGCCAGCGTCTTCCCGACCGGGACCACCGTGCGGCCAGGCGCCTCCGCCTCGTTCACCGTCACCGCCGCCTCCAATATGGGCGGCAACGCGGGCACCTTGACCTATCAATGGTATAAGGACGGCGTCCTGTTGACCGGCGAAACCGCCGCTACTCTGACTCTCGGCGGCGTCACCACATCCACCGAGGGCGTTTATTCCGCCGTCGTGACCGATACCACCGCCTCTGCCACGGTCAGCACCCCGGTTGTAGCACGTCTTCGCGTGCTCGACCTGCCGGCTGCGGGCCGCGCGATCGGCCTGAACTTCTCCGGCGCGTCGACCGGGGGCAACTGGTCCACTGTCGCGGGCGTCCTGGCTCCCGCCGACTCCGCAGGCTTCGTTCCGGTGAACAACTGGAACAACTCCGCGGCGGGGGTGGCCACTCAGGCCACGGCTCTGGCCTTGGCGGAAAACAACGCCTCCACCGCCGCCTCGGTGACTGCGACTTGGAGCTCGGTCAACACCTGGGCGGCGCGCACCGGCACGGGAGATCTGCTGGCCAATCCTGCCGTGAAGACGCCCGACTCCCAGCTGCTGCACGGCTACATCGAGTCTCGCGCGACGACCGGAGCCAGCGTGGCCTTAACGAACATCCCCTATGCGAGCTATGACGTTTACGTCTATGTCGCGGGTGGCGTGGTCGGCAACGTTGGCTCGGTGAGCATCAACGGAGGCGCATCGACCTACTACTACCGCATCCTGCAGCACGATAGCTACGTGGTCAATCCGGTGCCCACCGCGTCGGGTTCCTACAATCTGCCCGCGATGATCAGCGAAGCGACCACGCGCGAGGCTGCTTTGTCCGCCCCCGCCGCCACCTTCGTGCGCTTCGCCAACATCAGCGGCGGCAATCTTACCGTTTCGGCGATCGATTCCGTGCCGAACGCGAACGCCGGAGGCATCGCGGCGATCCAGATTGTGGATACGACTCCCTCG
>CAMLQS010000387.1 GCA_946482165.1 uncultured Verrucomicrobiota bacterium | reverse complement strand
TCCGAAGCGTGATGCACTGACGCGGCTCGATCTGCATGAGCCCAGCTTCGACGACTTGGCTCAAATCGTCCGCGTCCGCGACTGGCCCTCCTTCCAAGGGGTCGAACTCGCCGCCCGGCGCGGCCTGCTCCGTGTCGCCACCGTCCGCCACCGTCGCGAGGCTCACCGCGCTTGGATCTTCACCGACAACGCCCGGCGCACCGGCCAAGCCCGCCGGCTCGACGGTGAGCCATGGCCCGGCCCGGAAGGACGCACGTTCAAAAGCCTCTCCCTCCGCAGTGACGACGACGCTCCGGCCGGTCTCGCTGACATCGTGGAAAACGACCGCCCGGGCGTTATCATCTGCGAGGGCGAGCCCGATACGCTCGCCGTGCTGATGTTGGCGTGGCTTGCAGATGCCCAGGAAGCCATCGGCGTCGTTTGCATGACCGGCGCAGCCCGAGGCCTGCGCCCCTCCGTGCTCGCCGCGCTGCAAGGCCGCAGCGTGCGGATCATTCGCCAGACCGACCCCGCCGGCCACCGCGCCTCTCTCGCTTGGCTCGAATCCCTCTGCGCCGCCGGCATCACGGCCGACATGCTCCCGCTCGATGGACTGTGCGACGCACAGGGCCGGCCGGTGAAAGACCTCGGCGACCTCTGCCGCCGGCCCGCCAGCCATGAAACCCTCCGACCTCTCGCCGCGCACGTCTGCGCCTTCATCAAGTGAACTTTCCCGCTCCAATCACACTCCAGCAAATTCGCCGCGAGGCCGCCCCGATCCAGCCGCCGCGCACTTCGCCCGCGCCTGCCGCACTCGGCATCGACCTCGACTCCCTCGACATCGACCTTGACGCCAAGCCAGAGGCCACGAACCACGCCCCGGCTTCGCTTCCCAGAGCACCCGGAACCTGGCCCGCTCCTGCGGAGATAACCACGGCGCCGCCCCCGAGCCTCGACCTTGACGCCGCCATCCCGGCCGGCCTGCAAACGTTCCGTGCGTTCTGTTTGGGCCTTTCGGAGGCCCTGCAAGTTCCGCCCGACGCCGTGCCTCCGCTCGCCCTTACCATCGCCTCCGGCTGCGTTGCCCGCGCCGTCGAAACGCGCTCCGGCCCCGACTGGGTGGAGACTCCGCCGCTCTGGTGCGCGGTCCTGATGCAGTCAGCCGAACGCAAGAGCGCCTTGATCTCCGCGCTCGCCCGCCCCGTTTTCGACTGGCAAGCCAGCCAAGCCGAAGCGCTTCGCCGCCCCCTCGCCGCCTACGCCGAGAACCGCCGATGCTTGGAGGCGGAACTTGCCACTGCGCGGGCTCGCTATGCCAAGACAAAACTCGGCACCCCTGAGCGGAGCGAAGCACAGACGACCGTGCGCGAAATCGCGGAAACCCTGGACGCCATGCCCGCGCTTTCTGCGCCCGCGATCATAACCGCTGACGCGACACCGGAAAGCCTTCGCGAACTCCTCCTGTCGAATGGCGAGAAGGCTGTTTGGATCTCCGCCGAGGCCGACGCCGCATCGCTTACGGGCAAACGTTACTCGAAGACCGGCGAGGCGAACTTGAACCTCTTTCTCGCCGCCAAGTCCGGCGACCCCTGTCCCGGCCAACGTATCGGTCGCGACATCTCGCTTTCGCGCCCCTCGCTCGCTGCCTGCCTCTGCGTGCAGCCCTGCGCATTGGATGAGGTGCTGGCGGACCCTTACGCACGGGGGCGCGGCTTCGTGCCGCGTTTCAACTTCGTGACGCCCCCCTCCCGCCTCGGTTCTCGCACCCTCCACCCGGAACCCCTTTCCCCGGCGCTCGCGCAATGGTGGGCCGACGCCCTTCGCTCCCTGTTGGCGATGCCTTGGCCGGGTCGCGTCGTCGCTGACGGCGGCGAGCTGAAACGGCACGCAGGCCCGCCACGTGAACTCCGCCTGGCACCCGATGCCGTGCCTATCCTCGATGCCCTCCGCATCGACATAGAGCGGCGCATCGGCCCGGACGGCGATTTGCGCGCTGTGCAGGCCTACGCCTCTAAACTGCCCGGTGAGATTGTCCGAATCTCCACAATTCTGGAACTTCTCGCCGACCCCGACTCCGCGACCGTGGAGGCGGAAACGATGCGCGCCGCCGTCGCGTGGGGCGCGTTCCTCCTCGATCACTACCGCCACGCACTCGGCGAAGCCTCGGCAACTGCGGCCACAAAGGACGCCCGCCGCTTGCTTGACGCCCTTCGCAGGAAGGGCGCCGCCCACTTCGTAATGCGGGACGCGCTGCGTTACCTTGATGCGGATCGTGAGACCGTGGATAAGGCGCTGGCGATCCTCGACGCCGAAGGGTGGACGCGCCTAGTGGCGCACCCGCCCCGCTCAACCGAAGATGCGACAAAGGGCGGTCGCCCCCCCGGCCCTATGCGCGAGGTTAACCCGGCCCTCTTCGCTCAAGCAGGGATTGAGACACCAGTGTCGAACGCTGGCGGGAAAGGGCGGCAATGATCCGCCACATCCTGCCAAGTGAGGTGCTGGACGTGGACATCGACACGCCAGACGCGGGCAGCGCACTCCCGGCCACTACGTCTGCGCCGCAGGCGAGCAAAACGACGAGCAGGCAAAGGATAGACCGCACCCGTTCGGCCGGGCGACTGCGATGCTTCGTCAACGTGCGACGCGACCTGAATCCTTGGTTGAAGCTCGCCGATGCCGCTTACCGGAGCGGCGGCGAGCCTGATTACGAGCCACTCCGTCGAGCCGATAGCCTTAATCGCAGGTTCCGGCGCCTCTTCGACCTCAACCTCCTGAACGCCGAGGTTTCCGCGTTAGCCAATCCGCTGATTCGCCGAGGGGACATCGACGGGATGCGGCGACTGTCGCAACGAATCCAAATGCGCGAGGTGTTCGCGTGCGCCTTGGAGGAGGCGGGCCACGAGTTGAGTGTTTGTCACGGCACCCGCAACTAACCGAATGCCGACTTTCGACGATCCCGCCGTCGGGATCGGGAGACGATGGTGCCGCCTCCCCTTGAGCGAGTCCGCAAGCGCAGCCAGGGGGGGGCGATGGTTCCAGCGAGGGCGTGGGGACGATTGACGGAATCCCTGTGTAGTGCCCGGCTTGCGTTCACTCTATTCTATGACTGAACGCCGAAGTCTCCACCCGAACATAGCGCGGTATCCCTTCCGTGATTTCATGCGCGACGTTCAAGAGTGGCGGAAGTTTCAGGACCTGTCCGCAGTGTGCCCAGAGCCAGAGATAAGCGAACGCCTTGTAAGGATACCAGACAACCAGACGCGCAGCCATGGAGCGAATGCAGCTCGCATAAGTCACATGCTCTCGCTTCAGGGGCATACGGGAGAGAATCGAATATTTCGAGGGCAGCGATTCCAAGCCGTTCTGACGCAGGTTGCTCATGCCCTCCCTCAAATCAGGCGTGAGTTCATCGCTCTATCGGATGGCGTGGTGACGGATGTGTCGGCTGAAATTTTGGCGGCGTTTCATGAGTTCTTCCTTAACGACCCGATGCCGAGTGAGTGTGACGTGACGCGGTGTATTGACCGGGCGAAGGAATTCGGGCGCACCGGAATTTGGGACGCGCCTATTATTTAGCACCCACGAAAAAGCCCCGCCGTTTCGGGCGGGGCTGGGGGCGACGGTTCTGCGGCTTACCGATGCGGTGCGGTGTCCGGGCTCTGCAAGGCGTCGTGCGTGCCGCGCTCGGGCTCGGCGAATGTCAGCTTGAGGCGGGCGTAAGCCACGACATCCGCGCCGATGGCCTCAGCCGCGTCTTTGCGCGTAGAGGCGAACCAATCGAGCAGGGACATTGCCCCGGCGACGATAATCTCTTCCACGGTCACCTTGCGGAGGTTCGTTTGCGCCTCGACGAGCCGAGCGGCCTCGCGAAGCCGGGCCCATTGTTCGTCCGTGAACTCGGGGGCGATGACACCGCCGAAGCCCTTCGTCCCCTCTCGCAGCCACGCTTCCCTTGAGTTGTGGTCGGGGGCGTCCTCGCGTTCGCACTCATCAAGCGCAAGGTCGCTGATGCTCAAAAGACCGCTGAGGATTTCCTCGTAAGCACCGGTGTCTCGCGCCTGGGCCTGCGCGCGGAACGCGGCGGACATGTTGGGCGGAATGGCGATGACCAGCGGCGCGCGGCTCACGCCGACGAGGAACGCATTTGGCGCTTTGGTGCCGGGAACAGGATAGGCCACAGCCGGGCCAGCGTCTCGCCGCGCGGATTGCTCGCGCTTTGCTCCCACTTTTGAAGGGTGCGCACGGGCACCTTCCATTTTTCCGCGGCTTCGCTTTGAGAGAGGCCGAGACGCTCTCGGGCCTGCTTTATCTGACTTGCTAGGGCTGATGCTTCTTTGGACATTTTTCATGGTTCTGATCCGTGTGTTTTATCGCTTACGGGTTGGGGCTTGGGCATCAGGTGCTCGAACACTTGATGCCCTTTAACGAATCAATCTATACCCAAATATGGGTATAGCGTCAAGCGCTATCTGCGCCCGCCTTCGCTGTTTTCATCCCAGCCTCGTCTTGCTCGCAGCGATTCGCCGCTGGCCGTCGTGACTTTTGGATACGCGGAGCG
>CAMLQS010000386.1 GCA_946482165.1 uncultured Verrucomicrobiota bacterium | reverse complement strand
GCGAGGCGCTGGATGAGCAGCGCGAGCTCCATCGCGTGGTAGTCGCCCCACATGCAGGCTTCGCCGTTCGGGACCTTCTGGCCCTTGGCAATGTGGTCCCAGCCGTTCGGGCGGTGATACACGCTGTGCAGGAGAAGACCTTGGTGCTTCGGATCGGTGCCGAGGTAGGCGTCGGAGAAAAGCGTATCCGCCACGGTAAGACCGGCCTGGACGTAGCGCGCGCCGGCCTTCTTGTCGCCGCGGGCCTGGAGCCAGAGTCCGAGGCGGATGAACCCCTGCGCGGCGATCGCGGCGGCGGAGCTGTCGACCGGCTCGTGGGCGTTGTAGATGTCGGCCGGCTTTTTCGTGATGTCGCCCAGCAGGTGGCTGTTGAGCGCGGCGCTGTCCCAGTAGGGCACGCCATCGAGGGCGGAGTAGCCGTCGATGTAGTAGTCGGAGGTGGCGCGGGCGGTCTCGAGGAAGAGATCGGTCACGGCGCGACGGCCGCCGACGGCGTCGAGGTCGGCGCCCTTGACGGTGTCGAGGAACTCAAGCTGCTCGGCGAAACCGCAGATGATCCACGCGGCACCGCGGGTCCAGGTGGTGAAGGGAGAGAAGCCCTGCTGCGAGGACGGGCAGCGGAACTGGCCGTCGTTGCGATTGAAGATCGACTCGTGCGCCACGCGGCCGCGGATGTCGTAGCTGTCGCGGCCCTCGCCGAAGAACACGTTGAAACGCGCGGTCGTGGCGGCGTGGGTGATGGCGCGGTGGAGCAGGTTGATCGGCTTGTCGCCCTCGCCCATCAGCACGTGGCCGAGCTGGTGCGCGACGGAGAGCGAGCGCATCGAGCGGATCGTGTCGGCGAAGAGGGACTGCGGTCCGTTGAAGGAGTAGACGTAGCCGCTCGGCGCGACGCCGGGGCTGCCCTTGACGGGAGACCAGGGCGCGGTGGCGTTGGTCGTGGCGAAACGCGCGGCCTGCACGGCGCCCGAGGCCTTGAGGGCCATCTCGGTGTAGTTGACCTCGTCCTGCGTGCCGGCGGCGCGGCCCTCGAGGATGAGGCGGCGGAGATTGCCGTAGGTGGAGACGTTGTTGAAACCGTGGTCGTGCACGCCGACGTGGCTGACGTGCGAGGCCATGTATTTGAGGGTCTTCTCGCGGCCGAGCTTCAGGTAGCTCTCGTCGCCGGTGGCGTCGTATTGGAGGAACGACATGCCGAACTGGAAGCCCTGCGTCCACTCGGTCCAGCCGCGCGAGGTATACTTGCCCTTGATCGTGAAGACGGGCGTGCCCTGCGCGGGGTCCCAGGACTTGTTGATGAGGTCGATCTTCTCGCCGGAAAGCTCGAACAGGCGGGTGATCTTTTTCTCGAGCTTGGCGGGGGTGAGGGTGGCGTTGATCTTCATGGCGACGGTTCGGAAAAGAAAAGGAAGCCGCCAGCCAGTCGGTCCGTCGCGCCGGGGGCAAGCGGGCAACGGGAGCCCGGTCGGATCCGGCCTAGCCGAAGTCGTCCGTGTGCTAGCCCGTAGGCCCGACCTTTGGTCGGCTTTCCGGCGCGAACATCAAACAGCCCGGCCAGCGGCCGGGCCTACAGCTCCGGCACGCCGCCCGCGATCAGCCCCGCATAGATGCGCGCCGAGGCGAGCAATTCCTTGATCGAGGCGCGCTCGTCCACGGCGTGAAAATCCACTCCGCCCGGCCCGTAGCCGAGAGTGGGGATCTTCAAGACCTGGGCGAAAAACTGCATGTCGTTGAAGCCGGTCGAGCATCCGAAAACCGGCCGGCACCGCCGCTCGCGCGCGACGTGTTTGGCCAAGGCCTGCGCGAAGGGATGCTCGGGCGGGGCGTAGCTGGGGTGGTTCTCCGACACCTTCTCCACGCTGATGCGGCATTTCGGAATCGCGCGCGCCGCCTCGGCGAGAAAGGCCCGCAACTCGCGTTCCGCCTCCGCCGCGGTTTCGGTCGGGATCACGCGACGGTCGATGCTGAAACGCGCCAGCGCCGGCACGGTGTTGATCTTGCCGCCCTCGCCGCTGGAAAAGACGCCGCCGACATTGAGCGTCGGGTGCCGCACCGAGCCGTCTGGCGCGACAAAGCTCCGCGCGCCGATCTCGCGCCCGTGCTCGCCGAGCGCGGTCACGAGCCGCGCCATGTGCTCGAGGGCGTTTATCCCGCGCGCGGGCATGCTGCCGTGCGCGGCGCGGCCATGCACCGTCACCTCGAGCCAGACCACGCCGTTGTGCCCGCAGCCGATCATGCGGCCCTCGCCGCCCTCCATCACGATCGCGTAGTCGGGGCGGATGCCGCCGTGCTCCACGACCCAACCGGCGCCCAGCGCGGAATCCGTTTCCTCGTCGGCGGTGAAGGAGACCTCGATGTTCAACGCCGGCGCCGTGCCGGTCGCCTTCAACGCCCGCAACGCGAGGAGGAGGCTCGCGATCGAGCCCTTCATGTCCGCCGTGCCGCGCCCGTGGATCCAGCCATCCTCGACCCGGCCGGAAAACGCATCGCCGTGCCGCCATTCGCCCGAGACCGGCACCACGTCGTAGTGCGCGTTAAAATGGATCGTCTTCGGCTTAACGCCCGAGACTTCGCCGCCGTCGGTCCCGACCGCCGCGCTCGCGCCGCGCGGCGCCGTCAGCCGGCCCAGGACATTCCAGCGCGGCTTGCCCCACTGCTCGCGCGGCAGCGCTTTTTGCAACAACGCCTCCGGCACGCGCGGGCGCCGCACCGAGAGTCCGGCCGCCTTCAGCTCGGCGGCAAGCAAGCGCGTGATCTCATCATAGTGATCGCCGGGCGGATTCACCGTCGGCAGCCGCACCAGCCGCGCCAGCAGGTCCACCAAGTCCTTCTCGCGGGCGTTGATGTAGGCGGCGGCGGGCGTCATTCGCCCACGTTCCCCGCGGGATCATCGGCGCGCAAGCCGGACCTTCCTGCCCGAGCGCCGACCCGCGCGGCAGGACCTTTGACAAGCTCGCGCGCCCGGGGCTTCGTTGCCCGCATGTCGTCCCTCGCCGACCTCCGCAAAGATTACAGCCTCGCCGGGCTCCTCGAAAAGGATCTCGCGAAAGACCCTTACCGTCAGTTCGAGAAGTGGTTCCAAGAAGCCGAGGCCGCGAAGCTCATCGAGCCGAACGCGATGACGCTCGCCACCACCGGCGCCGACGGCCGCCCCTCGGCGCGCACCGTCCTTCTCAAGGGTCTCGATGGCCGCGGTTTCGTGTTCTACACCAACTACGAAAGCCGCAAGGGCCGCGAACTCGCGAACATTCCCCGCGCGACCCTCGTGTTCCCTTGGCTCGCGCTCGAGCGGCAGGTCGTCGTCGAAGGCACATCGATCCGGGTCTCGCGCGAGGAGAGCGAGGCGTATTTTCATTCCCGTCCGCGCGCCAGCCAGCTCGGCGCCTGGGTCTCGCAACAAAGCAGCGTCATCATCGGCCGCGCCTCGCTGGAGGACTCGCTCAAGGCCCTGGAGCAAAAATACGCCGGCAAAGAGGTCCCGCTTCCGCCGCACTGGGGCGGCTATCGCGTCGTTCCCGACACAGTCGAGTTCTGGCAAGGTCGCCGCAGCCGCCTGCACGACCGCCTCCGCTACCGCCGCGATCCCAAGACCAACGAGTGGATCGTCGAGCGCCTGGCTCCGTAGGCCGTCCGCTTGCGGACGTTTTACCGCCGGCCCTCTTCAGGTTTCAGGTCTCCTCCCTCCGCCTTCGAATATGCTCCTCCACCTCGTGCGCCACGCCCACGCCCTCGCCGAAGAAGAGGACCCGGCGCGTCCGCTGAGTCCGCGCGGCCGAGCCGAAGTCGCCCGGCTCGCCCGCTTTCTCGGAGCCAACGGCGTGTTTCGTCCCGCCCAGATTTGGCACAGTCCGCTCCTTCGTTCCCGCCAGACCGCCGACGCGCTCGCGGCCCGGCTTCTCCTCGCCGATGCGTTGCGCATCGAGATCCCCGGCCTCATGCCCGAGGACGATCCCCGCGAAGTCGCCGAGCGGCTCCACCTTCACCCCAAGGACCGGGGAGATATCGCGATCGTGGGCCACGAGCCCCATCTTTCCGCGTTCGCCTCGCTGCTCGTGCGAGGCAAAGCGCGACCGGAGCTCTTCGTTCTCAAGAAGTGCGCCCTGCTCACCCTTGAGCTGACCGACGCCACCCACAAAAAAACCGACCACGCCCGCTGGATCGCGCGCTGGCAAATCTCGCCCGAGCTCCTTCCGCCCCTGGCTCCGTTGATCGTCGCCCCGCCCCCCTCCGCCTCGTAACGCTCCGAGCTCAGGTCTCAGGTTTCCGACCTCATCCCTCCTCTCATGAAGATCCTCCTCACCGGCGCCTCCGGCCTCGTCGGCGCCGCCTTCGCCGAATCCGCGTCCCGCCGCGGCCACCATGTTGTCGGCGTCGTCGGCCGCGCCCCGTTTACCGTGCCCGGCCTCGCGGAGAAACGCACCCTGGACCTCGCCGACCCGGACGCGATCACGGGCATCGCGCTCGAAATTTTTCCCGACGCCATCGTCAACTGCGCCGCCGTCTCCGAGCCCGCGCAGTGCGAGGCCGATCCCGTCCGATCCCAGCA
>CAMLQS010000385.1 GCA_946482165.1 uncultured Verrucomicrobiota bacterium | reverse complement strand
CATGGCCGGCCAGCCCTACTGGACCCAGGACACCGGCGGCTTCTTCATCCCCGGCAACTATCGCGGCGGCGAGCGAAGCAATCCGGAATACCGCGAGCTCTTCGCGCGCTGGCACCAGTTCGGCGTTTTCAACCCGATCTACCGCATCCACGGCACCAACATCGAGCGCGAGCCCTACCTCTTCCGCGACTCCGATCCTGAATTTTACGCCTCGCTCCGCTCCGCCTCCAGCCTGCGGTATCGACTTATCCCCTACATCTACGGGCTCGCCTGGCTGAGCACCGACCGCGGCTACACGATGATGCGCGGTCTGCCGATGGATTTCCCCGACGACGCAAAGGCGCGCAAGCTCGACGACCAGTTCCTCTTCGGCCGCTCCTTCCTCGTCCACCCCGTCACTCGCGCCCTCCACCGCGTCGGCGCCCCGCCCCCGCCCGCCATTCCGGCGGAGTTTCTCCAAACCCCCGACGGCCGGCCGGGCGTTTCCGTCGAATACTTTGAAGGCCGCAACTTCGAGAAGTCCGTCGGCAAAACCGTGGACGCGAAGGTCGACTACACCTGGCCCGGCCCGCCGCTCGCCGAGCCGCCCGCCGGCCTTCGCGGCCTCGACAACTTTTCCGGCCGTTGGGAAGGCGTGATCGTCGCCGCCGAGGACGGCGAGCACGAGATCGGCGTCGGAGGCGACGATGGTTTCCGCCTCTGGCTCGACGGCCGCCTCGCGGCCGAGGACTGGCGCGACCTCGCCATGCGTTTCAAGAGCGCCAAGGTGCCCCTCAAGAAAGGCCAACGCCTCGCGTTCAAGATCGACTACTACCAAGGCCGCTTCGACCGCGCGCTCCGCCTCGGCTGGCGGACTCCGAGCCAGCTCGCCTCCGGCGCGGGCAAGGTCGACGACACCGTGGAAACCTATCTCCCCGTCGGCGCCGACTGGTATGATTTCTGGACGAATCAACGCCACTCGGGCGGAGGTCTCGTCGCCACGGCCGCCCCGCTTGACCGTTTCCCGCTCTTCGTGCGCGCCGGTTCCATCGTGCCGATGAGCCCGGTCATGCAATATGTCACCGAGAAGCCCGACGCGCCCTACGAGATCCGCGTCTACCCCGGCGCCGACGCGACCTTCACGATCTACGAGGACGACAACGAAACCTACGCCTACGAGAAGGGCCAGCGCGCCACGGTCGAACTGCGATGGAATGACAAGGCGCGCACGCTCTCCGTCGGCAAACGCCAGGGCTCCTTCCCCGGCATGGTCGCCGAGCGCCAGCTCCGCGTCGTGCTCGCGACCGATTCCGCCACTGCCGGCATCGGCGAACCCAAGGCCGACCTCGGCCAGTCAGTCCGCTACACCGGCAAGGCGCTCACGGTTAAGTTCTAGGGTTTCGATTGAGTTGTAGCCGCGCCCGTTCTCGGGCGCGTGCTTCTCTTCCGGTTGCTCCCGGGTGGGCGCGCGCGTCCCTGCGCACGCTGTCTGCGCTTGGGCGGCCGAGCCATAGGCGGAGCGCCCGCCCGTTCCACCCCGGGGGGCAGGGGCTTCGGGCGAGCTTCTCCCCGGCCGGCTTGGCCGAACGCCTTACTCGCTCGGAACGACCGGGTCGGTGGTCGTCCCCATGTTTGGGTCGACCGCCTCTCCGGGCTCTACGCCGTTCTCCGTGATGAGCACTGCAGAACCGGCGGTGAGGTGGCCGAGCCAGTCCATGCCGCGAGAAGAGAAATAGGCGTCGGCGGCTTCGGCTCCGAGGGCGCGCCCCACCTGTTTTGGGGTTTGGCTGGCGAGTCGGGCGAGGGCCTCGCGTTTCTGTTTCGGGCGGAGCGCGGAGTCTTTGACGGTGCGCTGGGATTCGCGCGCCACGGGTTTTCGAAGCGCGTATAGATCGGCGGCGGTGGATTCGGGCAAACCGAGGCGAAGGGCGGCGGAGCGCTTCCAGCGGGCGAGCTCGGCGGTGATCTTCGGGTCGCGCTTGGCTCAGGATGAAGAGCGTTGGGAAAATAGCGATGCGAGTCGGGCGTGGAGCCGGCGCATGGGCGGATCGATTTCCGCGCCGGCCTGCACCAGCGGATCGAGCACGGAAAAACAACTGGCCCAGTATTGTTTCGCGAGCTCCTCGTTCCCTGCATCGTGAGCACGTTGGGCCGCCTGCACGTAAGACACCGCCGCCGTTCGCTGGTAGAACCATGATCGAGGATTTTGGTTTCGCAGCTTCAGCGCGATTTCGAGCGAGCGTTTTTGTAGCTCCAAGGCTTTCTCAGCGCCATCGGGCTGTTCTCCCGAGAGTTTCGCCATTCGCTCCAGGGAAATCAGCACGTCGCGAGCGGCTACTGCGGAGTCAGGATTGGCGGTGAACAAACGTTCGGTGATGTCGAGTCCGCGCTGAAAATGAGCGAGCGCGGTCTCGGAATCACCAAGATGGGCGCGCAAGAGTAGAAAATCGCCTAAAGCGTTCAATCCGACAGCGACGTCGCGAGTGGTCTGTGCGGAACCTGAGTTCGCGGCGAGCAAACCCTCGGTGAGCGCGAGGCCGCGCTGAAAACAAGCAAGGGCTTTTTCGGCGTCGCCCGGAAGGCCGCGCGAAGCAAGAAAATCGCCAAGATAGTTCGAGCTCACGAAGACATCGCGAGCGGCTTGTGCTGAGTTCGGGTTGGCGACGAGCAATCTCTCGCTCAGTTCGAGACTGCGTTGAAAATGAGCGAGGGCAGCGTCGAAATCGCTTGGGCGACCACGCAACGCAAGGAAGTTGCCTAGCTTATTCAAACTTACAGAGACGTCGCGAGCGGCTTGGGCGGAGCCCGGGTTGGCAGCAAGCAAACGTTCGCTGAGTTCGAGATCCCGTTGAAAATAAGCGAAAGCTTTTTCGGAGTCACCTGGAAGACCGCGCGAGGCGAGGAAATCGCCAAGAACGTTCAAGCAGACCGAGACGTCGCGCGCGACTTCTGCGGAGTCAGGATTGGCGGCGAGCGACCGTTCGCGGAGGCTGAGACTGCGTTGAAAGTAGGCCAATGCCTTGTCGGAATCACCGTGTTTACTCCGGCTGACGAGGATCTCGCCGAGTTTGCTCAAGCCGATCGCGACATCGCGAGCGGCTTGGGCTGAATCGGGAGTTGCCTCCAAAATCTGTTCACTCAGCCGCAGATCTCGTTCTAACAACAAGGCTGCTTGGTCGAAATCGCCTAGTTCGCCACGCTCCACAAGGAGCGTGGCGAACTGATTTAACGTGATTGCAATGTTGCGCTTGGCACGAAGATCTTGGGGCGACTCTTGCAGCAACCCTTCGTAAAGCCGCAGGGCCTCTTCGTAAAAAGCCTTCGCTTCGTCAAATCGCCCGCGAGCGTGCGCCAGCCTCCCTTGTAATAGCAGCCAGACGCCATGCGGACGGCTGCGTGGCGGCAAATTGGTGGCGGCGATGGTGTGTGCGAGGCGTTCCGCCTCCTCCAGGTCGCCATCCTGCAACGCGGACTCGAGCAGCGGCAGGCCGAGGCGCTCGACTTCAGCGGGTGTCGGCGGGCGCCCGGAGGCAAGCAGCTCGTCCCACAAGGGGACCAAGGCGCGTCGTTCGAGACGGGCTTTGTCGGACTGACCTTCCGCGCGACTTTGCTCCGCCAGATTGGAGGGACGTTGGTCGAGCGCAGATTCGGCATCCCCGAGGATGTCGGAGAAAAGCGTGAATTTTGGCGCGCACCACGAGAGCAGGTCCCTCGCGTGAGCCGATGCGTAAGGCTCCTGTCCCGGATCGATGCAAAGAAGAACACGCGCATTGAGCTGTCCCAATGTCTCTCGTTGGGCGTTGAGGGATTTCCAAAATCGGGCGGCGGCATGCGGAGGCAGCGGGCTCCCTTCGGGATACTGAGGGACCAAAAGCAGAACGGCGGTTTGCCCGGGCCCGGCGGAGCTGGCGCATCGAGACGTGATATCCGAAGCGCTGCCGGGCGAGCCCTCCTCCGCATCGGGGCGGTAGGACAAGAGGCTGCACGTCACGTTGGGGGAATGCCGTTTCAGCCGAGCGGCGAGATGAGCAGGGAGACTGGCGGCCCGGTAGCGGAGTAGCAGGAGAGCGGGGGTCTCGTCGGCCAAGCGCTCGACGATCTCCCCAGCCGAATCGTCGGCCGATTCAGGAGCCCACGTCATGGCCCAAGTCTTTAAGATAGGCCTTGGCCAAAGGGTGGACACCTAGCCAGCCGTCGCCGTTGTATTCGAGCAACGCGCCGCTCATGAGGAGCAGTTGCTGATCGGGATCGGGCTGGGCGATGATGCGCTCTTTCTGCGCCTGCCGTTTGGCGATGGCAGCGAGCTTTTTTTGCAAGAGTTCCGGGTCCTTCCGTTCACCCTTTTCCCCAGGAGGGTAGGCGATTTGGAGTCCGATGTTGGTTTCCATACGCCGCAGAGCCTCTTTGACCGCGGTTTCATTCAAGATGCCGCTTTGTTTGACTGTCCGGAATTGAGCGGCCGTCTGAATGGCTTCGAAAACGTCGCGCAAGACGCCTCCGGTGTGCGTGATCAAATAATCAAGCGCAGCATCCGGAAGCACGGAGGCGGCGACGCGGCGGCGGACGAT
>CAMLQS010000384.1 GCA_946482165.1 uncultured Verrucomicrobiota bacterium | reverse complement strand
CATGCAAAGCCTTGCCGCCATCGCCGATCCGACCCGCCGGCGCATCGTCGAGCTGTTAGCCGAGCGCGAACGCAGCGCGGGCGAGCTGGTCGAGGAGTTCGATCTCAGCGCGCCTGCGATCTCCCAGCACCTGAACGTCCTGCGTGAGGCCGGCCTCGTCGTCACCCGCGCCGAGGGCCAGTCGCGCATCCAATCCCTCAACCCCGCCGGCTTCGACGAACTCGACGCCTGGCTCGAAAAAACCCGCTCCGTCTGGTCCCGCCGCCTCGACGCGCTCGAGCGCGAGCTGCTGGCCGACGATGCCGCGAAGAAAACCAAATCCGCCTCGAAGCACCCAACCGCCAAAAGGAGATCCCAATGAACAACGCATCCCCCTCCGACAACGAATCCCTCGCCCAATTTCCCGTTCCCGGCGAAGTGCGCCTCGTGCGCCTGCTCCCCGGCCCCATCGAGCGCGTGTGGGACTTCATCACCGATCCCGAAAAACGCGCCCGCTGGTTTTGCGGCGGCGCACTGGAGCAAAAGGTCGGCGGCAAGTTCGTCTTCGCCATGCACCACAAGAACCTCGCGCCCGACGAGACGCCCCCGGCCGAATACGCCAAAGTGCAGGACCCCGGCGTTACCTTCGAGGGGCGCGTGCTCCAATGCGAGGCGCCGCGCCTGCTGGTGTTCACCTTCGGCGGCGACGATTCGGTCGTGACCTTCGACCTCAAACCCGAGGGCGACAAGGTGCGGCTCGTGCTCACCCATCGCGCCTCCGGCCCCGATCTCGCCGAGGTCGGCAGCTTCGCCTCCGGCTGGCACATCCACTTCGCGATGCTCATCGCCCTGCTGGAAAACGCGCCCCGCCCGCCCTTCTGGAGCCGGCACGCCAAGCTCAAGCCCCTGTATTGCCAGATGAGCGCCACCTCGCCCGGCGCCGGCTGCATCTCCAGCCGCTCCTAAACACCAACCCAATTGGCCACAGAGCCAAGCCGGAGCGTGGACACAGAGTTCACGGGGTCGGCAAGAAACCGATCCAAGATCGGAGGCCTTTCTCTGTGCCCTCTGTGTCGGAGCTCCGTGCCCTCCGTGACCAAAATATCCACCGCGAAAAATGAACTCCCTCGAAAAACCCGTCGTCGCCTCGCCCGAGGACGCGCTCGCCGCCCGCATGGCACTCCTCCGCGAAGAAAAGGAACTGCTCCGCCTCCAGGACAAACTCGCCGCCAAGCGCCGCGCGCTGCCTTGGGTGAAGATCGAAAAGGACTACGTCTTCGATTCGCCCGCAGGCCGTGTCGGGCTCGCCGATCTTTTCCAAGGCCGCAGCCAACTCGTGATCCAGCACTTCATGCTCGGCCCCGGCTGGGAGCAGGGATGCAAAAGCTGCTCCTTCATGATGGATCACTTCAACGCCGCCGCCGCCCACCTGCCCGCGCGCGACGTCGCCTTCGCCGCCATCTCGCACGCGCCGCTCGCCGAGATCCTTCCCTTCAAGCAACGCATGGGCTGGAACGTGAATTGGGTCTCGGCCCACGACACGGATTTCAACCGTGACTTCCATGTGTCCTTCACGCCGAAGGAGATGGCCGCCGGCGACGTCTACTACAACTATGGCATGCGGCCCTTTCCCCAGGAAGAGGCGCCCGGCGTGAGCGTTTTCGCCCGCGGCGCCGACGGCACGATCCACCACACCTACTCCACTTATGGACGCGGCGTGGAGTTCATCATGGGCGCCTACCACATCCTCGACCTCGTCCCCAAAGGCCGCGACGAGGAGCAGCTCGAATACGGCATGGAGTGGGTGCGCCACCACGACCGCTACCCGGCGGCCGTCGCAATGCCGACAGCCTGATCCCCATGCGCCGCCCCACGTTCCGCCGGCTGGCCGGGGCCGCCGCTCTCGTGATTGCGCCCAAGTGCGTGCTCTGCGTCCTCGCCTACCTCGGCGTCGCCACGCTGGGAAACGTGGAGATCTGCGGCGCTTCCGATAACGGTGGCAACGCCTACGCGCTCATTCCGTGGATCGGCGTGCTCGCCGGTGGCGCCGTGCTTCTCGTGCTCCCCGCCCGCGGAATTTTGGCCGCAAAGAACACAAGGAGCGCGGAGAAACACCCCTGCACCCGGCCCGATCTTTGAGTTCTTTGCGGCCAAATTGCCTCGGCGCTACTTGCCGAGGAGCCCCTTTACCGCGTTCACCGCGCCGCTCGCCTGCGCGGCATCGATGCCGAAGGTGCCGAGCACGCCTTCAAGCACCCCCTTCTGCTCGGAGCTGATGCCGCCCTTGGCCAGCAGCGTGGCCGCCTGGTTCGCGAGGCCCGCGTAGTCGCCTTTTTGCAAAGCGCCCAGCACTCCCGAGACTTTCGCGACGTCGAAGCCCTGCTTCAGCGCCCACGCGCTCACCAGCTGCTTGGATGTCTGGAGGAGCGCTTCGCCTCCGGGAATCGATTTGGCGTAGTCGCCAAGCTTGGTCAGCGAGCTCAACGCCGCCGCGGGCTGCTCCTTGGCCAAGGCGGTCTTCACCGACTCCACCTCGGTCGTCATCGCCGGGGTGGGTTCCTTGATCGCCTGCGCCCACTGGGTGAGCGCCTGCGCCGCCAGACCGGAAAGCTGCTGCGTCGAGGCGGTCTGGAAGTCGGGCAGCTTGAAATTCGCCAGACTCTCCCGCGCCGCCGCGGCGAGGGACGACGCCGTCGTCGCCGCGCTTTCCTTGGCCGCCGCAACCGTCTCGGCCGGAACCGCGACAGGCGCGGACGTCACCGGCGGAACGGTCGCGACCGGAGCCGCGTCGGGCGCCTGAGGCGGCGTGGTCGCCACCGGTTCCGATTTCGAGCAGCCGAAGAGGCCGAGCACATAGATCAACGCGAGGCCGGTTCCGATTCCTTGGACGGTTTTCATCGACGGCAAGGAATGCCGATGACGACGACCGACGCAACCGTCCGCTTGGCCGAGAACGAGCGTGGCGGAACGACGGAGTCGTTTCGCCCGCGGGCAAACCACGAGACGGCGAACCACGAAACGGCTCAGCCGTTCCGCCACCTTCGATCAGGCGGCGCCGCCCGCACTCGCCAGCACACCCAGCATCTCCGCATGGATGCGGCCGTTGCTCGCGACATACCTGCCGCGGTCGAGCCGCTGCGGAAACTCGCCTCCGGCGTAATCGGTCACGGTGCCGCCCGCCTCTCGCGCGATGAGCAAACCCGCCATCGCGTCGTAAGGCTTCAGGTCTTTCTCCCAGTAACCATCGAGGCGTCCCGCGCCGACGTAGCAAAAATCCAGCGCCGCGCTGCCGAGTCGCCGCTCGCCGCGGATTTTCACCAGGAAGGCGGCCCACTCGCGCAGGTTGTTGTCCGGATTCGTGTGCTTGTCGTAGGGGAAGCCGCTCACGATCACCGCGTCGATCAGCTCGGCCGTCTGCGTGACGCGCAGCGGCATGCCGTTCAACGTGGCCCCGCCGCCGCGCACGGCGGCGAACAACTCCCGCCTCGTCGGATCGTAGACCACGCCGAGCAGCGGCTGCCGGTCCGCGGTGGCGAGAGCGATGCTCGTGCAGAAATGCGGAAGCTTGCTCGCGAAGTTCACCGTGCCGTCGATCGGATCGACGAACCAGTGATAGGGCGCCGAGGCGGCCGGCGCGCCCTGCCCGCCTCCCTCCTCGCCGACGATGTGGTGATCGGGAAAAAGCTTGGTCAACTCGCCCACGAGGTAGGCCTCCACCTCCGTGTCGGCCGCCGTGACGATATCGATGCGGCTGGTCTTCGAAGTCGTCGGGATCGGCGCGGCAAAGTGGCGCATCGCGATTTCACCCGCTCCATAGGCGAGCTCGGTGATCTTGGGCAGCAGGTCGGCGGCGGAAAACGGCATGGTGCGTCGAAGTGTGCGCATGCGCGGCCTCCGGGAAAGGCAAAGCGCGGTTTTGCTGCGCGCCGGCCGACGGGACCAGCCCGGGGCAATCCCTTCCGTCCGCATCGGTTAACGATTGCCGCCCCGACTCGCGGCTTTCTTCGTGACGCGAATCCCGAGGACGGTCCCGCATTCGCCATCACCCTCCTCGCCACGCGCCATGCCTCGCTTCCCCGCCTGCCTGTCCCGCCCCTGGCTTCGCCTTCCTCTGGCCGGCCTGATTTTTCTCGGCGCCACCGCCGTCGTGCCCCGCTGGTGGTGCGGACGCGATGCTCATCGCTGGCTCGCAGGGGATGCCGCTTTGGTCATCCCGCATGCACGGGAGGTCGCGGCGATCATCGAAAACGGGGTCTCCGTCGCCGATTTCACCAGCTCGAGCGAACTTTTCCGCAACGAGTGGCTCTTCGGCAGCTATCAGATGGCCGCCCTGGGCCTGCTTCAAACCTGCGGGCAACACCCCGCGCACCGGGCGGAATTCCTGCCCGTCGCGGAACGCGCGATCGACGAGCTCCTGTCCGAACGCGTTCGCGCCTTCGACGCGCGGATATGGAAAGAGGATCCGCTCGACTCGTTGGAAACAAGCGACCGGGGCCACGCCGCCTACCTCGGTTATCTCAACCTCGCGCTCGGCCTCCACCGCGAGCTCGTGCCCGACTCCCGCTTCGCCG
>CAMLQS010000383.1 GCA_946482165.1 uncultured Verrucomicrobiota bacterium | reverse complement strand
CGGCGCCGTCGCGGTCATCACCATCGCACCCGTCCTCGGACCGCTGGAACGATTCCCCGCCTGGGGCGGAGGCATGGATCCCCCCGCATTTCCTCCGCTCGCCGGCCTGACGTTGATCGCACTCGGCATCGCGTCGGTCGGCACTCTCGCGCAAAGCCTGCGCGACGAGAATCCCGGGCCGCGTCGACGCGCGCGCTCTCCCGCCCTCCTCGGCGGGCTGCTCGCCTTGGCGGGGCTGAACGACCTACTCCCGCTTCTCGGCTCGGCCCACTATCCCTTCACCTCCATCCGCGTCTCTCCGCTGGGCTTCTGGGCGCCCGTCGCCTTCCCGGTGCTTCTCATCCGGGGATTGAGGAGCGACCAGTTGATCGATCTGCGCGTCGCCTTCGGCCGGTGGCTCGCCGCCTTTCCCCGCACCGCATTTTTCCTGACCCTCTGCGCGCTCGCGCTTTTTCTGGTGAACGCGTGGCGCCCCGACCTCCTGCCCGCCCCCGCCACCTTCGTCTGCCTGGCCGTCGTGCTGCTCGCCTACCTCGCGACCGGGTTTTTCTCTCCGCGCTCGATCACCCATCACGCCGACCGCCTCCGCGATCGCGTCTACGGCGGCCGCTTCGCCTATCTGGAAAAAATCCGCGGCCTCTCCCTGTTCGTGCGCCGGCAGACCGACCTCGCCACCGGCCTCGGTCGCGTCTGCAAGGAGCTGCGCGAGACCCTCGGCATCGACCTTGTCGAAATCTGGTATCGCGACGCGAACGGCGAACCCCGCGTGATTCCCCCGCGCTCGGGGTTGAACGACATCACCCGCCTCTCCCGCTGGGACGACGTGGTGCGCGAGGCGCGCCGCTGGCGCGACCGCGAGGACCTGTGGGTCATTCCCCTCCAGAGCGGCAGCGCCGAGCCCGCCGGCTACCTTCGTCTCGTCGCCAGCGGCTGGAGCCTGCAACTCAACGAGCTTGATCGCGAGGCCATCGCCGAACTCGCCGGCGCCGTCCAGCATCAGGTGGAGCGCGAGGTCATCCGCGTTTCGCTCGACCTCCGCCAGGTAAACGAAGCCAAGGATCGCTTCCTCGCCGGCATCAACCACGAGGTTCGCAACCCCCTCAACGGCATTACCGGACTCCTTCATCTGCTCCGTCAGGAGGGCCTGCGCGGACGCTCCGCCTTTCTCGTCGACACGCTCAGCTCCTGCGCGGAGCAGCTGGTCGCCACGATGGACAACGCCCTCGACTTCGCGAGCCTCACCCAGGGCCGCGTCGTCGCGCGCCCCGCCCGCTTCGAGCTCCGCAGCCTCGTCCGCGGCAGCGTCGCACATCACGCGATCAGCGCGGGCGACCGCATCGTCCTTCACATCCCGGAGGAGGAACATTGGCTCCTCGGGGATGCCGGCAAGCTCCGCCAGATCATCTCCAACTATGTCGGCAACGCCCTGAAATACGGCAGGCCGCCGCGCGCCGAACTGCGCGCCCGGCTCCAATCCGCCTCTTCAGGCGGCCAGGAACTGCGCATCGAGGTGCTTAGCCCCTCCGACGTCCCGACGGATGAAAACCTCGACGAGTGGTTTCGTCCCTTCCGCCGCGGCCAGCGTGCCGCGGAAATAGGCGCCGCCGGCTCCGGCCTTGGACTCGCCATCTGCCAACGCCTCGCCGAAGCGATGGAGGGCGCGGTCGGCGTCCGCCGCGAAGCCGATCAACTCGCCTTCTGGCTCGTCGTGCCCGTCAGTCCGGCCGGTCCGGCCGAAGCCCCCGCCCCCGCCCCCGCTCTCGCGCAAGCGGGCGAACGCGACGCCCGGCCGTTCCATGTGCTCGCGATCGAAGACGAGGCCTACAACCGCCTCATCCTCGGCCACCACCTTCGCGCCTGGAACCTCGAGGCCGATTGGGCCGGCAGCGGCGCCGAAGCCGAGGAGAAAATCCACGAGCGCCGCCCCGATCTCGTCATCATGGACTGGCGGCTCGGCGACACCGATGGCGCCACGCTTTTGCCCAAGTTGCTCGCCGCCCATGCCGGCGATCCTCCGCCGGTCCTCGTGCTCAGCGCCTACGCCACCGATGAGAAGGAAGGCCAGGCCCTCGCCGTCGGCGCCCGGCGTTTCCTCAGCAAGCCCCTGCGCCCCGACACGCTGCTTGCGGCCATCCAGGAAATCGTTCCCGGGTTTCAACTCATCGGTCCGGCAAACGAGGGTCGGAGTCCGGCCGCGCCTCCGCCGATCCTCGAACCGCATCAGCTCGAACAAGGCCTCCGCGACGAATGGCGCGGCGTCCTGGACTCGTGGCGCCTGCAGCCCGACCAAGCCGCGAACCGGGTCCACCGCCTTCGCGGACTTGCCCGCCATCTCCCCGCCTCGGAGCTCCAGGGCTCGCTTCGCCAGTTGGAGAAGGCATTAACCGACGGCGCCGCCCTTGAGGCGATCGAATCCCGCCTGGCCGACGTGCGCGCGTTTTTGGAAACCCACGCTTTCTCCCGAAAAGTGCCCGCACCCGCCGAGCCAACGACCAACGGCTGATTGTTTCCAAGGAAAGGAGGCGGCGCGCCGACGGGGCGCGCCGCCCTGGGGCCGGCTCAATCACTGAGCCGCATCGCTTCCGCAAGCCGGTGGGGGATGCGCGCAGCGCGGGCTCTGAGATCGGGTGGCGGGGCACAGGGGATGCCGAATGGCCTTGGGGTAGGCACGCGCCGGAAATGGCTAAACCACGCCCGGACAGCGCGCCTCCATCTCTCGTCGCAGCCCGCCCTCGTCTCAAACTTCGATTTTACCTAGATCAAAGTAGACCCTAGACTTTGTGGTCATGACGACGCGCCTTACCATCAACGCCTAACCAGGCCCGCCGCCTCCCCCGCCCGATGCCCGCCACCTCCCCCCGCCCGACCTCCTCGCCTCGCCTCCGGATCATCCTGATCGAGGACCAGACCCTCGTCGCCGAAGGCATCGTCGCCGTGCTCCGTCAGGCCGAGGGCATCGAAGTCGCCAAGGTGTTTCCCTCGGCTTCCGCCGCGCTGGCCGACGAATCGATCCGTCACGGGGTGGACGTCGCCTTGGTCGATTTCCACCTCGGGTCGAAGGAAGAGGAAAAGCTGCTGCGCCAGCTTCGCGACCGCCTGTCGACCACCCGTTGGATCTGGCTGAGCGGAGCCGTGACCACCGCCTCGCTGCTTCAGATCGACGAGATGCGTTTCCAGGGCTTCGTCCACAAGGACGACCCGTCCTCGCATCTGCTCGACGCGGTCTACGCCGCGATGGCCGGCAACGTCTACCAAAGTCCGACCGCGCGCGCCCTGCTCGAGAAGCTAGCGCGCGCCCCCGTCTGCGTGCCCAAGATCCTTTCGCCCCGCGAGCAGGAGGTTCTCGCCCTCGTCGGAGAAGGAATGACCAACGAGGACATCGGCGCCATCCTGGGGCTGAGCGCCACCACCGTGCAAACCCATCGCCGCAACATCATGGGCAAACTCGACCTCCACACGAGCGGCGCGCTCCAGGCCTACGCCCAGCAGGGTGGCTTCACCGCGAGCTCGAACGCGACCGGCGCGACGCGCCCTCCGCCTACGCCGGCGCCCGCTCCGGGCCGGAAACACGAGACGTGAGCCACTTCGCCCTCTTCTCCGCGTCGCTGGCGGCGATCAACCTCGTCATCGCGGTCGCCGTTTTCGCCTCCGCCCCGCGTCGCAGGGACCATGGCGTTTTTGCGCTCCTCGGCATCGGTCTCTGCGGCTGGAGCGCGGCTTGGTTTCTTTTGGATTCGAACCTCACGCCGCGCGGCGCGGACACGCTTGCCCGGCTGGCCTGGTTCGCGGTCGCGTTCCTCCCGGTCGCCGGCCTGCATCACTTGCACCTCGCGCTCGATCGCATCCCGACACGTCGCGTAGTTTTATTCTGTTACGCAGCATCCCTCGCCTGCGCGGCCGTCGTCTTCATCCCGCGGTTCGCGGACTTTGGCGCATCGTTGGTTGAATCGGCGCGCGAAAACCCGGACGCCCCTGCCGCGATCTCCGGCCTCGCCTTGCTCGCGGCGGGGCTGTTCTCGCTCGCGTTCGTGCTTCGGGAAATGCGTTCGGCGCCCGCGCCCGGCGCGCGTTCGCGCATGCTCGTCGCGACCGCGCTCGGAGCTATCTTGCTTGGGATAAACGACCTGCTCCCTTCGCTCGGCGTCTCGACCTACCCCTTCACGCAAAGAACCCCGCTCGCCTTGGGCGCATTCGCGCCGATCCTTTACGTTGTCCTCTTCGTCCACGGCTTCGTTACCGAGCAATGGATCGAGCTGCGGATCAGCGTCGGCCGCTGGCTCGAACCCCTTCTGCGAACGGCGCTTCTCCTCGCCGCCTGCGCCGGTCTGATGGCGGCCCTCCACGTCGCGGCCCCCGGTCTGCTTGGGTTGCGGGGAATCGCGGCGAGTCTGGGCATCTTGCTGCTGGGCCAGCTCGTCGTGGGGTTGCTGTCTCCTCGGGTCCTCTGGCGCTACGCCGACCGCCTCCGGCGCGCGATCTACGGCAATCGTTTCGATCACCTCGACGAGCTTCGCTCGCTTTCCAGCCTGCCCGGCCGCGAGGAGGACATGGCCGCCGGACTCGGGACCGT
>CAMLQS010000382.1 GCA_946482165.1 uncultured Verrucomicrobiota bacterium | reverse complement strand
CGAGGCTTGTCCGTAACGGCGCGTCCGGAGGCGCCGGCCCATATCGTTGTTGTCCCCGGCGCCGAAGGCCTCGCATAAAGACCGCTTTTCCCCACGTGTCCGCCACGCCTCTCCACTACCAGACCGTCGCCGAACTCTCCGCCGCCCTCGCGGCCGGTTCGCTCACCTCCGTCGCTCTCACCGAGGCCGTCCTCGCCCGCACTCGCGCCGTCGAGGATCGCGTGCAGGCCTTCAACTCCTACGACGCCGAGGACGCCCTCGCCCAGGCCCGCGCCTCCGATGCCCGCCGCGCCGCCGGGCAGTCCCGCGGCCCGCTCGATGGCATCCCCATCGGCCTCAAGGACGTGATCGCCGTGAAGGATCAGCCCCTCACCGCTTCGTCGAAGATGTTGGGCAACTTCGTCAGCCCCTACGACGCCACCGTTACGACCAAGCTTCGCGATGCCGGCGTCGTGCTTTGGGGCCGCCTCAACATGGACGAGTTCGCGATGGGCTCCTCCACGGAGAATTCCGCGACGAAGCAAACCGCCAACCCCTACGATCTCACGCGCATTCCCGGCGGTTCTTCCGGCGGCAGCGCGGCCGCCCTTGCCGCCGGCGAGGCCCCCGCCACGCTCGGCTCCGACACGGGCGGCTCGATCCGCCAGCCCGCCGGTCTCTGCGGCGTCGTCGGTCTCAAGCCCACCTACGGCCTGATCTCCCGCTACGGTCTCATCGCCTACGCGTCGTCGCTCGATCAAATCGGCCCCTTCGGTCGCACGGTCGAGGATGTGGCGATGGTGTTGCAGGCCATCGCCGGCCACGACGAGCGCGATTCGACCTCGTTCAAGACGCCCATTCCCGACTACCGCGCCGCCTTGACCGCGCCGCGCGTCCGGCCGCTGCGCATCGGCATTCCGAAGGAATACTTCGGCGAGGGCCTGGATCCCGAGGTCGGCGCCGCCGTGCAGGCCGCGATCGGCTACTACAAGAGTCACGGCGCGGAGGTGCGCGAGGTGTCCTTGCCGCACACCGAGTATGCGCTCGCGGCCTACTACATCATCGCGACCGCCGAGGCGTCGTCGAACCTCGCCCGCTACGACGGCGTGCGCTACGGCCATCGCAGCGCCGAGGCGGAAAACCTCCTCGATCTCTATTTCAAGTCCCGCGCCGAGGGCTTCGGCTCCGAGGTGAAGCGCCGCATCATCCTCGGCACCTACGTGCTCAGCTCGGGTTACTACGACGCCTACTACGGTCGCGCGCAAAAAGTCCGCACGTTGATCCGCGAGGATTTCATCAACGCCTACCGCGATGTGGACGTGATCCTCACCCCGACTTCCCCGACGCCCGCGTGGAAGCGCGGCGAGAAAACCGAGAACCCGCTCTCCATGTATCTCGCCGACATCTACACCATCGGCGTGAACCTGGCGGGCCTGCCGGCGATCAGCGTTCCCTGCGGGTTCAGCCAAGGCGGTCTGCCGATCGGTTTGCAGTTGATCGGCCAGCCATTCGCCGAGGCCGACTTGCTCGCGGCGGCGAATGTCTACGACGCGGCGCACGATTGGTCGCGACGCGCGCCGGTGCTCTGAGTTTTTAACCACGGAGAACACGGAGGGCACGGAGATGGAGAAAGCGGAACTAACGGAGATGATTATCGGCGCAGCCATTGAGGTTCACCGAGAGCTTGGCCCGGGTTTGTTGGAGTCGGCGTATGAGGCCGCCTTGGCGCATGAACTGGCGCTGCGTGGTGTTCGTTTCGCGCGGCAGAAAGAGATGCCGGTGCGCTATAAGGGTTTTCTGATCGAGGTGGGCTACCGGATAGATCTCTTGGTCGAGGAGCAGGTCGTCGTGGAACTGAAAGCGGTCACCGAAATGCATCCGATCTACGAGGCTCAGCTCATCACCTATCTGCGTCTTTCTGGTCTTCGGGTAGGTCTCCTGATCAATTTCAACGTGCCCCGCCTCAAAGAGGGTATCATCCGTCGCATCGTCTGAACCTCCGTGGCCCTCCGTGACCTCCGTGGTTAAACCCTTTTTTCATCTCCCAATTTAAATGACCTACGAAGCCGTCATCGGTCTTGAAGTCCACGTCCAGATCAAGACCCGCTCCAAGATGTTCACCCGCGTGCCCGCCGGCTATGGCGAGCCCGAGAACACGCTCACCGATCCCACCGTGCTCGCCCTGCCCGGCGCGCTGCCGGTCATGAACCGCTACGCCGTCGACGCCATCATCAAGGCGGGGCTCATGCTCGGCTGCGAGATCGCGCCCGTTTGCAAGTGGGACCGCAAAAACTATTTCTACCCGGACTCGCCGAAGAACTACCAGATCTCCCAATACGACCAGCCGATCTGCATCGGCGGCTCCGTCGAGATCGAGCTCCCCGGCTCCGCCCGCAACATCATGGGCGAGCACAAGGCCGTCCCGCTCACGCGCATCCACCTCGAGGAAGACGTCGGCAAGCTCAACCACGGCGCCGGCGGCTCGCTCATCGACTACAATCGCGCCGGCACGCCCCTCATGGAGATCGTATCCGATCCGGCCCTACGCAGCGCCGACGAGGCCTACGCCTACCTGACCTCTTTGCGCAACAGCATCGTCTACGCGGGCATCTCCGACTGCGACATGGAGAAGGGCCAGCTCCGCTGCGACGCCAACATCTCCATCCGCCCCGTCGGCGAGACGAGGCTCGGCACCAAGGTCGAGCTCAAGAACCTCAACTCGATCTCCTTCGTCCGCGACGGCATCGCCCACGAGATCGCCCGCCAGATCGCGGTGGTGAAGGCCGGCGGCGTCATCGTGCAGGAGACGCGCGACTACGACGGACTCACCGGCACCAGCCAGTCGCTCCGCTCCAAGGAAATGGCGCACGACTACCGCTACTTCCCGGACCCCGACCTCATGCCGGTGAAGGTCGACGCCGAGTGGAAGTCGCGCCTCGCCGCCGAACTGCCCGAGCGACCCTTCGACAAGCAGCGCCGCTTCATGGCCGCCGCGCCCGAAGGCTATGGCTTGCCCTACACCCTCGCCAGCGTGCTCATCCCGGACCGCGCCTTGAGCGACTGGTTCGAGGCCGTGGTGAAGGTTGCCGGCCCCGCGCTCGCGCAGCCGGCGGGCAACTGGATCGCGAACGATCTTCTCCGTGAACTCTCCGCTTCCGGGGTCGCGCTCGCCGATGCCAAGCTCCAGCCCGCCGCGCTGGCCGAACTCGTGAAACTCATCGACGCCGGGACGCTTTTGCAGAACGCCGCCAAGGAGGTCTTCGCCGACATGTTTTCCACGGGCGAAGCCCCCGCCGCCATCGTCGCGCGCAAGGGACTCGCCGTCGTCCAGACTGATGCCGGCGAACTTGAGCAATGGTGCCGCGACGCCATTGCCGCCAATGCCAAGGCCGCCGAGGAATTCCGCGCCGGCAAGGAGAGCGCCATCAACGGTCTCAAGGGCCCGGTGATGAAGGCCGCCAAGGGCAAGGTGAACCCGAAGCTCGTCGACGAGACCCTTCGCCGCGTGCTCGCGGCGATGTGAGGCTTAAGATCCTGTAAAGTATCGGCTTAAGGTATTCGAGGAGGAAGCGAAAGCGCGTGGCCAAGTAAGGGCTACTCACCCATGTGGCGAGTGGGCTGTCCGAGCCATGCGTGCGCTCATCGCGTCCGCGGAGAGCCCCGCTTGGTTTATGCCCGTTTGCGATTCTGCGCTGCATCCTCCCACGTGACGCCGCCTCGCAGCCGGGTTGCGGTAACCCGCTTTCGGCCGGCCGCGTCTCGGAGGGCATGCACTCACTTCGTGCCCCTCGCTCGCGGATCGCCGCGTTGGTGGCGGCCGGCTTCTGCGCCTGGCTTGTTTCTCCGCTCGTTTCCGCCGCGCCCGTTCCCTCGCCCGAGGAGAAAGCCGCGCACGCGCTCAATCGCCTCGGCTACGGGGCTCGCCCCGGAGAAGTCGCCCGCGTCGCGGAGCTCGGTCCGGAAAACTGGATACGCCTTCAGCTCGATCCGGCGAAGATCGCCGATCCCGCGGCCGAGGCGGTCATCGCCGACCTGTCGAAACTGAAGCTCTCGCGCGCCGATCTGGTGGAGGCCTACCAGACGGAGCAGCGGGAGCGAAACCAGCTCCAGCGCGCCCGCGCCAACGAAAACACCGACGAGGTCCGGCGCCTGCGGATGGAGATGCAGGACGGCGAGCAGGCGGTCGTCGCGCAGGCCCTCGGTGAGCTCCAGCACGCGAAGCTCGCTCGCGCCGTGCTCTCCGAGCGCCAGCTCGAACAGGTCCTCGTCGACTTCTGGTTCAACCATTTCAACGTCGACGCGCGCAAACAGCAGGTGCGCGCCACGGTGGTGAGCTACGAGCAGGACACGATCCGCCCGCACGTCTTCGGCGACTTCCGAGACTTGCTCGGCGCCACCGCGCAAAGCGCGGCGATGCTTGTCTACCTCGACAATTTCCGCAGCTCGCGGGAAATGGAGCTCGGTCCGCGCGAGCAGGCGGTGGCGGATCGCCTTCGGCGCGAGATCATGGGCGAGGACGAGATGAAACCCGCGACCGCCGCCGCGACGCCCGCCGCGCCCGCGACCCCGGCCAAGCGCGGTCTGAATGAAAACTACGGCCGCGAGCTGCTCGAACTGCACACGCTCGGGGTCGACGGCGGCT
>CAMLQS010000381.1 GCA_946482165.1 uncultured Verrucomicrobiota bacterium | reverse complement strand
GGGGATAGCCTCTCCGAGGATACCCCTCGCCTCCCCGCCTTGCGGCCTGCCGTTTGGCTCTCAACGCAGACCCCGCCGGAGATTTTAGGACCTCCCTTAAATCGTCCCTGAATCGACGAAGATATTCTGCCCCGTGATCGAGGCGGAAGTGTCTCCAAGCAGGAAAACCGCGGTTGCCGCGACGGACTCGAGGGACGTTGCCCGCTTCAGGGCGGTCCGCTGGTAAATACGCTGACGCTTCGCGTCATCCAAACTTCCGCTCATGGCGGTTTCCATGAAGCCCGCCACAATGCAATTGGACCGCACGCCCCGCTCCCCCCACTCCCGCGCGGTGTTCTTGGAAAAGGCTTCAAGCGCTCCTTTCGTCGAGGCATACATCGCAAGGCCTTTGTAACCAGTATGCGCGCTGATCGAGGAGACATGCACAATCGATCCGCCTCCCCCATGCAGCAGCATGTTTCGAATCGTTTGCCGCGTCGCCATCATCGGAGCGAAAACATTTACGGCATACATGGCTTCGAGACGCTCCAGATTCAGGTTGGTCACGATGTCGTCGTAGGCCAGGGCCGCGTTGTTCACAAAGCCATGCAAGGGCGTGTCAAGTCCCACAAAGTCCTTGAAGACCTTCGTCCGCACTCCCTCGGCGTCGGCCAGATCGTGGGCGAAAAAATGGACCCGTCCCGCGTGGCTTCTGGCCAACTCCTCATATTCCGGGGTCAATCGGCGACTTACTCCATAAAGTGTCCATCCGGCCTCGACGACTTCCCGCGCGATGACGAGTCCGAGACCTTGGGAAACGCCGGTGACGAGAATATTTTTCGACATAGGAAAGCGAAGCGGGGAAGGCGTTTAAACAGGAGGCGAAAGCTCGCCGAAGGGCGGAAACGCTACAAAGGATGGGCGTCGTGCGAAGTGACACGGCTTCCGAACCAAGAGACCATGATCGCGAGCATCAAAGCCCCGAGCGCGACCAAGTTGCTGTGCAACAGGCGGCTCGTGCGACGATCCATATCCGAGATGCGAGTTTCAACTCGTCCCATGCGATCATTCCGCAGCTCGGCCAATTCCTCACGAAGCTGACGGTATGTGACCACGCACTGGCGCAATTTCTCGGTGGCCGCTTCCGTCCCTGTCTCAACTTGGAGCAATTCCTCCGTCTGGCTCCTATATCGGTCGAAAGTGGCGCTCACACGCTCGCACAGCTCCAGCCCCTGCGGACTCATGATCGTCTCGCGATAGCCACGAATCAACCCTGCCGCCTGGTCGAGTTGCTGGCGCCTTGACCTAATTGCTTCGGTGCTCCGCGGAACCCTCATGCTTTGTTCTTCCAGAAATGAGATCTGAACGCGCGATAGCAAGTCACGCAGATCTCCCAATATACGAACGGCGGGGATGGATCGGTCAGTGATGATTCTGACATTACGGCGCATGCTGTCGAGGTAAACTGCCGCGAGGAGAATAAGCAGCGAGAACCCAATGAGAAAGAAGATGGTGCGTCTTTGCATGAAAACAGCCGCCGTGTCCTAAGCGCGCAAAATTTTGCCGGTTCGTGTCCGAGGAATTTCGGCCACGACCTTGATTAGCCGGGGAATCTTCGCCGGCTGCAGGCGCACCGCAAGCCAAGCACGCGCGGCAGCTTCGGAAAACCCCTCGTCCGCGACCACCTCGGCGCAGAGGAGATATCCAACAACCGAATTCGGCCGTCCGTAAACGCGTGCTTCGCGGACGCCGGGACAACCCAGCAACGCGACTTCTACTTCGCCGGGGTTTACCTTGTGCCCTCCAACATTCACCCAGTCGCGATCTCGACTAAGAATGCGGAAACGCAGGGGGGAATCCGACACCACCTCCACCACATCCCCGGTTCTATACCACTCGTCGACTGTCAGCCCTGCTTCAAACTCGCCGAGCAAGGAGCGGTGCACCTCCAGCTGCTTGTCCACGATTCGGATTCTGTCCGTCAGCCCCTCCGCAATCGCGAAGATATCGTCTTCCGCCACCAGCAACGTGCCGGCCTCCGTCGAGGCATATAGATTGCGTAGCCGCGCCCGTGGAAATAACTCGCCCAACCGGCCAAGAAGCGTGGCATCGCTGCGCTCACCCCCTAAGGCAACCGCACGCACGCCGGTAAGCGGCTGCTCCACCGGAAGTAATAAGCGATAAAAACTGGGCGTCGCCGAAAGATGTGTGATGCCCTGTTCCACAATTTCCTTCAAAATTGCGGAACGGTCGGCTTGAAACAAATAAATCAACGAACTGCCGTTAAACAATGCCTGCAAGATCACCTGGACTCCGGCGATATGCGTAGGGCTATAAGCGAGACCCCATCGGCTTCGCGAATGTTTCTCATCCACCCGCAACGTGCGCGTCAGACTCTCTAAAGCGTGCGTCACCTTTTTGGGCACACCCGTCGACCCCGATGTGAACAAGGTAAGGCGAAAGCCGTTCGGCCGACGACACCGAGCCAACGCGTCTGCCAAAGTCGGCGCATCGACTCCGCGCACCCTCAATCGCTGGCCGAGCACGTGATCCGCGCCGCCCAACGCACCTAATTCGTCAGGAGAAAAATCCGCGTCAAACAGGGTCAGAGGCTGTCCGAGCAATAGCGCCTTGGCCATCGCCACCACCGCCTCGCCAGGTGTGCTCGGACGCAAAAATGGTGCGTGATCGAGTTCCTCCGCGCTAAGCTCCGCCCACAAACTTTCGTAAGTCACCCGTTCACCCGACCTCGGGTCAAAAAAAAGCGGGGTGGAAAAAGACATGGCGGCGCTCAACGGTAAACCGATCAACCTCGGGGATCGACAGCCAGCTTGGCCTCTATCTCGCCGATAGTGCGCACCAAACCATCAGCAAACACGTCTACGTCAAACGCTTCCTCAATTCGCACCGTCAACTCGGCGAGATCCAGTGAATCGAACCCGATATCTTCACGCAGTCGCATATCAGCCTTTAAGCTGGTTAAGGCGGATCGCTGTTTATGAGCGAGCATCTGGTTTATGATATAGAGCAGCCGATCAGAGCGTTTCATAAACAAATGGATGCATTAGAACGCGGACGGATAGCATGAAGTTTGATAGAGTTAAGGCAGCCCAAGGGTCCCGAATACCGATAGGAGAGCTCGTAGCTAAAACAAGTCAGAACATGCAAAAATCGCACACTCCAGATAACCGAATTGAGCTTCCATCTGGTCCATTTCCAGTGACGCAAGGATCCGCCCCCCTTTCGAGCCTCCAGATCTAACTACGCTCGCTGGACCACAAGCAAGTCACGAAGCGAAAATTTCTTCGAAATGGCGCATTCCAGAACAAGGGGAGGCTACTGTCTTCGTTAAATTGAATCGGTCTGCAATGGGCCTAATTCCCTAAAAAGTTCAATCCACCGCGTTGCAATCACACTCACATCGTAATGGCTGTGCCCTGCCTCGAACGCATTTGTTCGTTTTTGCAATAGTATTTCGGGGCGATTTAGTATTTCGGTCAAAACACATCGAAAGCCGCTCACATCGCCCGGCTCGACCACCCAGCCACAATCATGCTTCTGCACCAAATCGGCAAGATCGGACTTCATTGGGCAGATCGCCAAAATCGCCTGACCGGCGACCAAGGCACTATAGGTCTTGCTAGGCATGACGACCGTCTCCGCCCCGGGAGCAATCGTCACCAATGCCACTGGAGATTGCTTCATGGCATCCACCCAGTCCGGATCCGACAAGCCCCCACCCCAGATCACGCCGTCCCGCTCCGTTGCCTTGGCGCGTAAGCGCTTGTAGCCCGCCCCCCCCGCAAGAAACGCCCCATCCAACGCCCCAACATCACCCCCATCCCCACCCGCAAGAAGCGTTTCGACGTCATGCATACGCCCCATTTGGCCGCAATATAGTATACGCGGTTTAACCTTAGGCGCCAAGGCACGAGGCGAGAAATCTTTAAACAAGGAGCCGTCGGCACCTACCGGAATAGTCACTGCACGACGGGCAGGGCCGTAGGTCGCCTCGACATAGGCCTGTAAATGCGTTCCAAGAAATACCGTGACGTCGCACTCCCGCAGAGAATAGCGCGTTATTTCTGCACATCTACCGGCCAGCCAAGAGCCCGGACGAACGACCCCTGCGTGAACGAGAGCCTCAGGATATAAATCGTAAAGCAGATTAATAGTGGTTTTACGGCCGGACGTAGCTCTGGACACAAGAGCCGGCAAAAAAAACGGATTCGTAGTCGCCAAATGGATACTCCCTACGCGGCTTCGCCTAGCGCGCCACCAACAAGACAACGAGAAACCGATATACATGCGCCAGCGAAGCAGGAGACGGCTAAACAGCCCCCCTGTTGCGCGGTAGCTCACCCCGTGAACAGCCGAATAAGAACCCACGGCTAACCCGCTGGCTCGCCAATGATTGATCATCCGATCAAAAAACACAACGCCCCCAACAGAATTAAACACATTAACATTAATCATATGATTATCGTGAATAGGGCCCCATCCGCTTCGCCGGCAGCATCAGCATTTGGTCGTGACGAAAAATATCTACCGGATCAGTGAAGCGCATACGCACAAGTCTCGCGGGCACACCAGCAACAATTGAATATGGCTCTACGTCTCTCGTCACAACACTGCCCATCCCAATCACCG
>CAMLQS010000380.1 GCA_946482165.1 uncultured Verrucomicrobiota bacterium | reverse complement strand
ATTTGGTGCCAGAGGCCGGGATTGAACCGGCGACCAAAGGCTTATGAGTCCTCTGCTCTACCACTGAGCTACTCTGGCGAAACCTAGGGCTCGGGAGAAAGCTGGGCTCGCCTTCCCTTGTCAAGACACGGCGTTGCGGTCTTTCGCGGTGGCTCTTTCTGCGGGGAACTCTCGCTAGCCGCTTGGCCACGCTAGAGCCGACGCGGTCCATAACTTCGGAGGCGGCGCGCCTCCGAGCAGACGGGATCGCACCGACCTTTCCGTTTTTAGTCGGACGACGATACGCGGGTTTTCGCAATCAATTGCCCGGTGCCTCCCATGTTTTACACCGGTAAATACTTCTGCGACAAAACTGTTAAATACAGGGAATGGCGCAAACAGCCATTGACGAGCATTACCTACGTAATTTCACGTCCACCCGGTTCGCGATAGGGGCCTCATCCCGGGGCGCCGAAGCCGCGATTCCATCATACTTAAACCAAGGATATTCGGTTATGGCACAGCCCACCTTCCCCGGCGTCTATGTGCAGGAAATCCCCAGCGGCGTGCGGACGATCTCCGGCGTCGCCACCTCGGTCACCGCGTTCGTCGGCTACACCGCCCGCGGCTTCGACAACAAGGCCACGCGCCTTTTCAGTTTTGCGGATTTCGAGCGCTCCTTCGGCGGACTCGCCTCCGACAGCGAGCTGAGCTACGCGGTGCAGCACTTTTTCTCCAACGGCGGCGGAGAGGCCGTCGTGGTGCGCACGCCCAAGTCCGACGCCGTCGCCGCCGCGATCACGGCCCGCGACGTCGATGACAAGTCGGCCCTCCGCTTCACCGCGCTGAGCAAGGGCGATTGGGGCAACGCCGTGACCGTCGACATCGAGCATCTCTCCGGCGACGCCAAGGCGATGAACCTCGTCGTCACCGACCAGGCCACCGGCGCGGTCGAGGAGTTCCCCGGCGTCACGATGGATGCCACGAAACCGAACTACATCGTCGCGGTCCTCAACGACCCCGACAGCGGGTCGAAGCTGGTCTCCGTCGCCGTGCCCGACGCCACCGCCAAGGTCTCGCTCCAGACCGGCGTGGTCGGCGGGGACATCACCCTCGGCGATCTCAAGAACGACAAGGACTACCAACTCAAGATCAGCGCCGATCTGCCGGCGGGAGTCATCGCCAACCTGAACGTCGTGATCATCGCCACCGGCGAACCGCTCCCGACCAGCGTCCTCGGACTCTCCCGCCTCGTTGAGCGAAAACTCACCGCCGCCGTGCGCGCCCTCGTCCCCGGCGCATCGATCCGCTCCGTCCCCAACGCCAACGGCAAGGGTCTCCGCCTCTGGGCCGAGTTCCCCCTCTCCCTCGGCGCCCTGGATTCGAAACTCACCTTCTCCGCCGGAGCCGCGAACAGCATTCTCACCACCCTGAAGCTGAGCTCGCCGGCCTCCTCCAACGTCTCCCGCTACGTCCTCGGCAAAGGTCGCGCCACCGCCGCGCAGTTCGATCCCGCCCTCGGCAAAGACGGCGTGCAGCTCCCCGGCACCGCGCAACTCGTGGGCAACGAAGCCGCCTTCACCGGCATCTACGCCCTCGAAAAAGTCGACCTCTTCAACCTCCTTGTCATCCCCGACGCCACCCGCGCCACGATCGGCAACCCCGCCAAGCTCGACTCCACCGTCGACCCCAACGCGATCTTCTCCGCCGCCCTCGTTTACTGCCAGCGTCGCCGCGCCTTCCTCCTCGTCGACCCGCCGCCCGAGGTGAACAACCCCGCCGCCGCCGCCGACTGGAAGTCCACCGGCCTCACCGTCACCGGCAAGGACGCCGCCGCGTATTTCCCGCGTCTCCGCCTCCCCGACCCGCTCAACGATTTCCAGCCGCGCACCTTCGCGCCCTCGGGCGTCCTCGCCGGCCTCTACGCTCGCATCGACGGCAACCGCGGCATCTGGAAAGCCCCCGCCGGCACCGAGGCCTCCCTCGTCGGAGTCCAAGGTCCCGTCTACAAGCTCAACGACGCCGAAAACGGCCTGTTGAATCCACTCGGCCTGAACTGCCTCCGCACCTTCCCCAACTACGGCAACATCGCCTGGGGCGCCCGCACCCTCGACGGCGCCGACGAGAAGGCCAGCGAATGGAAATACGTCCCCGTCCGCCGCCTCGCCCTCTACATCGAGGAGTCCCTCTTCCGCGGCAGCAAATGGATCGTCTTCGAGCCGAACGACGAACCGCTCTGGGCCCAGATCCGCCTCAACTTCGGCGCCTTCATGCACAGCCTTTTCCGCCAGGGCGCCTTCCAGGGCCGCACCCCGCGCGAGGCCTACCTCGTGAAGTGCGACAAGGACACCACCACGCAGGACGACATCAACCGCGGCATCGTGAACATCGTTGTCGGCTTCGCCCCGCTCAAACCCGCCGAGTTCGTCTTCATCAAGATCCAGCAGCTCGCCGGCCAAATCCAGACCTGAGCCCCCGCGCAAGCGCCACCACCCACCGCCACCGCATAACCCGCTCCACCCGTCATGGCCCAATTCACCATCAACCCCCAGCGCTTCGATCCCTACAAAAACTTCAAGTTTCGCGTGAAGTGGGACGGCAAATACGTCGCCGGCGTCTGCAAGGTCAGCGCCCTCAAGCGCACCACCGAGGTCGTCAAACACCGCGAAGGCGGCGACCCCTCCAGCAGCCGCAAGAGCCCCGGACGCACCGAATACGACGCCATCACCCTCGAGCGCGGCGTCACCCACGACAAGGAGTTCGAGCAATGGGCCAACAAGGTCTGGAACTACGGCGCCGGCCTCGGCGCCGAGACCTCCCTCGCCGACTTCCGCAAGGACATCACGCTCGAACTCTACAACGAGGCCGGCCAGCTCGCCCTCGCCTACAAGATCTATCGCTGCTGGGTCTCCGAATTTCAGTCGCTCCCCGATCTCGACGCCAACGCCAACGCCGTCGCCATCGCCCGCCTGAAATTCGAGAACGAGGGCTGGGAACGCGACTACGACGTGGCCGAGCCCGCCGAGCCCGCCTTCACCGAGCCTCCGCTCTGATAACCGATTGATCGCGCACGCGCCGGCCGTTTCCGATCCGGCTCCGTAATACCCCGCGGAGTCCCGGCTTCGGCCGGCGCGTGCGTGATTTCTCACGGTATGCCGTCCTCGCCCTCCAGTCTTTCCAGCCCGGACACCGCACCGCCCGCGTCCTCCGCCGCGCGCCTGCTCGACGTCTGGGAACAGGGCTCCGCCTGCTCCGCGCCTCGTCGCGCGCTGTTGCTCCTCGCCGCCGCGCACCCGGAACTCACCGACGCCGAGCTTGGCGCCCTGCCCGTCGGCCGTCGCGACGCCCAGCTCCTCCGCCTCCGCGCCCGCCTTTTCGGCCCGCGCCTTGAAGCCACCGCCACCTGCCCCGCCTGCGGGGAGCATCTCGAATTCACCGTCGCCATCGACGACCTGCTCCCCCCCGGGAGCGTCGGGATCCAGCCCGGCTCGTCCGGATTCCCCCCCTCGCCTCCGATCCTTCTCAACATCGAGGACCACGCGCTCGAAATCGTCCCGCCCACCGCCGCCGACCTCGCCGCGCTCGACTCGCTCTCCGCATCCGACTCCGCCGAGGCCGCGCTCCTCCGCCGCTGCGTCCGCTCCGCCCGCCTCGCCGACGTCCCCGTCGCCGCCGACGCCCTTCCCGCCCCGATCGTCACCGCCATCTCCGCCCGCCTCGCCGAGGCGGACCCGCTCGCCGATCTCCGTCTCGGATTTTCCTGCCCCGCCTGCTCGCACGCTTGGAGCGACCCGCTGGACATCGTCGCCTACCTCTGGCGCGAGCTCGACTCCTGGGCCCTCCGCGTCCTCCGCGAGGTCCACACCCTCGCCCACGCCTACGGCTGGACCGAGGACACCATCCTCGGGCTCTCCCCCGCCCGCCGCCGCCACTATCTTGACCTGGTCGCCGCATGAGCCGCTTCCTCTCCAATCTCCTCGCGCGCAGCCTGGCCCCCGCCCCGGCGATCCGGCCCCGCCTCGCCTCGCGTTTCGAACCCGCCGCCGGCTCTTCCCGACCTTCGCCCGAGCCCGTGCCGACCCTCTCCGAGCTGCATGAAGAGTCGTCCGGGCTTCCCCACGCGGCGACACCCGCCGCGCTCCCGCCCCGCACCGACCCCGCCCCGCCCGTCGCGCCCGTGTCACACGCTCATCCCGCGCCCGCGTCTTCGTCCGCAAATTCTCCGTCCATCGCCCGGCCGGCTCCGCTCGCGACCCCGTTCTCCGCCCTCGTCGATCCGGCGCCCGCGCTCGCCGAGCGTCGTATTCATCCTCCGGTTACGCCGATAAACGGCACCCCGCCCCCGCCCGCCGCAACGCAGCGCTCCGACACCGCCTCCGGCCTTTTCTTCTCCCCGAAGCCCGCCCCCGCCGATACCGGCGTCCGTCCGGCTCCGCCTTCTCCTCCGCCGACGCCTGCGCCTCTTGCGCCGTCACCGTCGCTTGCGCCGTCATCCGTCCCCGCCCGCGGCGAATCGACGCCCCCCGCCACGCCCGCCATTCCCGCCTCGGCGCTTTCTTTCCCCCCCCCCCCCCCCCCCCCCGGGGGGGGGGCCCACCCCCCCCCCCCCCCCCCCCCCCCCCCCCCCCCCCCCCGCCCCCCCCCCCCCCC
>CAMLQS010000379.1 GCA_946482165.1 uncultured Verrucomicrobiota bacterium | reverse complement strand
AGCTCCCCGGCATCGTGACCAACGTGACGGCCTTCGGCGCCTTCGTGGACATCGGCGTGCACCAAGACGGCCTCGTCCACGTGAGCCAGCTCTCGGACAGCTTTGTCAAAGATGCCTCCGAGGTCGTGAAGCCCGGGCAAAAAGTCCGCGTGACGGTGACCGACATCGACCTGCCGCGAAACCGCATCGCGCTCTCGATGAAAGCGAATCCGCAGATCGGCGCCAAAGTCGGCGGCGCCACCGGCCCCGGCCAACGCCCCGGTGGCGGAGGCGGCGGCCCGCGCAATTTCAGCAGCGCCCCCGCCAAGCCCGCCGCCCCCCAGTCGCTCAACAACGACTGGTTCAGCGCCGCGCTGAACAAGAAGCGCTGAGCAATAAGAGCTTTCGTTTTTGAGCGGCTGAAGGCGCCCAAGGGGGTGCCTCGCTTGCGCGCGGTCCGCTTCCAAGCTGCGAAAAGACGAGGCAGGGGGCATCGCCGACGGATCATTCGGCTCCATCAATCCACCTTCTGCGCTGCGCGCTTACTACTTCGATCCAAGTAAAATCCCGAAATGACTAGCGGTCACGCACCCGGTTATGCCTCGGGGTGTTATGCAGCCTACACCCCCGGCTTCTTCCCTATTCGCGTCGTTCTTTTTTCGCGTTCTACCCGTCGTCGTTGCGATCCTCGTCGCCGCATCCCTGAATGGAGCACCTTTTTCGGCCGCCTCCGTGCCGCCGGGCGTGATCGAGATCATCGTGGCTCCCGTCGGAGGCCTTGGAACGGTGGGGAGGCCATCCAGCCTCACAGTGGCCGCGCGCGGCGCCGGCATCCTTTCCTATCAATGGTATCGCGGGACCTCCACCAGCCCCGCCGCGCCGATACCCGGAGCCGTGTTTGCCACCTACACGAACGACTTTCCCACAACGGAAGACACCGCCTACTATAGCGTGCGCGTATCGAATTTCTTGGGGACGGTTACTACCGAGCCGGTCTTGTTTTCCTACGAGGCGCCCATCGGCAGCCTAGCCCGGCGTGCACCCACTTTTTATCCCAGCGGGGTCGAAAACGGAATCAGATCCATCATTCCCTTGGCCGACGGCGGCTACGTCGTCGGAGGCGCCTTCTCGAAAGTGAGCACCAGCGGCCATTGGTCCACTGTCACACGCCGCGGAATAGCGCGCTTTCGCGCAGATGGCACGCTCGACACCAGCTACCCCTCGTTTCCCGAAGACGTCACGGTGCATGACATGGTCAAGGACTCGCAGGGTCGCATTGTCCTGATATTCAACAACGGCGTCATCACCGCCAACGGCGTCCGGCACACTCGCAACGGAGTGGCGCGCATCTTGGCCGACGGCAGCTTGGATCGCAATTTTGTCGGTCCCTTCACCGCTCCCAGCGCCTTGGTCAGATGCCTGGCCATAGACGCCGCGGATCGCATCTACATCGGCGATGAAACCGAAGTCGTCCGGATAAACGGCACCACGGGCGCCAGAGATTCCACCTTCATCAATGGAGACAGCGGAGCGAACTGCATTCTCCCGGTATCAAACGGGACCTTGGTGTTCGCGGGGGTCTACGGCCTCAATCGCGTCGATGCGGACACCCCCAATCCCCATAACCCCGGCGCCTTTCATTACGTCAACACCATGGGCGCGGAGAAAGTGTTCCCCCTTCCTGGAACCACCGACTTCCTCGCGACGGGATATCTGGGCCGAGGAATCTCTCGCAAGACGATCAACAACGGTGGAGCCGTCTGGCTCGGCAGCGGTCCCCAGATGGCCCACTTGGGTTACGGCGCTGGAACCGTTTCGGCCGTGCTTTCTCTCCCCTCGGGCAACCTAATCTTGGCTGGCCAGTTCGGAACCTACAACGACGTCTTGGCCGGCGGCATCGTTCATGTCGCCAGCGATGGGACCATTGCCCCGGGCTTGGACTTTGGGAACGGCTTCTCCGGCCAGGTCCGCGCACTCGCGCTCGCCTCCGACGGGCAACTCTTGGTCGGCGGCTATCTGCTCCGCTACAATCGGAGTGAAATCGGCCATCTCGCCATCATACGGACCACCGCCGCGCCTGCGCCGCCCGATCCCGGCGCCCCGGTTCCCGACGCCTTCACCCAATATCTCATCGACGCCGAGATTCCCGCCGAACGCCGAGGCACGGCTGACGACTACGATGGCGACGGGGCACCCAACGAGTGGGAATACTATATCGGCACCCATCCCGCCGACCCCGCCTCGGTGATCTTGCGCCTGTGGGCCTCTACCCGAAACAACAACATTCCCGGCGAAGCCATTCGCAGCCCCGACACCATCGACTACGCGCCCGGCACGCTGGTGAACGTAAGCGCTCCCAACGCCCCCGGCCTCACCCTCATCGGCTGGGCGCCCACCGACTACGATCCCGCCACGGGCTACGCCGCCGCGGTGTCGGACAACCCGCTGGCCGTCACCGTCACGAAGAATCGCACCCTCGTCGCCTACCAAGGCCTGCCTCTCGCCTCTACGCTGCAATCCACCCCGACCCAGACGTGGACCACCGGGGGCAACGCGCTCTGGACCGGCACCACCGATGTCATGGCGCCCGAGGGAGGGCTCGGAACCGCCCGCGCCACCGCGCTCGGCGGTGAAGGAACGGAAGCCTGGCTGCAAACCACGGTGAACGCCCCGGGAATCCTCGGCTTCAACTGGCGCCTGGATATCGCCTCCCCGTCCAACAACTTCAGCGGCGTAGCTCAACTCGAGGTTGAGGTGAACGGCGTCACGCTCGGTGGACGCTACATGGCGGGGCCGTTTTCCGCCGCAGCTTTTCACATACCGGGCTCTGGTCCGGTAAACGTGCGCTTTCGGCTTAAACACCTCCAAGATCGCCTAGCCACCCCCGTCAACCAGGAGACCGCCTACCTCGCGAATTTCTATTTCGGGCCGCTCCTGCCGCCGACGCTCCTTCCCGCTACCGAGGCAACCAAAACCAGCCTCACCCTAAACTGGACCGCCCCCGTTGGCGCCGACGGCTATCAGCTCGAACTCGCCACGAACGACTCGTTTACCGACGATGTCCAGACCTTCGCTCTTGAGCACCAGATCACCCGGAAAACCATCGAAGGCCTCGAGGCGGGCACGACGTATTACTACCGGCTTGCAGTCCACGGCATCGATGGCTCGACCACAGTCAGCGCGGTCGGCTCGTCCGCCACCCTCGCAAAGACGAGGCAGGAGATCACCTTCGGTCCCCTCGGCGACAAGCAGCCGAACCAGCCTCCTTTCAACATCTCCGCCACCACCACGGCCCCTGGGCTGGACGTCGTTTTCACCATCTCCGGCCCCGCTACCCTTTCCGGCCGCACCGTCATTCTGACCGGCGCCGAAGGAGTGGTCACCATCACCGCCATCCAGCCGGGCAACGCCAATTACGCGGCCGCGTCATCAGTCTCTCGCTCGTTCACGGTCGCGGGTCTCGCGCAAACCATCACCTTCAACGCCCTCGCCGACAAGCCGAGCACCGCGCCGACTTTTGACCTCGTCGCCACCGCAAGTTCTCGCTTCCCGGTCCAATTCACCGTCTCCGGCCCTGCCACCCTCGGCGCCAACGGCAAGTCCCTGACGCCCACCGGGGATTCCGGCACGGTCACCGTGACCGCGAGCCAGCCGGGGGGCCTCCACGACGGGGTCTTTTATAGCGCCGCCGAACCGATCAGTCGCAGCTTCGAGATCATCCTCGCCGCACCGACCTGGGTTCAGAGCATCGACTTCACGCCACCGGCCTCGAAAACCTATGGCGACCCGGCGTTCCCGTTGACGTCCGTCGCTTCCTCGGAACTGCCCGTCACCCTCTCACTCGTCTCGGGACCCGCGACTTTCGCAGACGGTCAACTGACTATTACGGGCGCCGGAAAAATCGTCGTCACGGCCACCCAGTCCGGAAACGGCAGGTTCAAGTCCGTCACCGTCACGCGCACCATCACGGTCAACAAGGCCCCCCTCGCGGTCTCCTTCGACTCCGTCTCCCGCCTCGTTCGCGTGGCCAACCCGATCTTCCCTCCGAGTTACTCCGGCTTCGTCAACGGCGACACCGCCGCCAACCTCGCCGCCACTCGTCCCGTCGGCAAAACCACCGCCGTTCTCGGCAGTCCCGAAGGCAAGTATCCCATCACCCTCAAAGGCGGCCTCGACGCCAACTACCGCTTCGTCGCGGGCGTGCCGGCTTTCCTGACTGTCGAAGGTTTCTCCGGCGCCTACGCGGCCCTCCTCGTCGACGACTCCGGCACCGCTCGCGGCAAGCTCGAGCTCCTCGTGCCCAACAACGCCCTCACCTTCACCGGCACGCTGAATCTCTCCTCCCTGCCCGCCGCCATCCCCGTGCGCGGCAACCTCGCCGCCTCCGACGGCGCCTCCGCCCAAGCTTCCTGGAGTCCCGCCCCCGCCACCGGCATCACCGGGCTTTCCCTCGGATTCGAGCTCACCGGCGACACCCTCGACGGCCAACTCTCCTTCACCGGCGCCTCCCCCGCCTACCTCTCCATCGCCTCCGGCTCGCGTGTCTTCGTCCAGCCCATCGTTTCCGGCAAAAAGCAAAACGCCCCCTGGGCCGGCCTCCACACATTGGTCCTCCGCGACTCGACTCCGCTCCTCGAAAGCGACACCCGCG
>CAMLQS010000378.1 GCA_946482165.1 uncultured Verrucomicrobiota bacterium | reverse complement strand
CGCGCTGCCCATATTAACCAATAGCAGCACCACCTACCGCGCCGACGGGTTGCCCTCCGGACTCTATCTCGACCCCGCCACGAAACGCATTCTCGGCCAAACCAACGCCCCCGGCGGCTACGCCGTGAGAATCTCCGTAGTCTCGTCCTCCTACTATTCCTCCTATTCCGGCTCCCTGCCCGCCCCCACCAACATCCAGCTCCAGGTGCGCTCCGCTCCCCTGCGTCCGGTCACCTTCACCAGCCCCGCCGAATATCGAGGCGCGGTCGGAATCGACTTCACGCAAACCCTCTCCGCCAACCACGGCCCCACGCGTTTCACCGCCTCCGGGCTTCCGTCGGGGCTCGGCCTCAATCCCCTGACTGGCGAAATCTCCGGCCGCCCCTCCGCGTCCGGCGAATATATCGTCTCCGCCGAAGCCGCCAACTCCGCCGGCTCCACGACCGCCGTCCTGCGTTTCGTCATCGGCCCCGACACGCCGCCGCCCGTGATCGGCGGCTCCCTCCACGCCGTCATGAAAGCAGGCAAAACCGACAGCCACTACCTCGGGCTGCTCAACTCGCCGGCATCCGTTTCGGTCTCCGGCTTGCCGCCCGGCCTCACCTACTCATCCGGCACGATCAGCGGCATGCCCACTGTCCCCGGCGACTACCCCGTGACCGTCTCGGCCACCAATCCCGGCGGCGCCTCCACCGCCACGATCCTTTTCCAAGTGCTCCCGGCCGACCTGCCAAACCTGTTCTGGTCCCCCGACCTCCACGTCGACGCCGGTGAAAACCTGAGCAAGCTGCTCATCAGCTCGTCCACCAGCTCGACTCCGCCCACGATCACCGCCATCGACCTTCCCCCCGGCGTCTACCTGGATCGCAATTCTTCGACCTCGGCCTACCTGCGAGGCCGCCTCGACACGCCCGGCCGCTACCCGATCCGCTTCGATCTCTCCGGCTACGGACAATCTCTCTCCGTGCCGGCGGTGATCGACGTGCGCCAACCCGCCGCCCCCGCGCTCTCAAGCGCCGCCCTCCGCCTGCTCACCGCCGGGCAAGACTTCGACTACACGCTCCTTTACTCCGCGGCGCAAACAACCTGGGACCTGCCCTCGCCGCCCCCCGGCGTATATTTCCACGCCACCAACCGTCGCATCAGCGGGGCCATCTCCACGCCCGGCGCCTACACGATCCCGATCACCGCCACCTCGCCCGGAGGCCAAAGCGCGGCCCTGCTCACCCTCGTCGTCCGCCCGGCTCCGCCCGCCTCGCCCGACTCCGCCCGCCCCTTTCTCACCTCCACCGCCCATTTCCTCGCCTACGTCGGCTCGCCCGTTTTCCACCGCCTGACCAGCGCCAACTCCGGCGCCACCTTCACCGTCGGCGCCCTGCCTCCCGGGCTCCGTTACGACGCCGGACAACAAGCCATCCTCGGCACGCCTACCGCCGCCGCCCGCCAACTCGTCGACGTCTCCGCCCAGGCCGGCGACATGAGCGAATCCGCCTCGCTGCTCATCACGATCCGGCCCTACGAATACCGGCTCTCCAGCCTCCTTCCCGGCCTGAAGTTCCCCTCCGGCGGCATCGCCTACCTCGGTCTGCCCTACTCCGATCCCGCCGGCACCGGCGCGAGCACCTACACCACCGGCGCAGGCCTCACGACCTACTCCGGCCTGCCCTTGGGATTGAGCGGCCAGACCTCCGGCGGCGTCGCCGGCCTGCCCGCTCGTGCCGGCGACTTCGATTTCTCCGCCTTCGTCAATCTCACCCCGCCGCTCGCCTTCACCCGGACGCTCACCGTCGAGTCCTCGCCGCGCTCCGTCGCCCTACCCGTCCACGCCGCCCATGGCGAGCTGTTCACCGAAACGCCCGCCGCCATCCCCGTCTCCGCCACGCAACCCGCGACGCTAAGCTTCTCCGGCCTCCCCGCCGGGCTCTCCTACTCCGCCGAAAAGCGCCAGATCGTCGGAACCGCGTCCGCTCCCGCCGGTGTTTACCCGGTCGATGTCACCGCGACCAACGCCCATGGCGCCGTCACCAGCCGCTTGACGCTCCTCGTTCGCTCCGGCCTTGAGGCTCCCCGCTTCACCTCGGCCTCGGCCGCGTCGGCGACGCGCCACGAGACCTTCAGCTATTTCTCCTACACCCGCCCCGCCGGCGCCACCTTCGCCGCGACGGGCTTGCCCGACGGCCTGCAACTCGATCCGGCCACCGGCAATATCTCCGGCCGGCCGACCCAGGAGGGCGACCACACCGTTCAGCTGACGGCGACCAACGCCGCCGGCTCCTCCACGCTCGCACTGCGCCTCCGCGTGGGCTCCGGCTTCGCCGCCGAACCCGCGTTCTCGGTCCCGGCCAACTCGCTCTGGCCGCTCGGCACCGACCGCAGCCTCCTCCTCGCGCGACCGGAGACCACCGCGATTTCCGCCACTTCGCTCCCCTCGGGCGTCGCCCTCGATCCCGCCTCCCGCCTCCTGTTCGGCCGCCTCCTCTCCGCCGATCCGCGCTCCGTCGGCCTCGCCTCCGCCGTCGGTGCCGCGCAGCCGCGCCTGGTCGGCGGCGACCCGCTGCTATCGCCCCCCTGGTTCATCCGCGAACCCGAGGACCTCGTCGTGCTCGCCGGCCGCCCCGCGCGTTTCCCCGCCGCCGGCGACGGACGCCCCGCGCCCGCCCTTGCCTGGACGCTCGATGGCGCCCCCCGGACCGCCGAATCCGACGGCTCGCTCCTCATCCCCTCGGCCTCCGCCACTCTCGACGGCGCAAGCGTCGTCCTCCACGCCACCAACGCCTCCGGCGAAGCGACCAGCCGCGTCGCCACGCTCACCGTTCGCACCACGCCCGTGCTCAGTTTCGTCGAGTGGGCCGTCGCCCGCGGCTTGCCTCCGCACCTCCGCGATCCCCTCGCCGCCCCGTCGCCCGGCTCGACGCCCAACCTCCTCGCCTACGCCATGGATCTCGCCGTCGGCGAGGACTTCGTGCCCGCCCCCGAGTTCATCTCCATCCCCGCCCCGGTGCTCCGTCTCACCTACAGCCGCGCCAAATACGCCGACGCTGTCGCGCTCACGCCCCAGCGCTCCACCGACCTGGCCGCCTGGCACGAGGACGGCGTTGCCACCGAGAAGCTGTCCGAGGACGCCTACCGCGAGACCTGGCGCGCCGTCATTCCGGCCAACGCCCCGCGCCAGTTCCTTCGCCTGACCGCCACAACCATTCCCGCGCCCTGATCTTCCTGCCCCTTGGCTTGAGGGTGGGGCGCGACCGCTGGGCGCGTCGCGGCTGAGTGGCCGCCACCCATAGGAATCCACGGCTGGCCCCCTGTGGTCCGGCCCCGCCATAAGTCCGCAAGCCTGGCTTGGTTGATATAATCTCAGCGGCTGGACGCATCCCATCCGCACGGGCGGACCGCCGAACCGCCCCGGCTACCTCGCTCCGCTCAAAAACGCGCGTGTCCGAATATCGTCCCGAAGGCTCGCGACCCCGGGCGCCACGAAACCGCAGGCAAGCATCGCAGGCAGCTCCGCGTCGATGACCCGCACCAGATAGGCGAGCGACGCCTCTTCGTGCGGGTGTATTTGGTCCGTCGATACCCGGTGGAAATAGTCCGCCAGCGAATGGGGGAACGAATACCCCAGCGCGGCGAACGAGGCCCCAAAGCGCAGTTCGAAAAGACGCAGGTCCGCCGCCGCTCCGCCCGCCGTGAGAACGCTTGCGTCCTTTTTCGACATCCGCGGTTCGGAGGCGAGAGGCCACCATTGCCGCAACACCGCCGCGGTCGCCGGCATCACCTGCGCGCCGTCACCCAGCCAGGCGGCGCCCGCCACCGGGCCCACGCCCAGGTCCGCGCGCGCCGACGCCTCTTCCGACCGCATCCGCGCCTTGCGATCATCCACCGTCCTGCCGGCCAGGATCTCCTCCAGCGACCGGTTGTCCACCTCGTCCAGCTCGACCCACCTCAGCCGCAGCAACAGCCATCCGATCGCCACTCCCATGACCAAACCGCCCAGATGCGCTACGTGCGCGACCAGCCCCTTCTGGCGAATGGCCCCGATCGCATCGAAAACCGCCCACAGCAGCGCCAGCCTCCACACGGCGATCTGGAACGTGCCCATCGCAAGGAACCACCAAAACACGCTCACCCGATTCAGCGGATACATCGCCAAGGTCATCCCGACCACCCCGTAGATCGCGCCGCTGGCGCCCACCATCGGCCGGCCGTCCATCCACAAGTGAGCCGCCCCCCGCCGCCACGCCGAAGGTCGCAAACAGAAACAAATAGCCCACGTTGCTCGTGTTTCCGCACACCGCGTTTCCGAAGACCAAAAGGATGACCAGATTCCCGATCAGGTGCCACAGCCCCGCGTGCAAAAACATGTGCCCCAGCAATCCCGTAGGCGACCAATCCCGCAAAATCATCGACTCGACCACCGCGCCGGCCAAGTGCCGCTCCGGAAGAAACGGGATAACCGCCATTACGGCGATCAGAACCCAATTCATCCACGGACTCTGCAACAGCAGGGTGTTTATACGATAAGGGAAGAGCATACACCCGGACAGCTAAGGGCCAACGCCTAGGTGTAAAACCCCATCTGGCGTTATCTCACTCCGTGCATGAACTTCGCCGTCTGATTCCGCCCACGCTCCGATTCCGCCACCTTTCGCCACCATCCACGAGGCGCACTTGCGACCCTTGCTCAAGAGACCATTTTCTTTCCTGCCCGG
>CAMLQS010000377.1 GCA_946482165.1 uncultured Verrucomicrobiota bacterium | reverse complement strand
CCCCGCGCGGCCGGAGTGCCAAACTCGAGATGGTGGTCGTGCAACAAATTCTGTCCCACGAGCGACACCCGCATCGTTTCGGACGCGCGCCACGAAAGACGGACGTCGAGTTCGCTGTAAGCGGGAATGCCTTCGCCCGAGGGAATCTCCGGGAGCCGCTCCAACGCGCCGACATGCCGGAAGTGGGCATCCAGCTCGAAGCCTCGCGGCAAGGAAAGGTAGGACCCCAGCGCAAACTGGTGCCGCGGGCTCGCCCCCTCATAGAACTCGCCCCGGTTGACATCCTGCCCCGACGGCTCGAGGTCGAGCTCCAGGTAGGAATAGCTCGCGGACAGGCGCCACCACTCGACGGGAGAGAAACTCACCAACGCCTCCGCGCCGCGGGTCCGTCCGGCGGTGAGGTTCTGACTGGAGATCGGTATCACCGTGCGCCCGTCGCTCGGGTCAGTGAACGGGGCGCCGATCTCCAGGGATGAAAGTCCGTCGTAATGATTTTCGAATACCGTTACGTCGAAGTGCAGGTTCTCCAAGGCGCGCCAGCGGTGGCCCAGCTCGTAGGCCAGCAGTTCTTCCGAGTCGAAGGCGTCGTTGCCCAGAAGCCGCGCCACCGGATTGCCCGCCGGGTCGCTCACATCGATGAAGATGTCGCGCTCCAGCCGGTTCGGCACGCGGACGGCGCGCGACACCGCCGCCCAGACGGTGTGCTTCGGAGATATGTCCCAGGCCGCGCGTATGCTCGGCTGAAGCTCGAAGCCGCTGAAATCGTTGTGCTCGACCTTCGTTCCAAGGGTGACGTTGAACACCTCCCGCCAAGTCACTTTGTCCTGCACGAATGCGCTGAAGAGATTGTCCTCCGACGAGGAAGGACGGACCTCGAAAATTCCCGCGCCTGCGTTTTCATGCACCGTGTGGCGATAGTTCAGCCCCCAGATGAACTCGTGGTTAACCGCGGGCGCGAAGCGGTGCTGCAGGTCCAGGTCGATGGTGTGGAGGTCGTCGGTGAAACTCGGGTCGTCCCGATGCGTCCGGTCGTAGTAGGCCCGGAATTGGAGATCCGAATCGGCGCTGAATTCGTGACGCCACCGTCCGAGAATATTCCCGCCCGCCACGGTGGTCTCCAGATCGCCCGTCGGGCCCGGACGCCCGATGATCGTCACCGCGGGCGCGAGTTGCCCCACCCGTCCTTGATAGACGTCCCCCTGCACCGTCCACGAGTTCTGCGGACTCGGATTCCCGTCCGCCCGAAATCCGATGTGCCCCATGTTCCACGCGTCCGAGCTCACGGCGTCGTTGAAGGTTTCGTCCCGCTCGGAATACTGGCCGAACACTCGATAGTGAACGCCTCCCTTGGTCTGGCTGCCGTGGCGGACCGCGACAATCGCCTGCTCCTCGGTTCCCGCGGTCGTCTCGATGAGCGTCCCCTGCGTGTCCGCGGCGTTCTTCGTCGTGATGTTGATCACGCCATTGACCGCGTTCGATCCCCACAAGGCGGCGCCCGGCCCGCGGATGACCTCGATGCGCTCGATATCCGCCATGAGGTAATCCTGGACATCCCAGACGACCCCCGAGAACAGCGGCGTGTAGATGCTTCGCGTGTCGCTCAAAACCAGGAGCTTCTCGGAGTTCACGCTGCTAAAGCCCCGCGAGCTGACCGCCCAGACATTCGAATTTTGCCGCGCGACGTGAAGTCCCGGCACCCACCGAAGCGCCTCCGGCACCGTCGTCGCGCCCGAACGACGGATGTGCTCGTCGGTGACCACGGTCAGCGCGGCCGCGACGTTTTGGGCGGGCTCCGGAGTTTTGGAAACCGACGTCACCTCCAGCTCCATGAGCTCGGCGATTCCCATTCGCTTCATCTGCCCGATGTCCGCCACCTCGACCGCGCCGATCGCCGTGCCGCACCCCGCACAGGCCATCAACGCTGAACAGACCCGGGAAAAACGGATAGCTCGTGCCATGGGAGTTCCTTGGGGGAATAGGTGGAGTTCTGCGCTTTGTTTCAGCTTTTTCCGTTATCACGCGACGGGCCGTTCCCCGCCCGTTACATCCTGATCCAGCAAGAGAACCAAAAGCCCGGCTTGCCACCGCAAAAGACTGTCGAGAGGCACTACCTACGGACCGGGGATTCCCCGATGCGGCAAGTCCCCGCGGTCGGGGCGCCCCAGATCGCTCGGCTGGCGCGACGTTGCGACCTGAAATAAGCGAGAAAGGCCGTCCCGCCCGCCATGAACACGGCGCACATCCCCAAGGCGAGCATCCACGCACCGCTCCAGAACAGCGGCGCCACCAACGCGGCCACGAGCGCATTCCCGCCGGTCTGCACGAAGCCTTGGCACGACGCGGCGAGCCCCCGGTTCTGCGGCATAAGATCGAGCGCCATCAACGTCAGGCTTGGCGCGGCCAAGGCGTTGCCCACCACGTAAAGCGCAAGCGGCGCCACGCTCCAGGGCAACGCGGCCTCGTGCAAAGCGTGGAAACCGAGGTTGAGCGCGACCGCCATCGCCATGACGCCGTAAGCGACGCCTATCGTGCGGAAGTTCCCCCAGCGGCCCGCCACCCGCGCCGCCCAGCGTGCGCCGAGCAGGAGCCCGATCGTGATCGGGCCGAAGAGCCACAGGAAGCCCGTCTCGCCGCGATGCAGCACGTCGAGAAGGAAGGTCGGGGCGGAGGCGACATAGATAAACACCGCGGAAAAATTCAGCGCCAAGGCGACGACCAGCGCGACGAAGCGGCCCGAGCCGAGCGCACGGCCATACCCGCGCAGCACCGGTCCCATCCGCAACGGCTGGCGCGCATGCGGCGGCAGCGTCTCGGGCAGATAACGACGGCAGGCGAACCACAGCGCGGTCGCCATCACGACGAGCAACGCGAAAACCGAGCGCCACCCGAACCAGGTTTGCAGCCAACCGCCGATCACCGGCGCGAGCGCGGGCGCGATGGCGAAAACCGCGGCGATGCGACTCATCAGCCGGCGCGCCTCCACGCCGTCGAACAAGTCTCGCACGATCGCGCGGCCGATCACCACCCCCGCCCCCGCGCTCATCCCCTGCAGGGCGCGAAAGAAGATCAGCGACTCGATGCTCCAGGCGCACAGGCAACCGAGCGAAGCCGCCGCATAAGCCGCGACGAGGATCAGGGTGATGCGCCGCCGGCCAAACGCGTCGGACAACACGCCGTGCCAGAGCGTCATCACCGCGAAAGGCACGAAATACGCCGTCAGCGTCTGCTGGACCTCCATCGGCGAGGCGCCAAAGCGCGCCCCGATCTCCCGAAACGAAGGCAAATAGGCGTCGATCGAAAAAGGCCCCACGGCCGAAAGCGCGGCCAGCAGGAAAGGCAGTCCTCGCCCCGTCGCCTTAACGCATTCCTCCGGTCCCGCCGGTTTCCGGCCGTCCACGGCGGCGTCCGCGCAGGCCGGCTGCGTTTCGCGACGGGAAAGGTTGGCGTGGGTTCCGGCTTCCATAAGACCGCTCGATTTGGTTGATAATGTCCACCATGACTCGCGAACCGGTTGACAATGTCAACAAAAACGCCCCCGACCTTCCCCAGGAGGTTTTCGAATCGATCCACGCCGCGATGCATCTGTTTCGGGCCGGGCAATATCGCGCCTTCCACGACGGCCCGCATCCGCTGACGCACATGGAAGGCAAGTTGATCGGGTTCTTCGCTCGCCGGCCCGACGCGACCCTGAGCGACCTCGTCGCGCATTCGGGGCGCGACAAAGGGCAGCTCGCGCGGCTCATCAAGACGCTCAAGGACCGGCGACTGCTCGAGGCGAGCGAGGCCCAGGCCGACCGGCGCAGCGTTCGCCTGCGCCTCACCGCCGAGGGCCGGGCGGTTCACCAGACGCTTCGCCGCCAGTCCGCGCGCCTCGCAAAACTTGCGGTCAAGGGCCTTGACGCCGCCGAGTGCGAGCGCCTCGTCGCCCTTCTCTCGCGGGTGAAAGCCAACCTGGAGGCCGCCGTGCCATGAAGATCGTCGCCCTCACCGGAGCCGGGATCAGCGCGCCGAGCGGCGTGCGCACTTTCCGCGACGCGAACGGCCTGTGGGAGAACCACCGGGTCGAGGACGTGGCCACGCCCGAAGGCTGGCGGCGCGATCCCTCGCTCGTGCTCCGCTTCTACAACGAACGGCGCGCCCAGCTCGCCACGGTAAAGCCCAACGCCGCCCACCTCGCCCTCGCCGGGTGGGAGCGCGCCCACGAGGTCGTCGTCATTACGCAAAACGTCGACGACCTCCACGAGCGCGCCGGCTCCACCCGCATCATCCACCTTCACGGCGAACTCGTGAAAGCCCGCGGCACGAACGACGAGTCGTGCATCGTGAACATCGGCTACGCGCCCATCGGCATTGGAGACCGCGCGCCCGACGGTTCGCGGCTTCGTCCCCACATCGTGTGGTTCGGCGAAGCCGTGCCGGCGATGGAGCAGGCGATGGACGAGATGGCCGACGCCGACGCGGTCGTCGTCATCGGCACCTCGCTCCAAGTCTATCCCGCCGCCGGCCTCGCCGAAATGGCGCCCGCCGGCGCACGCCGCTTTCTCGTCGACCCGAGACCCGCCCGCGTGCCGCCCGGTTATCGCGTGATCGAAGCCTCCGCGGACATCGGCGTGCCGCGGCTCGCGGCGGAACTGGGCGCGTGATCCGCGCCCGGTTTTTCAGGGTGTGTCTGGGAAATAACTCAGTCCGGCGGAAGCGAGAAACCTCGCTCGGCCAAGGC
>CAMLQS010000376.1 GCA_946482165.1 uncultured Verrucomicrobiota bacterium | reverse complement strand
GTGTGCGGCGGCGATTCAAGCTGAGAGCGGCACCGAAGGCGATACACTCGGCGTCACCGCGACGGCGCGCCCGGAGGGGGGCGTGGTCGTGATATTCGACACCGAGCAAGATCCGGTTGATGACTTCGATACCTGCATCCGAAGGATCGAGCGACGTGCCGGCGCGCCGCTGCCCCCTTGGGTTCATGCCTACCCCTTGGTGGGCACTCCGCCTTCCGAACTGCGGGCGATGCTCAAGGCCAAGCTGGATGCGCTAAGGAAAGCGGGGGTCCCAGTCTGGTTCGTCATCATCGACGGCATCGCAGATTTCGCTAACGACCCGGTCCAGGACCCAGTTGAATCACAGCAGATCGTAGCGGAACTTCTCCGTCACGCCAAAGACTACGCGTGTTCCGTGCTCGCGGTCATTCACCTAAACGAGGGTGAACTAGCCGACTCAACTGCGCGCGGTCATCTCGGCAAGCAACTGATCCGGAAAGCTGCCGCGAACTTCGTTCTTGAGAAGGATTCGAACGAGGTAACCACGATCTATTCGACCAAGAACCGTGGCCCCTCGATCATGAAGAAGGACGGCCCCCGATTCGCCTATTCGCAGGAGGCGGGAATGCACGTCGCCGTCGCGCCATCAGGGGTTCAAGCGGACGACAAGAAAACGGAGAAGCTAAGGCGTCTGGCGACCGAGGTGTGGGGCGATGCATCGGCGCTGCTCTCCTATACGGAAGCGCGGGAAGGCATCCAGCAGCTTCGGGGTTGGAGCAAGAGTTGGGCGGAAAAGCAGTTGGATGAGCTGATTGCCAAGCAACTCATCCGGCCGTCAGGCGCATCAACCTACGCTCTGCGAAACTAACTTACCCTCTGCCCTCTTTGAACCCTCTGGTTACCCTCCAAGAGGGTTGCCCGTTTTACCCTCTCAACCCTCCCCCCCCTTATAAGGGGAGGGTGAGGAGGGTAGGGCCCGGCAGTAGCGGCTCCCAAGCGACAGACCCGACCACGAATCCCAAACCCAATTGAAGCCCATGAGCACCACCACACCAGATCCCAAGTTTACCGCCGCGTGCGCCCGCATCGCCGAGGGCGATTCCGTTACTGCCGCGTGTTTGGCGGTCAATCTGCCGCGAAGGACGTTCTTTCGGATGCTCGCAGACGACGATGGTGCTTGCCTGCATCAATACGTGCGCGCACGCGAGGTGAAGGCTTTTGCCCGGGCCGATGAGATCGATGAAATCGTCCGCCGCACGCTGCTGCCGCGAGACAACCAAGAGTATCTGGAGCCCAACGCAGCGCGGGTCGCCATCGACGCCATCAAATGGCAGGCCGGAAAAGAGAACGCTAAGCGCTATGGCGAGAAGTTCACCATCGAGAACGAGAGCAGCAGCGCGAAACCCCTCAGCCGAGCCGACTCCATGGCCGCGCTCCGCGAGGGCTCGATCACCATGGACGACCTCTTGCAGCGGTGGACCAAGCCAGTGCAGCAACTCGAAGCCCCACCCGCCGTGGAGGCGCCCGCAGACCCCGGAGCTGATGTGCTCGATTGTGACGTATAACGCAGCCCTCCGCCCCTCCCTCCCCGTCATGCGTGCCGCTGCCCTTGCCTTTGGTCGCTCGCGATGAGCGCCGCCGCGTTGGCCCCTCGCCTTCGAATCCGAAGGCGTCGAATTCATCAGGGCGGCGTCAGGCTGAGGCCGAAGGACTGAGCCCCCCCCGTTTTACCGAGGGCTTTTTGTGGGTTAACGGGCCAACTCTACGCCCCACGTATTGCCCCGCGCGTCGGTAGCATGCCCGCGGCCATAGGGGGAAATGTCCGAGTCCTCAAATGTCAGCCTGCCACCGTTCGGGAATGTGGCGTATTCAAGAGAGTAGCAGCGTCCGCCGTCGTTATCTTCGCCGGTTCCGTCCACGACATAGGAGTGGATGCCACCTGTTACGCGGTAATTTTTGGACTCGGAGCCTGATGGGAATATGCTCACTGGAAGTTCGGCTCGGTATTCTCCGCCGCGCTCAAACCAGTGCCCGGGCGCCTTGAATCCAATGTGGGGGCGCGCAAAAATCCACCCGAAGAAAACAGCCGCGAAAACCCATGAATGGATCGTTCCCTGCTGAAACCTGCCAGCGCAGATGCTCACGCACACTTTCCCTAAAACATAAGTCAGTGAGCCTATGGCAAGAATCGCGATAATCAGGCTCACGGCGCGCCCCCTCCCGCGTAAACTCCGGCCGCAAATGTGACGACGAGCGCAAGGTTGTCCCAAGTAAACGCCGAGGCAATTAATGTAATAAGCGTTTTCACTCCCTACCGGTGCCGGAGGAGCGGCGGAGGGTCAACGCCGGGCCTTCACGCACGAAAAAGCCCCGCCGGTGAAGCGGGGCCGTGGTTGGTTAGCGCTTCACTGAGCGCGCCGGATCGCGGCAGACCAACTTGAAGAAGCCCGCGTTATAGTGGCCGCTGGGTTTCCCGCCTCTCGGCTTGAATCCAGGCATGCCCACGAGGGAGACGAAGAAGTGCGCTGGGCCGCGCTGTTTGTCAGGATCTATCGGCCAGCAGTCTATGACATAAAGAACGCCATCAGACCGCGGTGCGCCGGGGCTTCCGCGCCAGTGGTCGCTTACCTTGATGCGGTCGCCGCGTTGAAATGGTTTCGCGAAATTCATGATGATCAGGGCGCAGACTAGTCCGCGACGCCCAGCAACCTTGCGGCGTCGGCGTCGGTCATGCTGAAACCGGCCGGCAGTTCGCTGACCGCGTGCCCAGTGATGGCACGGATGGCAATTTCCTCCGGGGTCAGCTCGTCGAAGTAGGCCATGAAGCGGACGATGGCGGCGAGCGGGCCGGAGAACGTGACAGTGATCGGCGCCTCGAACTGGGCTTCAGTTGTAAGGGGCTTGGAGCTGCGGGCAGGTCGGCGGGACGCGGACCTAGAGGCCGCAGGGGTGGTTTGGGTTTTCATTTATCGGACGGAACTAAGGGCCCCACACCTCACCGGAGGTGAGAGATTGGCCATGCAGCGGCCTCTCCGGCAAGGTGGGGGCAAGTTTTCAATCTGCATCGATCGGCTTCTCACGGCCGAGACCCCGTCCGGGATCACAAACGACGAGTAGCAGCGCCACCGTCGGAAAGGGATGGGCGGTTGCTACCGCCCTGCTTGTCACGGGCTACTGAATACGCGGCGCGTAGCTGTTGAACTTCTCCAACAGGAAAGTCCGCAGCTCGCCCGGAATGATGCTCGGCCCTAAGCCTGGCACACGATTCACGCGGAGGCCTTGCTTGGCCCATGCGGCGAAGGTGCTCCGGCCGGCGTAGAGGTGGAACAGGCGTTTGATCGGCACCGGCGCGTCCAAATGAAACAGGGCGATCAGCTCCTCAGCGCAGGGCGTCTTTTTCTCGGATTGATTGGGCATGGTGTGGGTGCAGGGGTGAAGATGTTGAAGCGAACGCCGGACAGGCAGGGCACCGGGTCGCCTTCGCGCCACGAGTCGGCAAGCGCGCGAAGCGCAGCTACGTTTGGCAGCAGATATTCCGTCGGCAGGCCGTTCGGATCCGTGACAGCGAACTCCAGGCGCGCAGGATGCATCGGCGGAAGCGGCGGCGTAAATGTGCCGCGGAGTTGCGCGATATGTCGGACGCCCCTTAGGCTTTCGTCCGCCGTTGGCTTTAGGTGCTCGTGGTTGCGCACGAGGAAATTCTAGCAGCGGTGTCGAGCTGTTGCAGCGGTTCACGGATTGTGCGCCATTTTTGCGCAACACTGGCCCACAAGCCTCTGCCATCTGGAATCTAGGGCACGCTACTTTGTCCCGAGTGAAAGCGGCGTCCCCTCTGTGAACAGCGAGAAATCAGCTCAGGAATCACCTGTGCTGCGAGCCTCTCGGCCAGAACAAAAACACGCCACAAACTGCCACGTATTGACGTGATAGATACGCGAACCGGAAAAACTCATCATTCGTTCAGATCTTCCGCCGCCAACCGTTCGCGCGCACGCGCACGCGCGAGGAAAACGGGAGCATGCAAGGCGAATACTCCCTAGACGACGGTGCGGATGATGCGGCCAGCACCGGCCAACGCAGCTTCCTCCGCTCACGCCGCATCAGCACGCCGCAGCCCGATCAGGCACTAGCAGGCGGCAGCGTGATGCGCACCGACCCACTCTCGGGCAAGCGTCGCGTCATTTCCCAAGCGGACTACGCGCGCACGCAGCTCACGCGCGAGCGAGACAATGAACTCGCGATGCAGGCCGGAGCCCCGCCCGTGGCGAAGTCGCCGCAATTCGCGACCTCCTCTGCTACCGGCAGCGATGCAATGGAGCGCCAGCAGCTTCTTTCCCTCGCCTCCGCCCGGCCCGACCGAAACATCACGCCGCAGACGGTGGCGAATGCCACGCCTGAGCAGGTGCGTGGCGAGCTGTCCGCACTCGGAACCGGAGCCCTTATTGCCTCCCGCCAACGCGCAGCCGGAGGCGGTCAACCCGCGCCGGCCGCCCCGAAGCCCGGCGGCACTTTGGCTCCTTCCGATCCAAACAACCCGGACTCGCCACTGGTTCAAGCGGCGCAGAATGGACAGCAGCCGCCCAAGTTCGCCGGTCCCGCCGCTCCAACGAACCCGAACCTCCCCGCCAGCTACGACCGCCCGTTTCAGAACGTCCAATTCGCCGCCGGGCCCAACATCAGCACGGCCCCGACGGGGCTGCCGCAAGGCTCCATCGGCTACCAGCGCAAGGGTGGCGGCTACACCGTTCGCA
>CAMLQS010000375.1 GCA_946482165.1 uncultured Verrucomicrobiota bacterium | reverse complement strand
GCTGCTCCCCAGCCACTCGTTCCCTCCTGCTCGGACTTTTTCAGCAGCCTGCTAATGATCGAAGGCCGGACGGTCCGGGGTTCGGCTATAAGCTGAACTGAAACGACTATTCCGATGCGCGTTCAAGTTGAGCCTCATGGTCCGGGGAGCGCCTGCGTTTCGCAGACTGTTTCCGGCGTCCCGCCAGAAACTCGGACAGCCGGGCGAGACGCTCTGCCGGGCACCGGGAACGGATGCGCTCCCCGGGGCGGGCGCGGCTAGGCGCGGGGAACGCGGTAATGGGCAGCGGCGCGTTACGATGAGCCGCTCCCATCACTCGGCTCAGATCGGTCTGCGGGGATCCTTTTAGCCGCGCAACATCCTCCGAACGGATTACCGAGATGCCTCCAACTCCACCGAGCGCGTGACCAACACGAACAAGCCGCAGAATGTGGTGAGGACGGCGCAACTGTGAAAAGGGAAATCGACCCAGGCATGCGCCAAGGGAACACCCAGGCCCAGAATACCCAGGAGATAGGCGGGTTGGGTGAGCCCTCCGAGGCGGCAAAACCTGAAGAAAAACCAGACTAGCATCAAAAGAGGTAAACTGGCGCCAACCAAACCCAGCTCCGCCAACGTTTCGACATAGTCATTGTGGGCGTGGGCCCACGAATAGACTGTCTTGTCGCCGGCACGATGGATTGGCGGATAGTTTATCTGCGCCAGAGGGAAAACATGCGTAAAGCTGCCGGCTCCCCAGCCGGTTGCAGGTGCCGCTTCAAACAGATCGAGCGTGGCCTGCCGCGCGAGCACCCGGGGGTGGATCGTTGCTATCTGGCCCTGCTCGGAGGCCAGGCCTTTGATTTGAACAACAATTTTATCGAGGCTTAAGAACCAGACAGAGGACACTATCAGCAGCGCGGCCCCCGCCGCGATCAGGCCGACCAAGGCCGGATGCGTGGTGCTTTCTCGCAATCGTAAGCGCCAAACCCAGAATATAATCGCGGAAATGAACAGGTAGGTGGCTAACAAAATCGCCGCCGCACGGGCGCTGCTCATGAAAATCAATGCGACTATAACCATTAACGCAAAGGCGTAAACGATTGCCGGACTGCTCCTCTCCATGCGCCGCAGCGAGCGCATGTGGTGCCAGACCATCACCATGACGGCCATCGCTGCGATGAGGTTGAAGTAGGCGCCCCCGTGGTTTTCGTAAAAGAATGTCGACAGAAACGTGGGCGCGACTGGCTTAATGAACCAGAGAACTTGTTTTGCGTGGGTAACCTTCTGAAGAATACCGATTAAGGCGAGTATGGATCCATTGGCGATAATGACGGCCAAAATGCTTTGCACTGCGATGCGACGGGTAAGACCGCCCCAGAGCGCGCAGACCAAGGCCCAGGCGCCGCCCCAGATCACGAGCATGCGCCACGGGTTCATCTGATCGAAAGGCGCATCCACTCCGATCGGCAACCACTTGATGTGTTCGATCGGGGCGAGCCACCAATAGGCGCCCGTGGTTGTTAGCCGGTAGCCGGGGTTGAGCCCTTGGCAGGTTACGTAAGCGAAGAGAAGCAGGCCGAGCCAGAACACGGGGAACTTCAACAGCCGCGACCAAGGATGAAGGATGAACGCTCCCTGTGGGGCCAGTTCGCCTTTGTAGCGGCGGGGCCAAAGCCCGACCACGCATGCGGTGAGTGCGAACAAGAGCGAGACGACTTCGGCCCAAGGTGCGCGAGCGCCCAAAGCCCACGGCAGAAAGCAGAGGTGCGCGCAAGCGACGACGACCAAGCCCAGCTCCTGCGGGTGCAGAGGCATGGCGGCGCGAGCCTCTCCTCGGAAAGACTCTATAAGCTTGGCGTTGCGTATGGGTGTGTGCGGAGGCTTCACGTTGACTTGCGGTTCGGCGAAATGGCTGGGGCGAGAAACGAACGACGCGCCCGGATGCACGTTTTGCGGTTTACGCCCCTGATGTCCAACGCAGTTGAGTGCTCGGGGTGACAAAAGTGAGCAAGAGCCCCCGCGTGTCGCGACGGCTCCTTGCCAACTCGCGCCGCAGTCCTCGGCTCGAGCGTCAGCTTTTCGGAAGCACGACGCGAAAGACGCTGCCGTGCGGCTCGCGCGCGCGGTATTCCATGCGGCCCCCAAGGAGCGTCAGGTAGGCTTTGGTGAGCGCGAGTCCGAGGCCGAAACCTCCGGCGGCGCGCGCGGTGTCGGCGCGGAAGAAGCGCTCCGTAACGAGGCGTTGCAACTCCGGCGGGATGCCCGGGCCTTCGTCGGTCACCATGACTTCGCAGCGGGTTTCGGCCTCTTTGACGGCGACGCCGATCGTGGCGCCGGCCGGGCTGAACTTGATGGCGTTGTCGATGAGGTTTTGGATTACCTGACGAAACAGCACGGGATCGGTGCGCGCGGTGCATTCGACGAGGTCGAGCTCCAGGTGTTGCGCGCGTTCTTCCGCGAGCACGCCGAGCTCGGCGACGCATTCGGCGGCGATGAGATCCAGCCGCGTGGTCTCCGGATGGACATCGGGCGCGGCGCCGGTGGCGCGGGCGAGTTGGAGAAGACGGTTGACCAGCGTTTGCAGACGCTGCGCCTCCTCGAGCATGCTGCCGATCACCTCGCGGTATTCGTCGACGCTGCGTCCGCGCTGGAGGGCGACTTCGCCCACGCTCCGGAGCGTGGTGAGGGGCGTGCGCAGCTCGTGGGAGGCGTCGACCGAGAAACGGTCGAGCGTGGCGAAGGATTCCTCGAGGCGGTCGAGCGTGCCGTTGAAGACGCCCGCCAGGCGGCCGAGTTCGTCGTGGGGGTTCGTCACGGGAAGACGCCGGGTGAGGTCGTCGGCGCCGATTCGCTCGGCTTCGGCGACCATGTTGTCCAACGGTCGCAACCAGTGCCGGGTGAGCAGATACCCGCCCAGCACGAGCAAGGCGACGACCACCGGCAGCGAGACGGCGAGGATCAGCGACAGCGCGCTCAGCGCCTCGGCCGCGGGTTTGTGCACGCGCATGACGCGGAGCATCCAGCGCGGAGATCCCGCCCCGTCTCCCTGTGGGCTCCAGGGAGCGGAAAGCACGCGCAATCGAAGGTCGGCGGCGATGTTGAAAACGGAAAGCGTTTCCCAGTCGGGAGCCGGGGCGTAGGGCGTTTGTTCGAGCCGCGCCTCGTCGAGCGGCCACTGGCGTTGCAGGAGGCGGCCCTGCTCGTCCCAGACCTCGAACCAAGGGTCGCTCCAAGTCCAGGCTTCGCCGGGTTTCGGCTCTCGACCGTCCCAGAGCATCCGCCCCTCGGCGTCGAGCGAGAGTCGTTGCCGGACGGAGGCGAAGTCGGCGCGCAGCTGGCGGTCGAGCGGCTGGGCCATGCGCCGGCTGACAAAGCCGTAGATCACTACGCAGAAAACGGCGAGCAACATGACGCCGCCCGCGGCATACCACGCGGCGAGCCGGAAACGGAGGGTGCGACGGCGCCACCAGCGAATCATGCGCCGCCCTTTCCGAGTCGGTAGTCGAGGCCGCGGAGGGTATGGATCAGCTTCTCCGCGGCGGGCTCGTCGATCTTTCGGCGAAGGCGCGCGATTTGCACGTCGATGACGTTGTCGAGCGAAGAGAGCCGCATGGGTTGCCTCCACACGTCGTGCTGAAGCATTTCGCGCGTGACGATTTGCCCCTGATGCCGGAGGAAGTATTCCAGCACGTCCACTTCGCGCGGCGTAAGCGCGATCTCGCGCCCGGCGCGGCGCGCGAGGCGGGCGCGGATGTCGAGTTGCAGGTCCTCGCAAACGAGGACCGCGGGGGCGAGAGCGGTCGCGCGGCGCAGCAAGGCACGGCACCGCGCGACGAGCTCGGCGAACGCGAAGGGTTTCGCGAGATAGTCGTCCGCGCCTTTTTCCAATCCGGCGACGCGGTCGTCGATTCCGGCGCGCGCGGTGAGCATGAGCACGGGAGTCTGCCGGCCGTGGGCGCGCAGTTGGGCGAGCAATTCGAGGCCGCCGCGTCCGGGAAGCATCCAATCGAGAACGACGAGATCAAAAGTCTCGGCGAGAAGGAGCTTTTCCGCGTCGAGACCGGTGGCGACGGCGACGACTTCCCAGTCTTGAAGCCCGAGACCCTCGGCGAGCGAAACGCGAGTCTTGATCTCGTCCTCGACGATGAGGATGCGCGGGCGAGGCGAGGTTGGCGGCGGCGTGGCGGGCTCGGTCACGCCGCCGAGGAAAAGGCCCGCCCGCGAAGACGTCGAGGCGGGGCTGCCTGCAATGAACTCAGTTCTTTTCCTTGTAGATCGTGTCGACGGCCAGGCCGGCGGCGAGGAGCAGCGTGCTCATGGTCGGGTCCTTCGCGCCGTGGATGGAGATCATATAGTTGTCGGCGGTGGTGAAGAGCTCCTTGCCGAGGCCCGCCCACTGTTTGGTGACGACGCCGAGCTCGGTGTCGCCGCTGAGGAATTTGAAGTTCCAGCCTTTCCAGTCGCCCTTCACGAGGGCGATTTCGGTGCCGTCGGAGGTGAAGACGCGGAAGGCGCCGCCGATGGTGAAGACCTTTGCCTGAAAGTAGCCGAGAAGCGCGCCGGTGGCGTCGAAGACCTGGACCTTGGGACGGAAGAAGGCGACGCCGCGCTTGATGGAGAAGAGGCGACGGCGCGTCTGCGCGTCGGGCGTCTCGTAGACGACGAATTTCGTCGGCATGAGTTTCTTGTCGATGAGGAGACGGAAGAACTTCACCCAGCCGCTGATCTACTCGGTGGCTTCGCCGATCTTGGCTTTGGTTTGCGGATCGAGGATGT
>CAMLQS010000374.1 GCA_946482165.1 uncultured Verrucomicrobiota bacterium | reverse complement strand
CTGGCCGAACTCGCGCGCCTTCCAGGTCAGGTAAAAGGGATCGATCGGAATGCAGTGCCCGCCAAGACCGGGACCGGGATAAAAGGGCATGTAGCCGAAGGGCTTGGTCTTGGCCGCCTCGATGACCTCCCAAATGTCGATTCCCATGGCGCCGTAGACGAGCTTGAGCTCGTTGACCAAGGCGATGTTCACCGAACGGAAGATGTTCTCCAAAAGCTTGGTCGCCTCGGCCGCGCGGCACGAACTGACGGGGACAAGCTTCTCGATGGCGCGCCCGTAAAGCGCGAGGGCCTTCTCGAGACAGGCGGGCGTGTAACCGCCGACGACCTTCGGGATGCGCGCGACCTTGCTGTCCGGGTTGCCCGGATCCTCGCGCTCGGGGGAAAACGCGAGATGGAAGTCGACGCCGGCCTTTAGGCCCGAACCCGCCTCGAGCACCTCGCGCAGCTCCCCATCGGTCGTGCCGGGGTAGGTCGTGGACTCGAGCACGACGAGCATGCCTTTGCGAAGGTGCGGCGCGAGGGCGCGGCCGGTGTCGAGCACGTAGCTGAGATCGGGCTCGCGGAAGGCGTTGAGCGGAGTCGGCACGCAAAGCACGACCGCCTCGACCTCGCTCGCGCGGGAAAAGTCCGTGCTCGCGTCGAGGAGGCCCGCCGCGCGCTGCTCGGCGACGGCCGCTTCGGGGATATGCTTTATGTAGGTGCGCCCCGCGTTGATCGCCTCGATCTTTTTCGGGTCGATGTCCAGGCCCAGCACGCGGCAGCCCGAACGGGCGAATTGCAACGAGAGGGGCAGGCCGACGTAGCCGAGTCCGACGATCGCGAGGGAGTTCATGAAGCCGGAGAGCGCAACCGCCCGCGGCGCCGGCTTCAAGACCGGGCTTTGCGCGCTCAATCCGCGTCGACGGCCTCAGCCGCCCCGCGGCGTCGCCAGCAGTTCGCGGTATACCGCTTCGGTCGAGCGGCACATCGCCTGCAACGTGTAGTCCTCGGGAACCGGCCCCGGCTGAGGACGCTCGGCCAACACCCGGCGGACCGTCGCCAGCAGTCCCGCTTCGTCGCCGAGCCGCACGCAACCGGCGGGGAAAATGGTGCGCAACTGCTCCCCCACCCCGCCGTGATCGTAACCCACGAAACGCCGGCCCAGCGCCAAGGCTTCGACAACCGTGCGCCCAAAGGACTCGGGTTGCTGCGAAAGCGAGAGCACCACGTCGCTGACCGCCATGATCTCCCGCAAATCCGAACGGTGCCCGAGGAACGAAATGTCGGCGTCGAGCCCGAGCCTGGACACCTTGGCGCGCAACTCTTCGAGATACTCGCGCTTCTTCGGATGCGTGTCGCCCACCACGAGTCCGTGCGCCGGCAGGCCGCCAATCTTGAGCGCGGCGACCAGCCCGAAAAAATCCTCGTGCCCCTTCAGCCGCGTGATGCGCCCAGGCAAAAGCAGCAAAATCTTGCCTGCCAGCGCGGCCTGTTCACTCCGCCAAGTATCAAGCCACGCCGCGTCGGGGGTGAAGCCCCGCGGATTGCGCTCCAGTTCGACGCCGCGCGGAATCACGCGAATCACCGAGTCCGGGGTCTTGGGGAAATTCGCCAGCACGTAATCCCGGATGCACTCGGAGACCGCGATCACCCGCTCGCCGCGCGTCATGATCGCCGAATAGGCGTTCACGGAATAGAAGCCGTGCACCGTGCTCACCAAACGCGGCCTCGACGCAGTCGGCATCTTGCGCAGCGCGAACCACGCCACCCAGCCCGGCACGCGGGAACGGATGTGCACGATATCGGGCTTCTCCGCCTCGAAAAGCCGGCGCAGCGGCCTCACCTGCAGGAGCGTTCCCAGGCGCTTCTTGTGCACCGGCGACTCGATGTGCCGCGCCCCGAGCTTTTCCAACGCCGGCACCTGTCGTCCTCCGTTGGATACGACCAGCGCCTCGTGCCCCGCGCGCACAAGATGCCCGGCGATCTCGATCGTGCCGCGCTCGACGCCGCCCGCGTTCAACTCAGGGAGAATTTGCAGCACTTTCATCGCGAAATTTCCTTTCCCGCGCCCGAGCCGAACCATCGCGCCACGATCAGCTCGGCGCAGCGCCCGGCCTCGTGGAAACGCGCCCCCGGCGGCGTCGGCTGATTCGGAAACTCCACCGCCAGCCCCGCCGCGATCAGCCCCGCCACCGCGCGGGCCGGACGCCCTCCGTCGCCCCCCGCCTTCGCCGGCGGCGCAGGCAAAATCCCCGTCGCCGCGCCCGCGGTGAGCGCCTCGTGCACCATCGACACGCTGTCCGCCGTCACCCACACCACCGCCGAGCGCGCCAGTTCGCCCGCCAGCCATCCGGGGCCCGTTTCCTGATGCGGCACCTTCGTCGCGCGGGTGCCGGGGGTGATCGCCAACCCGCGCAAAAATCCATCCGGCGTGCGCCGCGAGTCGCCGACGATCCACTCGAGCTCGGGTCGCGCCGCAAGCACGCGCAGGATCATCGGCGCCAGCGCCGCTCCGTCCCAGCCGTGATGTTTTGAAGGGCCTCCGAGCAGGATCAATCCGCGCGCCTCTTTCGCCGGCAACGCCTCGGGCACCCGATTCAGCGCTCCCCGCGTCAGCACGCGTTTTTCCGAATCCGCCTCGCCTTCCGAGACATCGTGACGCGGCACCAGCGCGAGGTCGAAAAACGCCAAAGGCAGGCTCGGTCGCATGATCACCACCGAGCGCGCGCCAAACTTCCGCGTCGCCCACCAAAGCGGCAGGTGCGTCCGATGCCCCGCCGCGATAACGAGGTCCGGCAAAGTAGCGGGGCCATCCCGCCCCCGATCCGACGTCCGCGCAGCCGCCGCCCGCATCCGCGCCCATACCGGCGCCTTCGGATCGATCCTCACCACCTCGTGGGTCGCGCCCGTGCGCCGCGCCAGCGCCAGCGCAAGGCCCACGCTCTGGTTTTCGTGTCCCGGACGCCCGTCCGAGAGCACGCGGATGTGCCGCAGCACGCGCGGCTGGCTCGCGGTGCTCACAGCTTTACCCCCTTCACATCCACCCAGCCGAGACCGAGAGCGCGCGCGGCCTTGCGCAGCGCTTTCGGCGCGGCGAGCGAACCGACGACATACTCCAACGGTTGCCCGTGTTCCTCGTCGATCCGACGCAGGAACGCCTCGTATTCCTCCGCTTCACCCGCGTGACGATGCACGGTCGCGCTCTGCGCGCCGGCCTTTCTCGGCTCGGCCGCGCCGCTCGCGAGCGCGATCTCGTAGTCCACGTCGTCGGGCGTCGCCTTGGGGAACAACGGCAGCCCTTCGCCGCTCTCGATCCATACCAGCGCGCGCCGTCGTTTTGTCGGAACGCCCCCGCCGGACCGCGCCGGCTTCCCCGGCAGCGTCTGCGGCTCGCGACGCCGGATTTTCCAGCGGTCCTGCAACCAAAACACATCCGCGGGGCTCACCCGCATCATCTGCTCCAACAGGCGCATCACGCCCGCCGTCGTCGGCTCGCCCGGCTCCATCGCGTGAAAACCCATCTCCCAGCGCCCGCACCCGACCGTGCGCAGCGAAATGCCCACGACCGCCGCGCCCGTGCGCCGCGCAAGAATAGCCGGAATCGGCGTGCAACTCGTCAGCCGCCCGAAAAACGGCACCAGTTCGCCGATCGTCCCCGCGCGCTGATCCGCCAGCACGCCGAGCACGCCTCCGCGCCGCAAAAAGCCCGCCATGCCCAGCGGATTGTCGTCTTTGGAGAACAACGAGATCCCGCGCCGCGCCCGCGCCGCCACCACCCGCGCGTTCATGATCGGGTTGTTCAGCGGACGATACACCGTCGCCCCCTGCACGCCCGCAGGCAGCAATTTCGGAAACCACTGCGCCAGCGCCTCCCAGTTACCCATGTGCGCCAGCACCATCACCACGCCTTTGCCCCGCGCGAGCGCTTCACGATACACGATCTCGTCGCGCACCAGAAGAGCGCGAGAAAGCGAGCGCTCCCCCATGCCGGCCGTTCGCAGGGCGCCGAGCAGATTGGCCCCGCTGCGCCGGAAAACCTCGCGCGTCAGCGCCCGCAGCTCGTCCGGCGCGCACTCGCCCGCGAAGGCGATGCGCAGATTGCGCGCCACCACGCGGCGACGTTTTGCCAGAATCATCCAGGCCACGCCGCCCGCCAACCGCCCGAAACCCGCCACCCAAGGCAGCGGCACCAGGCCCAGCAACGCCTCCATCGCCACGGAGGCCGCCGTCTCCAAACGCCACTTCAGCCGCCGCCCCGCCGTCGGCCGGATCAGCTCGCGCCGATAGGCCGTCGCATCGACGGCGGGATCGGAGGGGCTGGCAGGCTCGGAAGACATCGCGGCGGGAAAAGATAAGGAACGCGCGACGCTTGGCCCGCCCCCCGTCCGCCGCAAGTCCGGGCGCAGTTCGACCCGAACTCCGAAAACTCCCGCGCCACCGGCTTGCACCGCCGCCATCCCGCTGCTTCCTCAGGCACGCCTCCGGCCTTCAGGCACCTTGATCCCCGCTCCGCCTTCCGACTCAGCTCCTCGCTCCAAGCTCCCCGCTCCCAGCTCGACCATGCCGCTTCTCGACGTTTCCGACCTGCGCACCAGCTTCCACACCCGCGGCGGTGTTTTCCGCGCTGTCGACGGCGTCAGTTTTCAACTCAAGCGCGGCGAAACCCTCGGCCTCGTCGGCGAATCCGGCTCCGGCAAGTCCGTCACCTGCGCCTCGCTTCTCCGCCTCCTCCCCCCCCCCCCCCCCCCCCGCGGGGGGGCGCCCCCGGAAATAGACGGTGGCGGCCAGCGCCGCGCCCC
>CAMLQS010000373.1 GCA_946482165.1 uncultured Verrucomicrobiota bacterium | reverse complement strand
CGGGGAAGGCGGGCGAAGCGCGGGCCGTATTCCGCGAGATCGAAAACGAATGGGGTCCGCGTCTCGTGACCGAGCTGCGCATCCGGCGGGAATGGCGAGACGACGCCGAGGCTGCCTTGGTGCGCAAGAAAGCGCTTGGCGGGGAACTGGCGCCGTGGGTGAGGCCGGAGAGCCTGGAATCCGGCGCAGCCTGGATCGATGGAGCGTGGCGGGCGGACCTGCCGGCTTTGATCTCGGCGGGGCGGGAACGCTGGCGGAAGGCGGGCAAGCTGCGCGAGGCGCGCGTGGACGCGGCCGAGGCGGAGGCCTGGCCCGGACCGGTGGTGTGGTGTGTCGGCGCGTCCGAAACGCGGGTGCCGGAACTGCGACCGGTGGGGGGCGAGACTTTGGAGCTGGCCGTGGAGGCGGGCGAAGGCTGGCGGGAGGACGTGGTGCGCCACGACGGCGTTTGGATTCTGCCGCTGGGCGGCGGCCGCGCGTGGGCCGGGGCGAGTTTCGTGCGGAACGAGTCGGAGCGCGACGGGCGGCGCGAGGAGCTGCGCGCGAGCGTGCGACGGCAGATGGGGGATCTCCCGTGGCGGGAGACGGCGGTGTTGGCCGGGCGTCGGATGACCTCGCCCGATCGCGTGCCCAGGGGCGGCTGGCTGCCGGCGCGGGAAGGGTGCGAGGGCGTGTTGAACGGACTCGGGTCGAAAGGCGCGCTGCTCGCGCCCGCGCTGGCGCGCGAATGGGCGCGGCGGTTGACGCGGGAGGCGTGAGTCCGGTTTGCGCGAGCGGCTGGCGAACGCCGCGCCTAGCCGCGACGGATCTCGGAGCCTTGGAAGCGGATAGAGAGGCGGTAGACCTTTTTCACGCGGCAGGCGATCTTGCCGGTGGCGGGATCAAAAGTATCCGGGACTTCGATACGGTGGAGGTCGACGGTGGCGTGGTATCCTCGCTCGCTGAAGAGGTCGATGAGCATGGCGAGGGCGAGCGAATCGTCGAGCAGCGCGTCCTCGGTGTTGACCGAGGCGATGCCGGAGATGGCGTGGCGCTGGACGATGGGCATCACCCGGCGCGCGATGAATTCGACCACTTTCGAGAGCAGGTCGGGGTGTTCGAAGGCGTATTCGTCGAGTCGCTTCACGAGCTGCTGGCGCGCGTGGACCACAAGGTCGCTCGCCACGGGAATGGTGCGGAGCAGGTCGTGGGTGCGGGGGTCGAGCTCGAGCGAGCTTTGGTATTGGAGCTCGCGGAGGATGTTGTGCTCGACCTCGGCGAGAGAGCCCTGGGCGTTGACCAGGTGGTAGTGGAAAATCTCGCGGAGGGACTGAAGGGCGTCCCAGGTTTGTTCCTTGAAGACGCGATAGCGGCGTTTTGCCAGTTCGAGGTCGTAGTCGGTGGCGCGCTCCTCGAGCAACTCGCCGAGGCCGGTGCGGCGGACGTCTTCGTTGTGCGCGCGGATATCGAGACCGCGCTTCAACTGGCGCTCGACCGAGGTCTTCTCGTCGACGAAGAGCACCATGATGTGAATCGTGGGGTGCCGGAACTGCATCCGCAGCGGCGTGTGGTAGAACTCGCGGCGCAGCGCGTGCATCCGGTCCACGAGCAGCTTCAGGCACTCCACCTGCACCTCGGTGCGAGGGAAGCCGTCGAGAATGCAGCCGTCGCGAAATTCAGGTTGAAGAAGGCGACGCAGAAGCAGGCGGATGACTTCCCGATCTCCGACCATGTGACCGGCGTCCTTGATGCGGCGGGCATCGGGAGAGTCCAGGAGGGTGCTTACCACGATGGGTTCGCAGGTCAGGCCGCGGGCCTTGAGAATGAAGGCGGTGTTGGTGCCTTTGCCCGCGCCGGGGGCGCCACCCAGAAGGATGATTTCCTTCGGAAACCGAAGTTGGTCGCGGCCGAACTCGTCCTCCAGATCGCGCCAAACCACGTCGAAGATCACTTGGGCGTCTTTGATTTCGAGGTCCTGATGCCGGGCGACCGTCGGCGTGATGCCAGCGAGGGCGGGCGTGGGAACCTTGTCCGGAGCGGAGTTTGCCATGGAAAGCAAGCGACTGAGGGGGAAAGCGGAGCGGCTTTCCATAGCGAAGTTGCCGCCCTCGGAACGGCTGCCGCGGGGGCGCGCGGATGAACATGGCCGCGTCTCGCGGGTCACGCCGATCAAAAGCTGGAGCTGTTGCCAGTGCGCGTTCTCTCGAAAAGACGCCTCTGGGGTGTATTTCCTAGACGTGGTTGAATCCGTTGCATCGCGAAAAAAATTTGGAACCTTTCCGCCGAGTTCGCGTCAGACATCACATATCCTTGAGCACGGTTTCGGAGCCCAATCCCCAAGCGACGAAGCCACGGACCGGCTCAAGGGGCAAAATTTTCGTTCTTTCGTGTTCGCCCCGGTGAACACACCCAATTCCTGAAGCCGCGAACTTCAGGAGTGTTAGTTGAAGCTGGACCTGACGGGGCCGCCCTTGTGGTGGCCCCGTCTTGTTTTTGGCATTCGGGAGAAACCGCAGGACAGTGGCAAAGGGTCGCCTTGCATATTTTGCGTTTTCCGCGCCGAGCGCCCGGACCTCCTTGCGCCGGGCCGAACGCGAACCCTAGCTTGGCCTCGATAACGGGCGGATTTTTCACCTTCCGCCCAGCATCTCATCTACCATGCACGACGAAGCCGCGACCTCCGCCGCCCTGCTGCCCGATCTGCCCGATTCGCGCGATCCGCGCGTGTTGGCCTATCTAAACCTGAAGCTCCGCGAACTGGGCCAGTCCGGAGTCGACCTGCCGGCGGATGATGGCGCCGCGGCTCTATCGAACTTGGTCGACCATTTCCTCGTTCTGGCTCGCGAAAAGGACCGCCTGCTCTCGCGACATTTGTGCCCCGCCGATCAGCGCATCCAGAATTTCCTCTATGCGAACCTGGAGGAATTTGGCGGAGTGCCTCATCTGCCCGCCGCGACACTCGTCCTGGATCGCCCCGGGCTGGCGCGCGCGCTGTCCCTTCCTCCTTCCGCCGACGAGCACAAGAGTTCGATTCTGACCTCTGTCCGGCTGCACAACGGAATCCTGCATAATCCGAAATCCGACCGTCGCACCACGCAGGGCATTTTCCACGTTTCGGAGGGCGGCCTGCCGATACCCGACGACAAGAAGGCCGTGCCGGCCGCCGTGTTCTCCCGGCTGTTGCGCCACGCGTTTAATCCGCCCGACGAGCTGCTCGCGCTGCCTTTCACCGCCGCCTCGCCCAAGCCCGCGCACGCTTTCGTCTCGCTCTATCTGCGCCCCGTGGTGGTGCCGGACGTGCCGGGCTTTACGCCGGCCCGCAGCATGGAAACGCGTTTTTTCATCCCGGGCGCGCTGGTGGCCAACCTGGACTTCGTCGAGAGCATCTTCGGAAACGCCGGCGATCCCGGCCTGCCGGCCAACGACTCCGCGCTCGATCCCGAGCACTGGACCGGCCACACCGGCTGCATCATCCTGGCCCCGCACCTGAACGGCCTGAAGAAGAAGGACCTCGGCCTGCCCGCTTGGGCCGATGCGAGCGAGCGTCAGCGCCGCGACGGCATGTGCTGGAAGTCCGCCGACGAGCCCTACAACGACGGCGTCGCCTTCAAATGCACCTCGCGCGACGCCTCGGGCGTCGTCGTGACGATCATCTCCGACAACTACTTCGGCTACTGCAAGAAAGAGGTGAAGACGCAGATTTCCCTCGCCGCGAATCTTCTCGGCCTCGCCGAGGAAGAGCACGCCGGAGGCGCGCTCGCTTTCCCCAGCTACGATCTTGGCGAGGAGTTCACCCTTCCGTCGGTCTTCCCCGAAGCCGAGCCCTCGCTCGACAAGGCGCTCGCCTTGCTCGGAGACCGCGCGCTCCCGCAGCCCGGCGGCTGGGCCCGCGACGCCGAGTATCCGAATATCTCCTACGTCCCCGGCGACGCCCATTTCGACCTCCGCACCCAGCGTGTCGCGTGGGGCCCGGCCGAGAGCCCCGTCCATTCGCTCAAGCTCCTCCCCGGCGTCACCTATGTCCTGCCTTCCGGCTACAAAGTCGAGATGGTGCGGCCCGACGCCAACTCCCGCTGGCGCCTGCGCGGCACCACCGCCGAGGGCATCCTCTGCCACAAGCCCTGCACCGTCTCGGGCGGCGGCAAGTCCGAGATCTCCAAGTCCATCGCCGACGCGACCTTCTCCGGCCCGGTCTTCATCTCCGATGCCGAAAAGGACCTCGATCTCGTCGAGGCCATCCTGAAGCGCGACTACTCCGCCATCTACCGCGACGCTTCGCGCAACAAGTCCCCGCGCGCCGGCCGAGCCATTCTGTCGGCGAAGCGCTCGCTCGGTTCCGTCGTGAAACTGCTCTCGCGCAGCCCGGACTACACCGACGAATACAACGGCTGGCTCGGCACCATCCCGCGTTACATCCGCGACCTCGTGCTTCTGGTGAAACGCGTGCACAAGGCCGAGCATGGCGACGACTGGCGCCGACATTTCGCGGTCGACACGATCAACGGACGCCCGGGCAACGAGCTCAAATACCACGGCGCCCGCGCCACCACGCAGTTCCTGCGCATCGGCTACGCGAAGGACGGCGGCTGGCGCACGTTCTCGCTCCGCAGCGACTTCCTCCCCGCGGTGAAAATCCAGGCCGAGGACGACATCACCGCATCGACCGTCGCTCCCGCCCGCGCCGTGAAAGGCCTGCCCGCGGATCTCGTCGGCACGTCCGCCTCGATCAAGGTGGTGCACAACTGCGAGACCCGCCTCTTTCAGCGCCCCGACGACGCGATCGTGCGCGGCTACGACAAGCATGCCGAGAAGGACTT
>CAMLQS010000372.1 GCA_946482165.1 uncultured Verrucomicrobiota bacterium | reverse complement strand
CAGTTCGGCCGGTTGTCCGGCATAGCGCAGGTCGGCGGCGCGGCTCCCCTCCCCCACCCGCCCGCCAGTTTGCGCGCACAGCGGCTGCGCCAGACTGGCGGCGAGACCGAGCACAACGAAGACGGCGAGATGGAGGTGGCGGGGCATGGCGGGGCGGGAGCTCAACGGACCACGCGGAGGCGGGCGGTTTCGCGGATGTCTTCGGAGGAGGCGCCGACGAGGAGCTCGAAGGCGCCGGGGTTCACGACGAACGCGTGCGTGGTCTCGTCCCAGTAGGCGAGTTTGGCGGCGGGCAAGGTGAAGGTGAGCGTGCGCTTCTCGCTGGGCTGAAGGGTGACGCGTTGGAAGCCGCGCAGCTCCTTCGTGGGGCGTTTGACGACGGGCTTCACCTCGCGGACGTAGAGTTGGGCGACCTCGTCGCCGGGGCGTTTGCCGGTGTTTTTGACGTCGATGTTCACGGTGACGGAGCCGTCGGCGGCGACCTGTTTCGACGAGAGGCGAAGTTTGGAATACTGGAAGGTGGTGTAGCTGAGACCGTGGCCGAAGGCGTAGAGCGGCGCACCGTTCAGATACATGTAGGTGAAGCCTTTGGTGACGTCGTATTCGGTCTGCGGGGGGACTTGTTGCTCGGAGGCGTAAACGGTGTGCGGGAGGCGTCCGGCGGGGTTGACGTCGCCGAAGAGGACGTCGGCGACGGCGTGGCCACCCTCCTGGCCGGGCCACCAGGCCTGGAGGACGGCGGGGGCGTGTTCCTTGATCCAAGGGATGGTGAGCGGGCCGGCGCCGAAGAGCACGACGACGGTGCGGGGATTCGCCGCGAGGACGGCCTCGACGAGGGCTTGCTGGGTGCCAGGGAGGGCGAGGGATTTGCGGTCGAGGTCTTCCTGTTCGATGGAGGGATTGGTGCCGACGCAGACGACGGCGATGTCGGCGGAGCGGGCGAGGTCGACGGCTTTTTGGAGTTCGGCGGCGCGGTCGATTTTGGATTCGTCAGGGGTTTTGACCCATTTCTGTTTTGGGCCGCCGATGACGCCGCCGACGCCGAAGAGAACCTCGGTGTCGGGCGCGGCGCGGTTTTTGATGCCCTGGAGGGCGGTGATCATGACCGGCTGGCGACCGTTGTAACCATTCTTGATCGCCTGGTCGGCGCAGGGGCCGAGCACGGCGATGCGCTTGAGTTTGGTTTTGTCGAGCGGGAGGAAGGCGTCGCGGTTTTGGAGGAGGACGATGGCTTGCTGCGCGGCTTTGAGGGCGACGGCGCGGTGAGCGCGGCTGTCGATGACCTCGGGCGAAATCTCCGAGTAGGGAACGGAGTCGAAGGGATCGAACTCGCCCAGGCGGAATCGGACGGTGAGCACGCGGGTGAGAGCCTCGGTGAGGCGCTCCTCGGTGATCTTGCCCTCGCGCACGGCGGCGGGGATGTAGTCCTCGAACTCCTTGTCGGAGAAATCGCAGCCGGACATGAGCGACCAGGCGACGGCGTCGATGGTGGGCGTTTTGCCTTTGCCGTGGCCTTTGACCATGTAGCCGATGCCGCCAGCGTCGGAGACGACGAAGCCCTCGTGTTGCCACTCGTTTTTGAGGAGGTCGGTGAGGAGCCAGCGGTTGATGTTGTTGGGCGTGCCGTTGATGGCGTTGTAGCTGCCCATGAGGGACTGGGCCTTGCCCTCGACGACGGCGTCGTGGAAGTGGGGCAGCCAGTATTCGCGCAGCATGCGCTCGGAGACGACGGCGTTGAGCTTCATGCGGTCGAACTCGACGTTGTTGACGGCGTAGTGCTTGAGCGTGGCGGCGAGTTTGAGGTGGCGAGGATCGTCGCCTTGGATGCCCTTCACGTAGGCGACGCCCATGCGGCCGGTGAGGAAGGGGTCTTCGCTCCAGGACTCGAGGTTGCGGCCCCAATAGGGGTTGCGCTGAACATTGATGACGGGGGCGCGGTAGATGAGCCCCTTGCGCTGGCCGGGGGATTTGGGGTCGAGGCGCTTGAGGTTATAGATGGCGCGGGCCTCGTCGGAGAGGACGCGGGCGACCTCGTGCTGGACGAGGTCGGTGTTCCAGGTCGCGGCCAGCGCGATGCAGGTGGGGAAGAGCGTGGTGGGGCGATCCCAGCTCACGCCGTTGAGGCATTGGTTCCACTGGTCGGAGAGGATGGGGCGGCCGTCCACGGTGACGGTGGAACCCTTGTGGTTCAGGAGCGCGGCTTTTTGTTCGAGGGTGAGGCGGCCGATGAGGTCGGCCACGCGTTGGCCGACGGGCAGCGCGGGGTCGAGGTAGGCGGCGGGCGCGGGGTCGGCGGCGCGGGTGAGCGGGGCGAGGACAACAAGCAAGAAGAGGACGAGGGATGCCGGGCGCCTGGGGGGTAGTTCTATTTTCATGATAACGGGGCCCGAGCGGCGGGAGCTACTTGAGGGTGATTTTGAAGGCGACGGCGGCGTCGGAGACGGGCCGGGCGAAAGAGGGGGTGACGGTAAGCGCGTCGGGGCCGAGCGACCAGGCGATGGCTTCGGCGGCGCCGAGTTGTTCGACCGTGGCGACGGGGCGGTCGAGCAAGGCGCGGGTTTGCCCGAGGGATTTTAACGCGACGGGACCGGCGGGCCGGCCGCAGACGATGGCGTAGAGGGTGCGGCCATCCTTGGACGTGGTGTAGCGGATGTCCTCGGCCGTGTAGGGCTTTTTCGATACATCGGCCTGGCCGCCGTGGCGGCCTTCATCGGAGAAGGCCGTCGACGGGCCCTCGCCATAGACCTTCCACGGGCGGGTCGCATAGATGGCCTCGCCGTTCACCTTCAGCCACGCGCCGATCCGCTGGATGATCTCGACCTCCTGCTCGTCGGGCCGGCCGTCGCGCCGGAGCGGCACGCTCAGCATGAGGTTGCCGTTTTTGCTGACGATGTCGGCGAGCATTTGGATGACCGACGCGGCGGATTTGTAGCCTTTGCGGTCGTAGATGCCGCGACTGTAATGCCAGCCGCCGATGCAGGTGTCGGTCTGCCAGGGCTGGGGCAGGATGTCGTGGGCTTTGCCGCGCTCGATGTCGTAAACCATCGTCCGGCGCTGCATCTCGTCGAAGTGCTTACCGTTCATCACGGCCTGGGTGCGGCCGTGCTCGTCGAGGCGCGTGTTGTAGAAGTGGGCGGCGAGCTTGAGCGGCACCTCCTCGGCGATGTCGTAGAAGGGCAGGACGCGGTCGTCGTAGTAGATCTGGTCGGGGTGGTAGTCGTCCCAGAGCTGCTTGGTGCGGTTGAAGAATTTCTCGAGATACGCGTTGTCGGGCAGGCTGGTGCCGCGCGCGGCGTCGAAGTTGTGGTTCAGCGTTTTTCCGGGACGGTGGTTTTGCTCGTAGAGATCCTGCGGATCGAGGCCCTCCCACCAAAGGCCCTTGCCGTCGGCCCTGGTGAGTTTGCCGTCGTAGGGCACGCCGGCGAGCGGGCCGTCCTTGTCGGCGCCCTGCGCGACCTCATACCAGGTCCAGGCGCGGGCGGCGTGGACGCTGACGGCAAAGCGCAGGCCGTTGTCGCGGGCGGCCTTGGCCCAGCCGGCGACGAGGTCTTTTTTCGGCCCCACGTTGACGGAGTTCCACGGCTGAAACGTGGAGTCGTAGAGGTCGAAGTTGTCGTGGTGGTTGGCCAGCGCCATGAAGTATCGCGCGCCGTTTTCCTTGTAGAATTTGAGGAGCGAGTCGGGGTCGAAACGCTCGGCCTTCCACGCGTGGATGACGTCTTTGAAGCCGTGGGTCGAAGGGTGGCCGTAGGCGGCGAGGTGGGATTGGTGTTGGGCCGTGCCCTGCACATACAGGTTGCGGGCATACCAGTCGCCGTCCTCCGGTTGGCATTGCGGCCCCCAATGCGCCCAGATGCCGAACTTGGCGTCGCGAAACCATTCCGGCGTCTGGTAGGCGGCGAGGGATTCCCAAGTCGGCTGGAACGGGCCGTCGGCGATCGGCGAGAGCCGGAGCGGCTCGGTTTGCGCCGAGGCGACGGCAAAGGAGCCGAACAGCGCGAGAACGAGGGAGGCGCGCCGGGCCGCTCTCCGCCGCGGCGACCGGGCCAAGACGGTGGCGTGCCGCAACGTGGCGGAGATCAAGCGAGGAAGCAGGCTCACGGCGTGATGCGGATGACGGTGAGCGAATTCGCGGGGGCTTCGTAATCGAAGGCGGAGGAGATGGGCAGGCGCGTGGTGCTTGGGAGCACGGTGCGCGGGCTGCCGTAGTCGTTGACCGCGTTGGCGTCGGGGCCGGCGAGCACGGTGAACTCGGCGGTGGCGGGGACGCGTTTGGCTCCGGCCAGCTCGATGCGGACGGGGCGGGATGCGTTGGCTCCGTTGACGAGCTTGAGGATGACGGCGCCCTGGGCGGTGTTCTTCACGGTGGAGGCGGCGAAGTCGGCGGGGGCGGGATCTTTGATGGTCGTGGTCAGGTAGGTGTCGCCGTTGTTCACGCTGAACAATTGCTGCACATGGTAGCCGATGGTCGGGAAGATCTCGGTGTTGCTAAAGTAGATGAGGTTGGGGTTCCAGTGGGTGTGGTTGCGCTTGGCGAGGAGCGGGGCGTAGGAGGCGAAGCTCACGACGTCGGCGTTGCGTTCGAGGCCGGTGAGGTAGGCGGCTTCGGCGATGGCGGAGCGCAGGGTGCTGCGGCGCTTGTCGTCGAAGACGGCCCATTCGCCGAGGTAAACCTTGGACTTGGCGCGGTCGTAGGTGTCGAAGCGGCGGACGTTTTCCCAGAACCACTGCGGCGATTTGTAGCTGTGCTCGTCCACCATCGGCAGGCGGAGTTCGTCGGCGATCTTCCAGCCGTTGTCGTAGTCGGCGCCCTGGGGATTG
>CAMLQS010000371.1 GCA_946482165.1 uncultured Verrucomicrobiota bacterium | reverse complement strand
TGGCCGAGCGCGGTTTCCCGCCTCCGCCGGACCAAGTTATTTACAAGACACGGCCTAGTTCTAACCAGCGGTCGGTTCGGCGAAGTCGGGGGCGTCGAGATGCCAGGAGACGTCGCGGCGGACGACGCGGGCGGGGTTGCCGGCGATGAGGGTGCGAGGCTCGTCGAAACAACCCGCGACGACGGCTCCGGCGGCGATGACGCAGCCGTCGGCGACGGAAGCGCCCGAGAGGATGGTGGCGCGGGCGCCGATCCAGACTTGGCGGCCGATGGAGATGCCGGGCGGGCGCGGCTTGCGGCCCGGGTAATCGATGGTGTGGAAGTTGCCGTCGATCATCATGACATCCCAACCGATTTGCGTGCCGGCTCCGATCACGAGCGATGTTTCCACGACGATGAGGCAGCGGGCGTTGACGAATGCGTCGGTGATGGTGCAGCTGCCCGCGGGGCCGACGTCGACGCGGGAGCCGCGGCCGATGTGGTTGTCACCCTCGAGGAGCAAGCGGCCGCGGATGCGGAGATAGGTGGCTTCGTGCGGGAGCATGAAGCCGATGTGGTGCATGCCAATCTGGGTGAGGCCGGTGGAGGTGATGTTGCCGAGCCCGCGGATCGTGGTGCCGGGCGCGCAAAGGAGGTTGCGGCCTCGGAGACGCTTGTAGGCGTAGCCGACGAGGACGGGGAAGATGGAGATCGAGGAGTCCTGGCACTTGTCCCAGAGACGCCGACACGAGGCGGGAAGCGGATAGAGGAGATCCATGGCGAAGGAAGCTGGGCGGAGGGAGGGAAGAACGCCGGGGGACGGGCGTTGCCACACCGGAACGGCTAGGCGGCGTGGGCGACGACGGGCGGGGCGAGGATGCGGTGGTAATGTCCGAGCAACTCGTCCACGTGGCGGTCGGCCGTCCAAGGATCGGCCCAATACCAGTCGTAGGCGGCGCGGCCGAGCCGGTCGGCAAACGCGGGGTCGGCGGCGAGTTGTTCCATGCGCTCGGCAAGCGAGTCGGCCGAGCCGTGCGTGAAGTGAAGTCCGGTGCGCCCGTCGAGGATGGCTTCGGAGGCGGCGCAGCCATCGGAGACGATGGCGGGGACGCCGGCGGAGGCGGCCTCGACGGCGACGAGCCCGAGCGTCTCATACCAGGTCGGCGGGAACACGAGGGCGCGGGCGCCGCGCAGTTCGGCGCGGATTTGGCCGGGCTTGAGCCAGCCGGTGAAGCGGGCGTCGGGGCAAAGACGGCGGAGTTCGGCGCCGAGTTCGCCGTCGCCCACGAAGACGGCGGGGAGGCCGGTGGCGCGCACGGCCTCGGCGAAGAGGCGCACGCCTTTTTCCGGAACGAAGCGGCCAACGTAGAGGAACGGGCGATTTTGCGCGACGTCGGCGGGGCCCTCGTCGACGCAATCGACGGGATTTCGCAGGACGTCGGCGGGGATGCCGGGAGGCAGGTGCGGGCGCAGGATGTTGAGGCTGAACTCGGATACGCCGAGGTAGGAGGCGACGCGGGAGGGCAGGCCGAGCGCGCCGTTTTGCAGGGCGGTGCGCGCGACGCGCCAGAGTTTATGGGCGTAGTGGCGGCGGTCGCAGTTGCAGGTCAGGCACGAGACGGAGAGCGGCGCCCGGCGGCAAACGGTGCCGGTGGCGTGATCGTAGAAGCCCCCGCTCGGGCAGGTGATGAAGAAATCGTGCAGCGTGACGACGAGCGGAAAGCCGAGCTCGGGCGCGACATCGAGGGCGAAGGGCGACATGGCCTTCATCCAAGTGTGGGCGTGGACGAGGGTGCGAGAGGGGTCCTTGCCGGCCAGGATGCGGCGCACGGCGGCGACGGCGGAGGGATTGCGCAGGCCGGAGGCGAGGGCGCGGAAGCGGTTGGGGTCCTTGGCGATCTCGTGCTGTCCGAGGCAGACCACGGAGAGGTTCGGGACGTTCTGGAGTTCGGGCGCGACCGGGCCGACGCAGCTGAAAAACGTCACCGGGACGCCGCGCGCGGCCAGGCCGAGGGCGGACGCGATGGCGACGGCGGTCGACCCGCCGGTGGTGGTGGCGTAGTCGTTGAGGATGACGACCTCGAAGGGGGCGGAAGCTGGAAGAGAGGGAAAAGACATGGTGTTAACCACGGATCGCACGGATGGGCACGGATGTGATCAGCGGAAGCGGAGGCGGAAGGACGGGGATTTTTAACCGCGTAATCCGCGGTTACTTTTTATCCGTGACCATCCGTGTGATCCGTGGTCGATGTTTTGCATCAGGCCGCCTTGGGGGCGCCTTCCTGGAGGATGGCGTAGCTGGTGCGGAAGCCGCGGTTGCGGAAACGCTCCAGGTAGCGGGGGAGATTGTAGGTGCGGTAGAGGAGCTTGGTGGACAGGCGCTCCATGGCGGAGCTGCGGGCGGGCAGGTGGCGGGCGACGATGGTGTCCTGCTCCTGTCGCGTGACGGAGGTGTCGGCGGAGAGCTGGCCGTGGCGGAGGCGGAACTGGGCGACGGACTCCGGGTGGTAGCGGAAGCGGTCGCCGGCGGCGAAGGAGCGCAACCAGAAGTCGAGATCGGCGCAGAGGCGGTAGCGGAGATCGAAGCCGCCGAGGCGGTCGACCACGTCGCGGCGGAAAGCCATGCCCTGCTGCATGAGCGGGCTGATGCCCTGGTGGAGCAGCGCGGGAATCCAGGCGGGGTTTTCCGCGGTAGTTATGCAACTGATACGCGTGCCCTCCTCGTCGACGAGTTCGACGTCGCCGTAGACGACCGGGGAGGGGGAGTCGTCGCGAAGATTTTGCAGCATGACGCGTCCGAAGCCGGGCAGGAGGGTGTCGTCGTCGTTGATGTAGGTGAACCAGTCCCACTTGAAGTTGGCGGCCTGGATGCCGGCGTTGATGGCGCCGTAGATGCCGCCGAGGCGGCCGGCGTCGGGGACGACCAGGGCGTGCGGGTATCGGTTGGCGAGCTCGGCGACCTTGCGGCCGGGGGTGGAGATGACGTGGCGGACGTGCAGCGGCAGCGCCTCGATGGAGGCGACGGTCTGGTCGAGGAAACGCGACTCGCCCAAAGTGGGAGTCACGACGAGGAGGCATTGGGATTCGTTCATGGGCGGGTGTCGGGTTGGAGGAAAATGGAGACGCGCGTGGCGTCGTAATCGGGCGAGCCCCCGGGGCCTGGATCGACGGCGAAGTCGAGGAAGCCGTCTCGGGCGAGGGTGCATTCGAAATCGAATTCGCAGGAGGGCTCGTTCGGGCCGCCGATGTGCCTGCCGAAGCGCACGCGACCATCGACGAGGATGCGCACGCCGACGCCGTCGCCCTGTTTTCCGACGTGATTAAACCGGGCGCGAACGCGGACGGGGCCGCCCTCGCGGCTGCTCCAGCGTCGCACGGCGGCGACAGGCCGGCCGGCCATGACGGCGGGATGCTGTTCCTCGGCGGAAACGGACCATGGCGTCTCCGGGATGATCCACTCTTCCTTCCAGTCGGTGACGCGGTGCTTGGCGGCGGGGGTAAAGACGGCGGCTTCGCCGGCGGCGAGAATGAGCGTGCCGTAGCTCCAGTTGTTGGCGCCCTGACGAAGGGAAAACCCGACGTCGGAGCCCGGCACCGGAGCGGCGGAGGCGCCTCGGGCGAGTTCGGGGACGGGGGACGAGGCGGCGCCTTCCAGAAAGAGAGGCGTGCCGGTGAGGGCGACCCGCTCCGGTGCGGGTTCGGTTTTCCCGTCGATGCGAACGACTCGCTTGGCGCCGTCGGAGGGAACGGTTTGGGGAGTGAGAGACCAGAGTAGGCGTGTGATGTCGCCCGCGGAGCCGTCACGTTCGAGTCGAAAGGAGTAGACGCCGTCTGGCGCGGGTTCGCGGACCACGGCGCGGACGCCTTTGAGCTGGGCGAGGAGGGTGGTGAAAGCGGCGTAGGCGGGCTTGGGCGAGTAGCCTTTGTCGGCGCGGAGCAGACCGAGCCCCACGTCGACGCCGTGTTCACGGAGTTGATACCAATAGACGCGCTCGACTCCGACGGAGAGGAGGAGGGCGAAGGAACGCACGAGGTAGGCGGCCTGCGTCTCCTCGTCCACGCCGGGGCCGGATTTTTCGCCGGGCGGGCGAGCGACCCAGCCGAGCTCGGTTACCCAGATCGGGATCGGCCGCTTGGGGCTGTGGCGGGCGAGGATGCCTTGCAGACGGCGGATCGCGGGCTCGAGAGACTCCGGCGGATCGGATTCGCGGTAGGGATGGATGGAAAGTGCGTCCATCGCCTCGAGCGCGCCGGCCTCGGCGAGGCGTTCGATGTAGGGGAATGGGAGGCCGGCGGTGGAGCCGCCAAGGACGACGAGGTCGGGGCGCTCGCGTTTGAGAGCGGGGTAGGCGCGGCGCAGCATCCGGGTGTAGGCGCGGACGCGATCCTCGGTGGCGGGGCCCTTGGCGAAGCCGCCGTTGTATTCGTTCCAGATTTCGACGGCCTGAATCTGGTTTCCGTAGTGGCGGACGACTTCGACGCAGTAGCGCGCGTAGGCCTGGAAGCCGGCCTCGGTGTGCGGCGTGAGACCGCCATCGTAGTGGCGGTTTTCGAACGTGAGCGGCACGAGGGGGCGGATCCCCTCGTTGCGCAACGCGGTCATGTAGCGCTCGAAACGCGGAGGGAACACGAAGCGGCCGCGCTCGCTCTCGACGTGGTCCCAATAAATCTCGTCGCGCACGTGGCGCACGCCGGTGGCGGTCAGGCGGGGGAGGATGTCGAGATCCCAGCCGTGTGCGAAGTGCGTCATCACGCCGATGCGGTCGCCGGCCGCCACCACCCGCCCGCCCCCCACCGGCCGGGGGAGGGGGAAACCAAAAACCACACCCCAAACCGCCACAAAGAGG
>CAMLQS010000370.1 GCA_946482165.1 uncultured Verrucomicrobiota bacterium | reverse complement strand
TAGCGGGAGTATCCAGTTCGAAGGCAATGAATCCGCAGCCAAATCAACCTCCGCCGCAATGAGTCGATGCGCCGGGCGCCCATTGAGCACCGCCCACGATTCGGCCCGCACTTCCGGAAGCGGGCCTCCGGGACGTCGGTGGCGTTCGGCCAGATACCGGGCGAATTGACGGATCAGGTCGGGATCTTGGGCCAGAAAACCGGCTTGCCGGACGGTAAGGATGCTTCGCGGATCGACTTGTTGTGGGACGGCTTCCCCCGGCTGCCGCACAAGGAAAGTCACCATTCCCGTTTTCTCCGCGATCATCACTTGCCAGGCAAAATTGAAGCCACGACCGGTCCAGAGACTGGAGCCCGGGTGCAGCCAAGGACGAAGCGGCAGCACAACCTGGGCCGTTATATAAGTTCCTAAAACGGCAAGACCGACGCGCGATGGAAGCCTAAAGGGGCGTTCCGGAAGAAGCGGCGGCGGCGAGCCCGACTTGAGGCGCATACCGGCGGCGACACGATGGGGCCAATCCGGCGGGAAGAATAACAGCGCTCCCGCCGTCATAATCAGAGGGAACAAACCGATGTTAAACCACAGGCCCGTGAGCGTATGGAAGATTGCCAAGACGCAGAACGCGGGCAGCCGGCTCCGGCGGTTTAGCAAGAGCCAAGGTATCGCCAAATCGTAGGCAAGGCCCAGCCAGCTGGCCGCGTAAGCGACCCACGTTTCGGCCAGCAAGGGGCCGATCAGTGGAAAAGCGGTCTGGGTGGGCAGCCAGCTGCGGAGAGGCTGGGCGTGTAGTATCCAGTCGGGGTTGAGCTTGGCGATTCCGGCAAAAAAATAGACCAAGCCAAATTGAAACCTGAGAAGCGCCATCGCCCATGCGGGCACCGTGGAGTGTGACTTCGGCAGGCTCCTGTTTTCCCATGCGAACGCTCCCGGGCTTGGTATCCACAAGAGCAAAATCAGGACTAGGACGATCAGGTAATAGTGATTCAGGTAGGTGGTCTGATCGATCAATTCGAGGTAGACGAATCCTAGGAGAAACCCGGCCAAGCATAGCCGGGTGCGATAGCCGACGGCTATTCCGAGTCCCAAGACCGCCAGCAGCGCCACATGCAGATACATGCCCCAAGCAGGCCAGGCTTTCACCCAGCCGAAGCCGGGATAGGTGAAATGGTAGCTCGGCAACACATATAGCTCGTAAACCCAGCCCCGAGCCAAGAGCCGCACCATGGCGAAAGCCAGGACCGAGCCAAAGAGTATGCGAAACACCCCAAACGATGCGGAGGAGACAGGCTTCGACAGATAATCCACCCACCGCCGAAACGCAGGGCGCGCGGGTATGTCGGTGGCAACAGTTCCGGGCATCGCGACAATCGCCAAAGATCAGTCTCCGTCGATCGGGCTGAAAGTAAGCGTGGCTCCGAGCGCGGCGGTAAATTCCAGTTTTAGCATCCGCTCCATCTCCACCGCGCACGCATGCGCGATACGCGCGTCTCGCGCCAAATTCCTCGCTTCAAGCAGCGGCCGGTCCAGCCGCTGGAGTCTGGAGATCATCTCGGCAAATTTCGTATCGAGACGATCAGCCACTGGTGAAGCCAGCCGTCGCAGCCAGTCGTCGATGCCAAGACCATTGTTCCCGGAATACAGACATTGGACCCCGATGAAATCCGCATAGATCAGGCGGGTGACTTGCCCGCTACGCGTGCCGAGCGTCGGAAGGCCGGGGGCGGGCATGGTGAGCGGGAAAAGTTGCTGGGCGGTATCGATTTCCACCACCCAGTTTATTTCATTCACCAAAAGGTTGAGGCCGGCTTGGTCGCTTTCGACGAAGAACTTGACGGAAGGCGTGGCGGGATCGGCCCAAGCTTGGGCGACCCTCGCCGCCTGATCCGCCTGTTCTTCGGCAAGCAGTCGCATATAAGCACGGCGGCGTTCCCCCCCCGCTCCCGACAAGGCCAGCTCCGCAGCTTCGAGAGAGGGGGCAAAGAGCAAGTATTCCAAGGCGGCGATTCCTTTGGTCGCGGCGCCGAGGTCCGCGATTTTTTCCGCGTCCAACGGCTGAAGGCTTCGAATGTTTTTCTCTATGTTCTCCGTCCGTATGGCATAAAAAAAGAAAGTGGGTTCGGCGCCCAACTCCGTCAACGGGCCGGCACGAAACGCGGCGAGGCGACGGGCCGCCAGCGCGGTTTCCACCCAACGCTCACGTGCCGCAGCCAACGAAGCTTGCGTGGATGTGTCGGAGAACCTGGCCACCTCGTCCCGCAGTTCGGCCGAACGCGAGGCCAAGTCGGCGTATGCCGGTGCGACGACGGCCTCGGCGAGGTGCCGGAGAACAGCCCGCTTATCGACAGGTATCTCGGCGGAGGCGGCTGGAGCCAGGGCGGCGAGAACACAGGAAAGGATCAGGGCGCGGACTACTCGCGCCGGTAAACAAGTTCGCATAGCAAGGTCAGAGGGAGTTTATAAAAGTTACCAAGGCGTCACGATCGGCGCGCGGAAGCGCGCGGAAGCGCTCGCGATTTTCAGCGGCCTCCCCTCCGTGCCACAGGATCGCCTCAGCGACGTTTCTTGCGCGGCCGTCGTGGAGAAGGCGTTGGTGTCCGTTTACCACAGGGATCAAGCCCAAGCCCCAGAGCGGAGGCGTGCGCCATTCTGATCCGGAGGCGAGGAAGACCGGCCGGTCATCGGCCAGATCCGGCCCCATGTCATGCAGCAGCAGATCAGTGTAAGGGTGGATGGTTTGCCCCGACAGCGGCGGAATGAGCGGATAATCGCCGGTTCGCAGTTCCGTGCGGTGGCAGGTGGCGCAGCGGAGTTCGGCAAAAAGTTCGTCTCCTCGGCGCAGTAAAGCCGCATCTCCCGTCATCCGGGATGCCGGCACCGCCAGCGTCCGCGAATAAAGAACGACGGAGGCCAAGGTATCGTCATCCACTTCCGGATCTCCGCCTGACGGCGAAGCGTCGCATTCAGGTTGCAGGGCGGTGTGGTTGGGCGCGCGGAACAGCCTGGTGGTCAATCCCATGTCGCCATTGAACGCGGCTGCGGTTTGCTGTTCGACGTCGGGCTGCTCGGCCTTCCATCCAAAGCGTCCCAGGACGGTGCGCCGCAGCCGGTGATCCCACACTTGATTGGCCCGCCCCGAAATGCCGTCTCCATCCCTGTCCGCGGGATCTGCCATTGATAAAATCGTGTCGGAGGGGATGGCTTCAAGCAGTCCCAAGCCGATCATTTGAGGCGCAACGCGGGCTGAAAACAAAAGTCCGGGGGCCGGTTCTCCATAGGCCCAATTGGTCAAGCGATACGTTGGGCGCAGCAGTTGATAAGGTTCCCCGTCAGCGTAAGTTCCTTCCTGTTCGACATATTCCACGGTGACCTCGGCTTCAGGGCGGACGCCGGGCAGTGCATGATTTTGTATCTGGTCACCGTAAACGGGGTCTGGTGCCGGTGCGCCATCAACCAGCCTGCTGATTCGCAACAATAGGCTTACGGTCTGGCCGCCTTGCTCGGGAGGCCGACCACGACCATCTTTGAAATGACATGCCGAGCAGGAGCGCGTATTGAACAAGGGACCAAGGCCGTCCCGCGCCGACGTGGAAGCCGGCGCAGCCACCCAGTTTTGGTTGAAAAACGAGTTGCCGACAAAAAAATCCGCTTGTCGTTCGGGATCCAAATTCGCGGCCGGCTGGGAGAAAGCGTCGCGCGATGTTTCGAACACTGTGGTGCCGCCGCCCGCAAGAAGCCGGTGCCCGATTTGCTCCGGCGCGGTGGACGAAACGAGGCCGGGCTTCGCCGACATGCTCGTCACCGCAAGCGCCACGGCACATCCGGCAATTGCGAAGAAAGGTCGTGTGAATCGTCCACACCTGCCCAAGTGCTTTGCTGCGGTCATCATCTAAGATTGGCGGAGTTGGCTTCGCCGGTGAGGATCAGACGAGTGGCTTCGGCCAGCGCCGCAGCCTGCATCTGCAAGGCTTTGATTGTTTCAAGGATGGTTTTCCTCCCTGGCTTGGTATCGGGCCCCAGAACCGCTTGATCAAACGGCGCGGGAATGGATTCCGACGCTTTGAGGGAGCTGCGCATCCGCTGGGCAAGAACATCGGCCAAGTGTGGATCCGTCGCCGCGATCAGGTCGTGCAGCGAAGGACCTGAGACCACGCTGCCGTCCGTTCGAACGTAGCGGCCGAAATAGACATTGCACGTTCCCGCCACATCGTAGCGCACGTCGTTGTGGGTGTTGTCGCTGAAACATGAATGCTCGTCCTCCTGATCCTTGGTTTTATAAGATACGGTGAGGCGTTCGCCTGCGAGTTCGACTCCGCTGAACACCCCCAAGCCATGAAAGATATCTCCCAAGGCCTTGTGAAGCGCGGCTCGCCCAAGGAGCATCTCTCGATAGTTTCCGGAGACATCCGGGCTCCACTCGCGCACCAAGGAAGAAAGATCGGCGACGAGCAATTCGGTGCAAAGTTTGAGATAGGTTTGGCGACGCCCGGCCGTCGGCGTGGTTTCTATCACATAATCCTCGAAGCTGCGATCCCCCGGACCAGTTGCGAACAAGTCCTGTCCCCAGAGCAGGAACTCGATCGCGTGGTAGCCGAGGCTGATGTTTTTTTCGCCTTCCTTCTCATTTAGCCCCAGAATGACCTCTGCGGTGATTTCAGGATAGGCGGCGGGATTATTGATTACGCCCGATTGAGGAGAGCCTTCGGTGTAATCGATATAATTTTCATCAATCGGCCAAGCATTCAGCCGCGGCTCAATCGCATCGACGGGCCCGTTCGAAAAACGAAAGGTTTCCGATTGGAGATAGGGAACTCTCGCGGCCAGCCACGCATTCCTC
>CAMLQS010000369.1 GCA_946482165.1 uncultured Verrucomicrobiota bacterium | reverse complement strand
GCCTACGCGGAATTCGTTTTCACGCCCGTGCTCTGGCCGGATTTCGGCGCGCGCGAGCTCGAGGCCGCGGTCAACGACTACCGCCGCCGCGAGCGCCGCTACGGTCTGACGGGCGACCAGGTTTCCAAACCGGGCCCCGCTTTGAATTCCGCGCCCGCGCCGGCTATTATTTGAGCCGTCGGCGCCGTCTTCCTCCGCAGCGAATATCCGCGCCCCGCCCCGCAAAATCTCGCGATCATGCGCAACCGCATCCTCAGCACCGTGGGCCTCTGGCTCGTCATCCTCGCCACGATGTATTTTTTCCAGGCGCGCGGCGGCATCGCGCTCCTCTTGTTCGTGTCGGTGCTCACCTTGCGGGAGTTTTATCAGATGGTCGCGCGGATGGGCCACGCGCCGTTTCACCGCATCGGTCTGCTGATGGGCGCCGCGATCTCGGTCGCGCCTCTGCTCGCCGGGCTGCACCCTTTGCTTCAGCCCGAAAACTTCCTCGCGCTGGCCTGCGTCGTCTTTGCGATCCGCATCGTCGGCGAGCGCGTGCCGGAGAACCGGGTCGAGGCCCTCGGCTGGACCCTGTTCGGCCTGGTCTACATCCCGTTCATGCTGCAGTTCCTCGTCCGCATCCTGCTGATCGAGGGGCCGCACGCCGTCACCGGCCTGGCCCTTGCGCTCTGGTTGATCGCCGTATCCAAATTCTGCGACGTCGGCGCGCTGCTTTCCGGCATGGCTTTTGGCAAACACAAGATGGCGCCGGTCATCAGCCCGAAAAAGACCTGGGAGGGCGCCATCGGCGGCTTGCTTACCTCGGCCGCTCTCGGCGCCGGCATCGTATGCGTCTTCCGGGAATATTTCCCCGTCGCGCTAACCCCGTTGATCGCCGCCGCCATCGCCATCCCGATCGCGGGCCTCGGGATCGTTTCCGACCTGGTCGAGTCCGTCATAAAGCGTCGCGCCGAGGTGAAAGACTCGGGCGCGACCATTCCCGGCATCGGGGGCGTGTTTGATCTTTCCGACAGCCTGATCCTCACATCGCCCGCCGGTTTCCTGATTTTCAGCCTCCTGCGCTGACCCGCCGCCTCGCATGCCCGTCACCGCACCCGCCCGCAAACGCGTCGTTCTCCTCGGCGCCACCGGCAGCATCGGCGAAAACACCCTGCGCGTGTTGCGCGCCCATCCGGATGCTCTCGAACTGGTCGGCATCGCCGCCAACGGCAACGCGGACAAACTCCTCGCCATCGCGCGAGAGTTTGGCGTGCGCCACCTCGCCTTGTTCGAGGAGCGCGCCGCCGCCGCCGTGCGCTCCACCGGCCTCGGCGCGCTGCCGCCGGGCGCCACGCTTTACGCTCCCGGCATCGAGGGACTCGAAGCGCTCGCGACCCTGCCCGAAGCCGACGTCGTGCTCGTGGCCGTCGTCGGCACCGCCGGCCTGCGCCCCGCGCTCGCCGCGCTCGCGGCGGGCAAGGACCTCGCGCTCGCCTCGAAGGAGATCCTCGTCCTCGCCGGCGCGCACGTGCTCGCCGCCGCGAAAAAATCCGGCGCTCGCCTGCTCCCCGTCGACTCGGAGCACAACGCCGTTTTCCAGTGTCTCCAGGGGCATCGTCACGACGAGATCCGCCGCGTGATCCTCACCGCCTCGGGCGGGGCCTTTCGCGATTGGCCGGCGGCGCGGCTTGCCGAGGCGACGGTGGCCGACGCGCTCAAGCACCCGAACTGGGCGATGGGCCCGAAGATCACCGTCGACAGCGCCACGCTCGCGAACAAGGGCCTCGAACTGATCGAGGCGGCGGTGCTCTTCGACCTGCGGCCCTCGCAGTGCGCCGCGATCATCCACCCGCAGAGCATCGTGCATTGCCTGGTGGAATACACCGACGGCGCGATGCTCGCGCAGCTTTGTCCGCCCTCGATGACCTTTCCGATCCAGCACGCCTTGCTGCACCCGGCGCGCGGCGCGAAGGGCGCGGAGAACGCGCTCTCGCTGGATCGCGTGCTCAACCTCGAGTTTCGTCCGGCCGACGAAGGCCGCTTCCCGATGCTGCGTCTGGCCCGCGAGGCGATGGAGCGCGGAGGGGCGGCGCCGGCGATCTACAATGCCGCCAACGAAGTCGCGGTGGCGGCCTTCCTTGCGGGAAAACTGCCCTTTCTCGGCATCCCGCGGGTTACGGAGGCGACCTTGTCCGCCTTGGCGGGCGGCGAGGCGTCCGATCTCCCCGCCGTGCTCGCGGTCGACGCCGAGGCGAGGCGGGTGGCGCAGGAAGTTATTTAACCGCGGATAGCGCGGAAAAAGGCGGATAGAATAAAATCTCCTCTTTATCCGCGACCATCCGCGTAATCCGCGGTCAAACCCGCCTTCGTTCTTCTCATGGAATTTTTTCAGCTCCTCACCTCCAGCGCCTGGTCGGTCCTGATGATCGCCCTGTTTTTCGGCGGCTCGATTTTCATACACGAGCTCGGGCATTTTTGGATGGCAAAGAAACGCGGCGTGAAGGTGGACCGCTTCTCGATCGGTTTCGGGCCGGCGATTTTCAAATGGACGGGCAAGGACGGCGTCGAATACCGCCTCTCCTGGCTGCCGCTCGGTGGCTACGTCGCCCTCCCGCAACTGGCCGACATGCGAGGGCTGGAGGGCGAGCCAAAGAGCGATGTGGAGGCGCTTCCTTCGCCCAACTACACGACGCGCATGCTGGTTTTCGGAGCGGGCGCGTTCATGAACGTGGTGCTGGCCTTCGTTCTTACGACCATCCTCTGGAAGGTCGGAATTCCGACCTATCCCGAAATGATGGAGGCGAAGATCGGCCACGTCTTGCCGACCCTGCGTCTGCCGGACGGCAGCACGCCGCAGAGCCCCGCCGCGGCGGCGGGATTGCGGCCCGGCGATGTCATTGTCTCGATCGACGGCGTAAAAGTGCGTCGCTGGAACGATATGCGTCAGACCCTCTTTACCGGAAGCGGACGGGGAGAGGATGGGCGCCCGCAGGCGCGTCTCGCGGTCCGCCGCGGGGATACGACCATCGAGGTGGTGGCTCGTCCGGTTTTGGCCGGCATCGAGGAAATGCGAATGCTGGGCGTCGCGCCTTACGAGGAGCTGACGGTGGGCGCGATCAAGCCGGGCTCGTTGGCGGAAAAGGCGGGTTTGCTCGCCGGCGACCGTCTGCTCGAAATCGATGGCGCGGCGGTGACGAGTTCACAGGTTTACGTGGACGGTTTGAAAAACAATCCGGCCGCAACGGCGACCCTCGTGGTGGAGCGAGCGGGCCGGCGCGAGACGATCCTCGTCCCTGATCGTTCCGGGCTCGAAACGTCGTTCGACCTCGGCCTTAAATTTGCGGACAACCGCATCCTTATCTTTCCCACGCCTTGGGAGCAGATTCGCGACAAAGTGGTGAGCACGGCGCGCACCCTCTACAGTTTGATCAACCGCAATTCCGACGTGAAGGTGGGCAACTTGACCGGCCCGATCGGCATCGCGCGCGTGTTCCATATCGCGAGCCAGATCGACATTCGCCACGTCATCTCATTCGCGGCGCTGATGAACATCAGCCTGGCGATTTTCAATCTGATGCCGCTGCCCGTGCTCGATGGCGGCCACATGGTTTTGGCCACGCTGACCCGGCTGCGCGGCAAGCAGGTTTCCCCGAGTATTCTCAATCCGATCCAGATGGCGTTCGTCACGCTGCTGCTGACGCTGATGCTCTACATCGGATATCGCGACGTCCGACGCATCATCCATGACGACGGCGACGGCGCGGCCACGGAGCCGAATCGTTCGCCCGAGAAGCCTGCCACACCGCCCGAGATGCCTCCGGCCGTGGTGCCCGTGAAGTGAGAGGAATACTCCGCGCGCCGCTCAGCCCTTGATCGCGTTGGCGGCGATCTGGAAGACGAAGAAACCGAGGAAAAAGAGCATGAGGAGGGCGAAGCCGCCTTCCGAGCTCTGAAGGATGACCAGGCCGGCTACCGCGCACAGGGCGAGCGCGGCGGTCGCTCCGCCAAAGATGAGGCGATTGCGGGGATTTTCCCGGACGACGGTGGCGGCGACGCAGACCGAAAGCATCGCGGCGATGATCACGCCGAGATCGGCGTCCTTCGAGTTTCCGAACAACCACCAGCCGCCGGCGGCGAGGATAAGGAGCACCGAGGCGCCAAACCAGTTGGTGTCGCGCCGTTCCTTCCGCGAGAGGACGTGCCTGCCGTAGCGATCGAGGCGGAGCAGGAGGTTGAAGAGCGGCACCGCCGTCCACGAGAGGTAGACGAAAATATAGAACAGCACGAGCAGCGGCCAGAGCACGATGCCGAGCGTCGGGTTGGACGAGGCCAGGTTGCGCATGACGCGCTGACCAAAATACGTGACGATCAGGAAGGCCCACTGGATGCGCTCGCTCTGGCGTCCCATCCAGAGGAAATAGGCGAGCATCGCTCGGTAGAGCGGATTGCGGGCCTTGAGCGCCTCGAGCATGCCGTGGCGGGCGGGCTCGAAATCGGGGCGAAGGCGGAGCGCCTCGCGGAAGTGTTCCTGGGCGCGGCGCGGGTCGCCGCGGTGGAGCTGCGCCCAGCCCTGGGTGGAGTGGCTGAATGCGTCCTCGGGCGCCTGCTCGAGGGTGCGGGCGCCGACCTCGGCCGCCTCGTCGGCGCGGCCGAGCTGCTGGAGGGCGGTGGCGCGGAGGTTCTGCGCGAAGGTATCCTCGGCGTTGATACGCAGGGCGGCCTCGCTGTCCGCGAGGGCGGCGGGCCAGTCGCGAAGGGAGAGGCGGATGCCGGCGCGCTGGGCGAGGAGATCGCCGTCGTCGGGGGCGAGGCGCAGGGCGTCCTCCGAGGAGGCGAGCGCCTCCTTCGGCCGGTCGAGACGGAGGAGGACGTGGGCGAGGACGTGGTGGGCGTAGGGCGAATCAGGCGCGGCGGAGACGGCGGCGCGGGC
>CAMLQS010000368.1 GCA_946482165.1 uncultured Verrucomicrobiota bacterium | reverse complement strand
CAACGTTCGGCGCCTCTACTACCTGTCTCTTGAATACCTCATGGGCCGTCTCATGGAGAATAATCTCCAGAATACGGGACTGACTGAAACCGCTCGCGCCGCGCTTGCCGATCTCGGCGTCAACCTGGACGAACTTGCCGAGGTCGAGGTGGACATGGGCTTGGGCAACGGCGGTCTCGGCCGTCTCGCCGCCTGTTTTCTCGATTCGCTGGCCACCCTCGACTATCCGGCCATCGGCTACGGCATCCATTACGAGTTCGGCCTGTTCAAGCAGGAGTTCGTGCAGGGCCACCAGATCGAGCATCCCGACAACTGGATGATCTTCGGAACGCCATGGGAAATCTGCCGCGCCGAATACACCCAGAAGGTCCAACTCTACGGGCGCGTGGAAAACGTCTTCGACGACCGCGGCGGCTACCGCCCGCGCTGGGTCGACACCAAGGAGATCCTCGGCGTCCCCTACGACATACCGATCGCCGGTTACGGCACCAGGACCGTCAACCTGCTCCGCCTATGGGCATCCCGCTCGACCGAGGAATTCGACCTCAGCGCGTTCAACTCCGGCGGCTACGTCGAGGCCGTCCGCGAAAAAGCCATCGGCGAGACCGTCTCGAAGGTCCTTTACCCGAACGACAAGACCGAGAACGGCAAAGAGCTTCGCCTCATCCAGCAGTATTTCTTCGTCTCCTGCTCGCTTCGCGATCTCATCCGCCGCCACTTCCGCATCGACGGTAACTCGTGGGAAAATTTCGCCGACAAGGTCGCCGTGCAGCTCAACGACACGCATCCGGCGGTCGCCGTGGCGGAGCTCCAGCGCATCCTCGTCGACGAGCAACAGCTCACGTGGGATGCCGCCTGGTCCATCGTCACCGACACCTTCGGCTACACCAACCACACGTTGCTGCCCGAAGCCCTTGAGCGGTGGAGCCTGCCGCTTTTCACCAAGGTCCTCCCCCGCCACACCCAGATCGTCCTTGAGATCAATCGTCGCCTCATGGAAGCGGTCGAGGCGAAGTGGCCCGGCGACGACGCCAAGAAGCGCACCCTTTCCCTCGTCGAGGAAGGTGGCGCCAAGGCCTTCCGCATGGCCAATCTCGCGGTCGTCGGCTCCCACGCCGTCAACGGTGTCGCCGCGCTCCATACCGAGCTTCTCAAGCGAGACCTCTTCCCGGACTTCGACGCGCTCTACCCGGGCAAATTCCAAAACAAGACCAACGGCATCACGCCCCGCCGCTGGCTTCTCGATTGCAATCCCGCGCTCGCCAACCTCATCGCCGACACGCTGGGGCACCGCGAATGGGCGCGCGACCTCGATCAGCTCCGCGGCCTCGAACTCTTCGCCGGCAACGCCGACTTCCAGGAAAAATTCATGGCGGTGAAGCGGGCCAACAAGATCCACCTCGCCGAGGTCATCCAGCGCGACTGCGGCGTCACCGTCTCGCCCGACGCGCTCTTCGACGTGCAGATCAAGCGCCTCCACGAATACAAGCGCCAGCACCTCAACCTGCTTCACATCCTCGCCCTTTACCGCCGCCTCCTGCGCGATCCGCAGCTCGACATCGTCCCGCGCGTCTTCGTCTTCGGCGCCAAGGCCGCCCCCGGCTACGATCTCGCCAAAAACATCATCCGCGCGATCAATGTCATCGGAAAGCGCATCAACGAAGACGCCCGCATCGGCGGCAAGTTGAAGGTCGTTTTTCTCCCGAACTACCGCGTCTCGCTCGCCGAGAAAATCGTGCCCGCCGCGGATCTCTCCGAGCAGATCTCCACCGCGGGCAAGGAGGCCTCCGGCACCGGCAACATGAAGCTCGCGCTCAACGGCGCGCTCACCATCGGCACCCTTGACGGCGCGAACGTCGAAATCCGCGAGGAGGTGGGCGACGACAACATCTTCATCTTCGGCCTCACGGTCGACGAGGTGGAGGCCCTCGACGCGAAAGGGTATTCGCCGTGGGACTACTATCACCGCGACGAGGAGCTCCGCGCCATCATCGACTGGCTCGGCAGCGACTACTTCACGCCGGGCGAACACCACGCCTTCGGCGCGCTTCACCACAGCCTGACCGGCGGCGGCGATCCCTACAAGGTCCTCGCCGACTTCCGCGGCTACTGCGACGCCCACGCGAAGGTCGACGCCGCCTACCGCGACAAAAAGCGCTGGGCCAGGATGGCCATCCTCAACACCGCCCGGGTCGGCAAGTTCTCCAGCGATCGCACCATCCACGAATACGCGAAACAGATCTGGTCCCTGCCCGCCGTGCGCGTCGCCTGACGCCCGTCCCGCCGCCCTGCGTTTTTCGGCGTCCGCGCCCCGAGCCTTCCCGCTCGGGGCGCTTGTTTTGGGACCTCCCTTTTTAAGGCTGACGTGTGGCGCCGAGTTTGACGGGCTGTGTCCCACCCCGATGACCTTCCCGATGCGCGCCACCTCTCTAGCCGCCTTTGTGTTTTCCCTGCTCGCAGGCGTCCCTTCGCTTCGCGCCGAGCTCAAGTTCGAGGCGACCGAGATATCCCTTAAGCCGAAGATCGGGGAGAAGGAACTGCGGGCCGAATTCAAGTTCACCAACACCGGTCTCGAGCCGATTTCGATCAAGAGCGTGCACAGCAGCTGCGGCTGCACGGTTCCCGACAAGCCGACCGATCCGATAGCTCCCAACGCGAGCGGCGTCATTCCCGTGTCTTACAAGCCGGCCGACCGTCAAGGCCGGCAAGCGCAGGCCATCGAGGTCGAAACCTCCGACGGCAAGCATCACGAACTTCGGCTCGTCGTGGATTTGCCGGTCCGCGTAACCTTCACGCCGCGGCTGGTTCTTTTTCGCGGCGCGGACGCGGAGGCTAAACTCGTCACGGTGACTTTTGGCGAAGCAGACGGCACCACCCTGCTTGATGTCACGGAGCAGTCCCCGGCCTTCGAAATCGATGGCGAGCCCAAGCTCGATCAAGGCGTGCTCAAGCTTTCCGTCCGCCACGTCGGAGCGGCCGACGCCGACGCCCGCGCATCCGTGCGGATCCGCACGCGCGATTCGGCGGGCGAGGAGCACACCGATATCCTTTATCTCCGCCATTCGCCCGCTCCGGCTCCGTGAGCCCGCCGCGTCCCGAATCCGACAGGGGGCCGGTCGCGCGTCCGCGGCTGCTCGGCGCCGCCGTGTTTCTGCTCGCGTGGCCGCTCGCTCCGGCGCTTCTCACCGGCTGGCTCCATCCGCGGCGTCCCGACTGGACCGCGATCCGCACCGAGGCCTCCGCTCCCGCGCCCGGGCATTTGGCCATCGAGCAGGTCCGCGCCACTTATCCGAACGCGCTGTGGGTCGACGCCCGTCCCGCGGCGGACTTTGAGGACGGCCATGTGCCCGATGCGGTTTCCCTCAATGAGGAGGATTGGGACGCGGGGTTCGCCAACTTGATCGAAAAGTGGGATGGGGAACGTCCCCTGATCGTCTACTGCGGCGGCGAGCGTTGCCACGCAAGCGAGTCGGTTGCGCGCCGCCTGCGTCGCGAACTCGGGTTCGAGAACGTCCATGTGCTGCTCGGCGGATGGACCGCATGGCAGGCGGCTTTGGCGGAAAGGAACTCGCAATGACCGGTTCCGATTCGCTCCGAGCCCGCGCTCCTTGGCGGCGGCGCGCCGATCTTTTTGCCCGGACCTTGGTGGCCGGACTTTGGATCGTCGCCGCGCTCTTCAAGCTCGCCGACCCCGCCGCCTTTGCGCGAGACATCGAACACTATAGGATCGTGTCCGCGAGCGCGGCGGCGGCCGCCGCCGTTTACCTGCCTTGGCTGGAAATCGCCCTGGGCCTCGGGCTCTGGTTGCCGCGCTTTCGCGAAGCGGCGCGCTTCTTGAGCATCCTTCTGCTGCTCGGCTTTTGCGGCGCCCTCGCGTCAGCCTTGGCGCGCGGCCTCGATATCGATTGCGGCTGTTTCGGCACCGGCGGTCCGAAGGCTTCCGCCTCCTGGGCCTTGGCGCGGAATCTCGTTTTGATCGCGCTGCTGGCCGCCCCTCGTTTCCGAGCTCGTGACGCCGACGGGCGGTGACGGCGGTTATCTCAGGACTTCCCGTCAGGCCCGCCGGCCGCCTCGGGGCTCAAGCTACTTCCTCAAGAACGCTCGTCCTTGGCCTGGGCCTTCGCGGCGTCCGCCACGGGGGCAAGGGTCTTTGCGCGCGGAAGACTGGCTTGAACCGATACCCACTCGGACCGCACCGCAGCGCGCAGTTCGGTCCAGATTTCGGCGTTGAATTGTTTTTCGAGGGGACGAAGGCGCTTTTCGAGGTTGTAGATACGCGTTTCAAACGCGCGACGGTCCGGCCCGGAGGGCAGGGAAGTCGCATGGGAATAGAGGCGAGCCACCTCGGCTTCGAGGCCTCGCACCGCGTCGGGTGAAGCCGCGTCGAGCGAATAGAGAGGAATCTGCTCAAGAGGGGTCGCCGGAGTGAAATATACGCGCCGCGTCATCTCGGAGGAGGGACGAACATACGGGGTTCGAGCCTCGGCATCGGCGGCGAATGCAGGGGTGAATGCGGCCAAAGCCGTGGGGAGGACGAAGAATACGGCGGAACGCACGGAGATCATCATCGGAGCTTTTCGCAGTTTAGTGACCAAAGCGACCACCAATCTTACATCCTGATTACGTAGGAGCGGGTGTGCGCTTCAGCTGATTCGCGTAAACGGAGGGATTTCTTTACACCGATTGCCCCAATGATTTCAGTAACAAACCAAGCTCGATATGGACGTGCGGCCCGCGAACTTATTTCCCGTAGCCGGGCGATGAGAGTTGCGCCAAGCCTGCCCGGGAGGCGTGCTCGGCCGGTCATGTCGCACCATCCGAATTCCTCTTCCGAGGGCGGACACGAGGAACACGAGAAGTTTTCGCTCCCTTTGTTCGTCGTCACCGTCGCCGCCACGCTCGCCGTCCTTTTCG
>CAMLQS010000367.1 GCA_946482165.1 uncultured Verrucomicrobiota bacterium | reverse complement strand
TCAGCCGCCTAGTTCGACGTGGGGGTTGATGTCCGCGTCGTAGTCGATGCCGGGGAGGCCGAAGCCGAAGAGCTTGAGGAACTCCTCGCGGTAGCCGACGATGTCGGTGAGCTCCGCGAGGTTCTCGGTGGTGACCTCGGGCCAGATCTTGGCGACCTCGGCCTGAATCTCGGGGATCATCTCCCAGTCGTCGATGCGCACGCGGCCGGCTTCGTCGAAGCGGAGGCCGTCGCCGCCATACATCTGGGTGCGGAAGAGGCGGTCGATCTGCTCGATGCAGCCCTCATGATTTCCCTTCGCCTTCATGATCTTGTAGAGCATGGAGATGTAGAGGGGGACGACCGGAATCGCGGAGGACGCCTGCGTGACGAGGGCCTTGTTGACCGAGATAAAGGCGCGTCCGTAGCCGTTGCACTTGAGCGTGGCGTCGATCGCCTTGGCGGCGCGCTCGAGGTCGTTTTTGGCGCGGCCGATGGTCCCGTTCTTGTAGACGGGCCAGGTGAGCTCGGGGCCGATGTAGGAGTAGGCGACGGAGGTGGCGCCGGGGGCGAGGAGCTTGGCCTCGTCGAGGGCGTTGATCCACATCTCCCAGTCTTCGCCGCCCATGACGGCGGTGGTGTCGGCGATCTCGGCCTCGCTGGCGGGCTCGATGGTGACGGTGGAGACGACTCCCTTGTCCGTATCCACGGTCTTGTTACTGTAGGTCTGGCCGATGGGCTTCAGGACGGACTTGTGGGTGACGCCGGTCTTCGGGTGGGTGCGGCGCGGGGAGGCGAGGGAGTAGACGACGAGGTCGACTTGACCGAGGTCGTTCTTGATGGCGGCGAGAACCTCCTGCTTGAGGGCGTCGGAGAAGGCGTCGCCGTTGAAATTCTTGGCGTAGAGGCCGGCTTTCTTGGCCTCGGCGGTGAAGGCGGCGGAGTTATACCAGCCGGGGGTGGCGGGCTTGTCGGGATCGGACGGGCGTTCGAAAAAGACGCCGATGGTGGCGGCGCCGGAGCCGAAGGCGGCGGAGATGCGCGAGGCCAGGCCGTAGCCGGTGGACGCTCCGATCACGAGGACCTTCTTGGGACCTTTGGCGACGGGCCCCTTCGACTTCACGTAGTTGATCCACTCCTGGACATGCGCGGCGCAGCCGGCGGGGTGGGCGGTGACGCAGACGAAGCCACGGACTTTGGGTTTGATGACCATAGAGGGGACGAGGGTGGGAGAGGGAAAAGGGGCGTCCAGAATGTTTTCGGGAGGATGAAGGCGGAGACCTGAGACCTGAGCGACGGAGGGGAAAGGCAAATCGGTCCCGGCCGCGCACGCGTGCGCGGAGGGAACGTTTAACTGCCAGCAGCGGCAAGGACGAGGTTGGGCTCTCGCGTTGGAATCACTTTTCGGCGAGCACCATCGGGCCTTCGGGGGCGGGGGCGTCGTCTTTTCGCTCGCGCGAGACGGCGAAGGCGGCGACCGCCGGGATCGGGTTGTCGGCCTTGAAGACAAGGCGCGCCGTTCCGCCGGCGGGGTCGACGGAAAAGGTGCCGCCGTCGACGGGGCGCGGCGGCGAATTCCGCGGATCGACGACGCAGAGCCGATAGACGTGGTCGACGTCGAGGGCGGGGAGCTTTGACACAATCAGCACGCCCTTCCGGCTTGTGGCGTCCCATACGGCGACGCCGGAAGCGCCGGCGGGCTGGCCGGCTTGCGCGGCGAGGGTGGCGATGCGGAGCTCGGCGAGAGCGGATTCTTGCGTGGCGGCGAGTTCGTCCCGCAGGCGAGCCGCCTCGGCGTTGGCGAGCATCCACCGATTGTTTTGCGCGGCGGCGAGGATGCGCTCGGCGTCGAGTTGGTTGCGCGTGGCGCGGAGTTCGGCTTCGGCGAGTCGCGTTTCCTGCTCCGCAAGCGTCGCGCGCGAGGCGAGCCGCGATTGACCGAAGCGGAAAGTGGCGGCGATCAGCGCAAATGACGCTGCGGCGACGAGCGCGCTCCAGCCAAGCCAGGCGGGGAAGGGAATCGCTTTCGCGGGGCGGGGGACCGTGGGATTCATCGGGGCGGAGCCGCGGTCAGTCGAGCAGCCAGAGGCCGATGGTGCCGAGGATGATCAAGGTGGCGATGACGAGGAGGGCTCGGCGTTCCTGAGCGGTGACTTTGTGCAGCATGGCGGCGAAACTCAGCGGGATTCGGGAGGCGCGGGCGCTGGCGCGTAGCGGGCGTAAAGGGCGTAGGTTGTTTCGATGGGAAGGGGCTGGAGCAGGGGAAGAACGTTTTCGAGTCGAAAGGCAGGAGGCGCCGCGAGAAAGGCTTGGCGCGCCCGCTCGATCGCGCGGGAGTCGCGCGCGGCGGCCTCGGCCAGGAGTCGAGAAGCGTCTTGGAGAAGTTCGGCGTCGCCGGCCGCGCCGCAGGCGGCGAACCAAGAGAGGAGCGACGGATAGGCGGCTTCGTTCGCAGGCAAAGGATCGCGACGGTGTTCTTCGGCGACGAGTCGAAGCAGTTCGCGGTCGGGGTGGGTGATAAAGTGTGCGCTCAGGAGCTGCCAAGTGGCGGGATGGGAGGGCTGCGCAAGAAGGCGCCGGATCATGGATGCGCGTTCGGCGCCGCGATCCAGCGCGGCGAAAGCGTCGAGACGGAGGAGTGCCTTCTCTCGGTCGCCGACTTGGGCGCCTGCTTGCTCGATCAACGAAAGCATCAAGTCGGGGCGGTTTTCGTCCAGGAGGCGGCGCAACAGATAAGCGGCGGCGAAGGCGTCTCGCTGGGCCGGCAGGGCGTCCGCGAGCGTGCGGATGCGTTCGGGGCCGGCTTGCCGGGCCAGGACTTGCTCAAGGGCGAGAAGTTCTCGCGGGGCGGCGGGCAAACGCGGGTCGGCAAGGATGGGGGCGAGGACGTCTGGTTTTCCCGTCCGGCGGCAGGCGAAGAGAAGGGCCTGCGTCCAAGCGGAAGGCTGCGTCCCGTCCGGGGCGAGCAGCCGATCGCGGGCGAGCGGAATTATCGTGGCGAAGTCTCCGCGGGCCAGGAGCGAGCGATACCAAGCCTGCCCGGTGCTCTCTCGCTGGCGGGAATGGTCGTGATAGAGGCGCGCGAAGACGGCGTCGGACTGGACGGGCTGGGCTCCTTGGAGAAGCTGTGCGAGCAAGAGGCCGGCGGCGTAATCCGAAGGATTGAGCTCGTAGGCGCTGGCCAGGGCGAGGAGCGCATCCGCCGGCCGGCCGGCGGCGCGAGCTTCGCGGGATTGCTCGAGATAATGCCGTGACTGCACAACGCGCAGCTCCGGCCATGTCCGTGGCCAGGCGACCTGGCGCAACTCCGGACGAAAGCCGAGCGCGTGCAGCGCGAGGAAAACCAGCAGAACGGCGGTCGCGTAGGCGCCCAGTCCGCCGAGCGAGAAAAGGAGGATCGCGCGACCCCAGAAAGGGCGGACGTTCGCGGCGTTCACCGAGCAGACCCATGCGGCGTCGGCGCGTCGGGTGAGCAGCGGGCAGACCACACGGAATCGCGCCGGTTGCGCGTAATGGGTGACGGCTTCGCAACCGGTGTGGTTGGCGAGCCCGGAATCACTCGCGACCTGGCAAGGGCACGGAGGCCGGCGACCGCCCAAGATGTGCCAAGTCTTGCGGGCGTTCCAATAGAGGGCGCCCCAGCCGAGGCGGAAGACATCGGTGATCCAGCCGGTCACGCGGCGGACGCTGAAAGCGGCGCGTGGCGAGCGCGAGCCGGAAGAGAGGTCCGAGGCGGGTGAGCGCGGTGAAAAATCGTCCCGACTGGGTGGCAAATTCGCGGTCTCCCGATTTTCTGGCTGAGCCGCGGAGGTCCTTGAAACCGCGGCGAACAAGCAACCGTCTAACTACAAGCTTATGCAAATACTCCGAATCCCGTCCCTCCTTCGCGCCGGCCTCGTCGCGGTCGGCTTTATCGCCGCCTCCTTGCTTGGCGCCGCCACCGTGGGCCAGCCCGCGCCCGCGTTCACCCTCACCGACCTCGATGGCAAGACGCACAGCCTGGCCGATTTCAAGGGCAAGACGCTGGTGCTCGAGTGGGTGAACCCGGAGTGCCCGTTTGTCGTGAAGCACTACGAAAAGAGCGGCAATATCCCGGCCACGCAGAAAGCCGCGGCCGCCGACGGCGTGGTGTGGCTGCAAATCAACTCGGCCGCCGCCGGAAAGCAGGGCGACTTCGACGCCGCGAAGGCGAAGGAGTGGCAGTCCAAGAACAAGGTCGCCGCCGCCGCGTATCTCCGCGATTCGGATGGCAAAGTCGGCAAGGCCTACGACGCGAAGACCACCCCGCACATCTTCATCGTGAACGCCGAGGGCGTGCTCGTCTACAACGGCGCGATCGACAGCATCCGGTCCACGAACACGGACGACATCGCGAAGGCCGAGAACTACGTGAAGAGCGCCCTCGCCTCGATCAAGGAGGGCAAACCCGTTTCCAGTCCCACCACCCAGCCCTACGGGTGCTCGGTGAAGTATTGAGCCGATTCGCATCGAACCGACCGCGGCCGTTGCCGCCGAGGTTCGGTCTGTCGCGCATCGCGACCGTCCACTCATAAGCAGAAAGGCCGGCCCTCAAAAGGGCCGGCCTTTCTTATGCCCGCTAAACGGCTTGATTGGTCTCGGCGAGACGCCGGGGCGCGGACTCCCGCGGGCGCAGGGCGCGCTGCTTCGCGCGGAGAGCGCGGTGAACGAGGCGTTGCGGACGAGGGGACGGGCTTCAAATTGGGCGCCATGGCTTCCGCCCAGTTGATCCTGCAATCCGTCGAGTTCGCGCATCCCGGGATGACCGCGCCCTTGTTCACCGAGCTCACGGTGCAGTTCCCTTCCGGCTGGACGGGCATCGTCGGGCCCAACGGCGCGGGAAAGACGACTTTGCTCAAGGTTGCGAGCGGTGAGCTTGCGGCGCAGGGTGGCGAGGTGCACCGGCAGGGACTGGCGCTG
>CAMLQS010000366.1 GCA_946482165.1 uncultured Verrucomicrobiota bacterium | reverse complement strand
CCGCGCGGAGCCCGGGGAAGGCGCATGCGGCGAGGAGAGCGGCGAAAGCGAGGCGGAGTAAATTGCGGCGGGTCATCGAAGTGGGGGACGGAGGGCGGGCGGGTGGCGGATCGGGTGCGAGGGAGGACGGGGATCGGCGTGCCGACGGGAGACGTATTCAGTCGGCAAGGACGGAGACGAATCCAATCGGCGGCGGCCGGGATCAGGGATGGAAGGCGGGGACGGTCCTGCCTTCGGCGGAGAGGTAGGGAGCGAGCGGGTTTTTGTCTCCGAGGCCATTGAGGCCGGAAACGACGGCGCGGGCGTTGAACTTGGCTCCCGCGGGAGAGGTGTGCGTGCCTTTGTCTCCGAAGAGCGGGTCGACGGCCTCGGGACCGATCTTTTCGTAGGCGCGGGCGACGATCTCGTTAAGATCGACGAAGAACGCGCCGCTCTGCTCGGCGGCCTGTTTGGCCCAGAGGCCGTAGCCGCCGGCGGCGCGGTTGATTTTGCCTTCTTCGTTCCAGTTTTTGCGCGGGATGAGCGAGCAGATGATGGCGGCCGACGCGCCCTTCTCCTTGGCGGTGACGACGTAGTTGCGAAGATACCAGCCGTAGCTGCGCACGGTCTCGGGCTTGCCGGTGAGGATGTTTTTTTCGACGAAAACGGTTTCGTCGCCGTTGCCTTTGATCGTGCCGCGCGCGCGGGTGGACTTGCCCACGGGCGGGTCCTCGTTGATCGGCGAAGCGTCGTTATGGCCGAACTGCATGATCACGAGATCGCCTTCGCGCAGTTCCTTGAGGATGTCGTCCCAGCGGCCGTCGGTCAGAAAGGTGCGCGAGCTGCGGCCGCCGATGGCGCGGTTCACGAGATTGATTTTGGAAGGATCGAAGAAAGGCGCGAGCTCGTCGCCCCAGCCGCGCTGGCCGGCGGTGCCGACTTTCACGGTCGAATCCCCGATGATCCAAAGGGTGGGAAGCGTCGCGTCGGATTTCTGCTGGAGGCCGGCTTTCTTCGCGTCCTCGACGGGACGGTCGTCGGAGGCGGAGCCGTCCGCGGCGAACGCGGAACCGAGGACGCAGAGACCGGAAAGAAGAAGAGCCGGAAGTCGCAGGCGAAGAGTGGCGAACATAGGGGTTGGGACGTAGCCTAGGCAGGAAGGTTTCGCGACGGAGCGCAGGGGAATCGGACAGTAAGAGAAGGCCGAAGTTCATTTCCTGAATTGCCGGGTGCAGGCGACAGGCCGATCTGACGGTCAGGCGCGAAGATAGTTCACCGCAGCGACGGGCGCGCGCACGGTGCTTCGAGTTACCCACCCCTTGCCGTCTTGCCTATGAAATCGCTTTTCTTCGCCACGCATTTGCGTGCGTCGTTTCATTTCGTCGCTTTCAGTTCGGCGGCCTTTGTTCTGTTCGGCGCGGCGGAGGCTTTGGCCGAAGTCCGACTGGCGAGTCCGTTCACGAGTCACCTCGTGTTGCAGCGGGAACTCGCGGTTCCGGTGTGGGGCACGGCGGAGCCAGGCGAACGCGTGATCGTGAACTTCGCCGGTCAGAAGCGAAAGACGAAGGCGGATGCGGCCGGCAAGTGGCGCATCGACCTTAAGCCGATGAAGGCCTCGTCGGAGGGGCGCGAATTAACCGTGACCGGCTCGAGGACGGCGGCGCCGATCAAGCTCGACGACGTGCTCGTGGGCGAGGTGTGGCTGTGCTCCGGGCAGAGCAACATGGATTTCACGGTGGCGAAGACGGAGAAGTTCCACTTCGCGGGCGTGCTGAACGAGGCGGAGGAGGTGGCGTCGGCCAACCACCCGCGCATCCGGATGTTCACCGGCGAATGGCAAAAAAGCCACGAGCCCGCGGAGCGCGTCGGCGGGGAGTGGCAGGTCTGCACGCCCGAAACGGCGCGTGAATTTTCGGCGGTCGGCTATTTCTTCGCGCGACGCGTGCAGCAGGAGCTCGATGTGCCGGTGGGCATCGTGAAGCTCACTTTCGGCGCGAGCTGCGCGCAGGCATGGGTGCGGCGCGAAGCGATGGCGGCCGATCCGCGCACCGCGGCCGAGCTGGCCAAGTTTGACGAGCAAGTGGCCGCCTTCCGGGCCGATCCCGCGACGAAGGAAAAATACGAAGCGGCGCTGGCCGGGTGGAAAATCAAGGCCGACGAGGCGAAGGCGAAGGGGCTGCGTGCGCCCCGCGGACCTCGCAACCCGGATCCGGCGCAGGATCAGCACAACCCGACGGTGATGTTCAACGGCATGGTCGCCCCTGTAGTTCCTTACGCGATACGCGGTGTGCTCTGGTATCAGGGCGAATCGATCACGGCGCCGCGCGAGCTCTTTCCGGTGTGGAACGAGATCCTGATCCGCGATTGGCGCGGGCTCTGGAACCGCGAGTTTCCGTTCTATTTCGTGCAACTCGCCGGGCTCGACGCGAAGAGCAACGGCCCCGAAGTGCGCGCGTTGCAGGCCGAGGCGCTGAAGCTTCCGCGGACCGGCATGGCGGTGGCCATCGACGTGGGCGACAGGAAGGATGTCCATCCGAAGAACAAGCAGGCGGTGGGCGACCGCCTCGCGCGACTGGCGCTGGCGCGGACCTATGGCCGGGACATCGCAGACTCGGGCCCGAAGGCGACGGAGCTCGCGCGCGAGCCGGAGCACGGGCTGCGCGTGCGGTTCGCCGATTTGCATGGCGGCCTCGTGGCAAAGGGAGGCGGCCCGCTCGGGGGCTTCGAGGTGGCGGGCGAGGAGGGCAAGTTCGTCGTCGCCGAGGCGGTGATCGACGGCGAGACCGTCGTCGTGCGCGCCGCGGGCGTCACGGAACCGGCGATGGTGCGCTACGCGTGGGCCGCCTGGGCGGAGAACGCCAACCTGATCAATGCCGCCGGGCTGCCGGCGGCGCCCTTCAAACTCGACTTAAGGTGATCGGCGACGCGACGACGCTGGCGTCCTTCACCCGCTGCGCGTGCCGCCGATAGCGGCGATTGCGGACGGCGGAAGTGTCAGGGCGCCTCCGGAAGACCTTTGCCGTTGACGATGGGTTCGCCGCGATCGCCGGGACGGAAGGTCTGGACCATCGGGTCCATGGGAAGGATGCGGCCTTCGGCGTCGAACTCCATGCGGGCGAGGCAGACTTCGCGCTTGTAGCCGCCGCCGCCGGGAATCGCATGGCGGTGGTAGGCCACATACCAGCGGTCGGTGCCGGGGACGTTGACGACGCCGTGGTGGCCGGTGCCTTTGGCGGGGCCGTTCTTTTTGAGGACGGTGGCATGGTCGGGGATGTCGACCGGGCCGTAGGGCGACTTCGCCGTGCCGTAGGCGACGCGGTAGTTGTCGCTGCGGGCGTCGTCGACCGACCACATGAAATAGTAGAGGCCCTTGCGTTTGAAAACGATGGGGGCCTCGCGGATGTCGATGAGTTCGCCCGAGCTGTGTCCCTTGATGCGGAAAGCGGCCGGATCGCCATCGAGCGTGGTCATGTCTTCCTTGAGTTTGAAGAGATTGAGGGGGCCGTTCGCCCAGTAGATGTAGGCTTGGCCGTCGTCGTCGATGAAGACGTGCGGATCGATGGTGTTGGTGGTGATGCGCTTGTCGGCCTTGCGGTCGAGGAGCGGCTTTCCGAGAGCGTCGACGAAGGGGCCGACGGGGGTCTTGGCGGTGCCGACACCGATTTTGCCGTCGGCGCAGAAATAGAAATAGTAGGTCCCGTCGCGTTCGATGCAGTCGGGAGCCCAGGCCTTGATGTTGGCCCAGGCGAGGTCCTTGGTGACGTCGAGGATCATGCCCTCCTTTTTCCAGGTCACGAGGTCCTTGGACGACCAGACGGAGAAGTCGGTCGTGAGCCACTGATCCTTGTCGGATGTCGGGTAAACATAGTAGGTGTCGCCGAAAACGCGGATGGCGGGATCGGCGGTGAAGCCGTCGAGTATCGGGACGGGCGGGGTGGCGGCGCTTGGCTCGGCCGCGGAGAGGGCGGCCATGAGCCCGGAGGCGGAGAGGAGGGCGGCGACGAGAGTGGAGACCGGGCGCATTGGATATTACGAAAACGGTTAAGATCGAGGAGTGGGCCGCAAAGAACGCAGAGAGGCGGAGAAGGGGAGATGATCCGGTCTTTGCGTTCGTTGCGGCTGGGCGCTTATTTGAGCGGGATGACGACCCGGCCGGCGGGGATGCCTTCGGACTCGGCGGTGACGACGATCTCGCCGGTGGCGCCGGCCTCGGCGCGGAGGATGGCGAGGGCCAGTCCGTTGAAGGCTTTGCGCTCCGCGGAGGCGAAGACCGTGTGGTCGGTGGCGTCGCCGTTGTCGGTGGCGATCACCTTGGCGGGACCGGACACGGAGAACTTCACCGGAACCTTGGCGCGGGGGACGAGATTGCCGGCGGCGTCTTCGACGCGGAGGACGACGAAGGCGAGGTCTTGGCCGTCGGCGAGACGCGTGGGGCGCTCGGGGACGAGCTTAAGCGCGGCGGCGGTGCCGGCGGTGCGCTGGACGGCCTCGGCCCACTTTTGGCCGTTTTTATAGGCGACGGCGCGGAGTTCACCGGCTTCGTAGACTACCTCGTTCCAGCGGAGGCGATAGTCGCGTGGGCCGCGTTTCTTGCGACCGAGCGACTTGCCGTTGAGGAACAGCTCCGCCTCGTCGCCGGAGGTGTAGAGATGGACGGGCGTCGCTTGGCCGACGCGGTCGGGCCAGGTCCAGTGGGGGAGGAGGTGGGCCATCGGCAGCTCGGGGCGCCAGCGGGCCTGATAGAGATAATACCGGTCTTTGGGGAAGCCGGCGAGGTCGACGATGCCGAAGTAGCTGGAGCGCGAGGGCACCTTGATCTTGCCGAGCTCGGCGAGCTCCCTGGCGGCGCGTTCGCGTTCGGCGGGGTCGGTGTAGTTGAGGATGTTGGTGGCGTCGTCGTTGTAGGGGGTCGGCTCGCCTAGGTAGTCGAAGCCGGTC
>CAMLQS010000365.1 GCA_946482165.1 uncultured Verrucomicrobiota bacterium | reverse complement strand
CCCGCCCCCTGCTCCCCGCTCGCGGGCCAAGCCCATCTGGCCCAAGGAGCGCCCCGCTCAGGTCGAGGCCGTCGCCGCCGCCCTCCGCGCCGCCTCGGGGCCGACGACCGCCGCCGAACTCGCCGCCACTTTCGCGCGCGGAAAAAAGGAGACCGTCGCCGAAATCCTCAAAGCCCTCGTCGTCCTCGGCCGCGCCCACCCCGGCGACAAACGCGGCACCTACGCCGCAGCCTGAGGCGCCGTCTTGGTAGGGCGCGACCGCCGGGCGCGCCGCGTCGGAGCGGCGGTTTCCGTTTCCCGCAGGTATCCGCGGCGGGCCCGGCGATCCCGCCCTACCGGCAAAGCCTGCTTTGAAAGCGAGCGGCACGAGGAGCACGGCCGAGACGGCCGTGGCTACACTGCCCCTCAGCCCTCCGCCCGCTTTTGCGCGTCGGCCTCGATCAGGGCCTTCACGCGGTCGAGCTCGGCCTTCACCGCCGCCTTCACGGCCGGGAGCTCCGCGGAGCTCGTCACCGGAGCCTTGGCGAAGACGTAGAACTTCATCTTCGGCTCGGTGCCCGAGCCGCGCGCGGCGAAGGTGTAGCCGTTGGCCAAGGTCACGAGGTAAAGGTCCTGCTTCGGCACGAGTTCGCCGTCGCTGTCGCGGATGTCCATGCGACCGAAGTCCTCGAACTTCGTCACGGCGACGTCGCCAAATGCCTTGGGCGGCTCGGCGCGGTAGGTGTCGAGGATGCGCTTGATCTTCGCCGCGCCGCTCGCGCCTTCGTAATAGAGATTGATCACGCCTTCGAGGTAGTAGCCGGTGCGCAGGTAGATCTCGTCGATAAACTCCGGGACGGTGAGGCCGCGGCTCTTCACGTAGGCGCAGACTTCCGCGAGCATGAGGCAGGCGGAATTGCCGTCCTTGTCGCGCACGAGGTCGTTCGCGAGGTAGCCGTAGCTCTCCTCGCAACCGAAGAGATAGAAGGTGGAGAATTCCTGGAGAAGCCGGGCGCGGCTGGCGAAAGGCGTGGCGTTGTAATCGAGCGCGACGCCGTGCTTGGCGAGGTAGCCGGCCTTGAGCTGGTCCTCGTAGGCGCGGATCTTGGCCGCGATCCACTTGAAGCCGGTGAGGGTGTTGACGACCTTCACGCCGTGCGAGCGGGCGATCTCGTCCTGCAGGGCGGTGGTGACAAAGGTCTTCACGAGCGCGGCGCGATCCGTGCCGGCCTTCGGGATGACGCCGAGCCCTTTGTATCGTGAAATCCGATACTCGGTCATGAGCGCGCCGATCTGGTTGCCGGTGAGGAGGTGCATCTTCCCGTCCTTGCCGCGGACGGCCGCGCCCATGCGGTCGCAGTCGGGGTCGGTGGCCATCACGAGGTCGAGGCCCTTCTCCTCGGCGAGCTTCACGGCGAGCGCGAGAGCCTCGGCGTTCTCGGGATTGGGAGACTTGACGGTCGGGAAGCGCGGATCGTGCACGGCCTGCGCGGGCTCTTCGTGCAGCTCCACGCCGGTCTCCTTGAGCAGCGGCACGGACATGATGTTGCCCACGCCGTGGATCGAGGTGAAGGCGACCTTGAGCGCGGCCGTCTTGAAAACCGCGGGGTCGATGACCGCGGTGGCGGCGGCCTTGCGGTAGGCGGCGTCGGCGGCGTCGCCGAGCGTCACGACGCGCGAGATGTCCCGCTGGAGGTAGGCGGCGAGCTCGGTGAGCGGCACCTTGTTCACCTCCGAGACGATGCCGGCGTCGTGCGGGGCCACGACCTGGGCGCCGTCGTCGAAGTAGGCTTTGAATCCGTTGTCGTGGGGCGGGTTGTGGCTGGCGGTGATGACGACGCCGCAGGTCGCGCCGAGCCAGCGCACGGTGAAGCTGAGCTGGGGCGTGGAGCGCGGGCCGGCGAAGATGTAGGCCTGGCCGCCGAGCCGGGACCAGGTGGACGCGGCGAGCTCGCAGAAGTGACGCGAGAAATGGCGGACGTCGTGCGCGATCACGAGCGAGGGGCGGCGGGAATCGCCCTGGGCCTCCAGGTAGGCGGCGGCGTGGCGGTAGAGACCGATGGTGGCGCGGACGAGCGTGTAGTCGTTGAGGATGTTGCTGCCGATGGCCGCATGTTCCGGCGTGCCCATCGGGCCGACCTTGCCCTGCTCGGCGGCGGTGGAGACCCGCCCGATGGTGCGACCGCGCATGCCGCCGGTGCCGAATTCGAGATCGCGATAAAAGCGATCGTTCAGCTCGGACCACTGCTGCCTCGCGACGAGTTCCTCGAGCGAAGCGGCGGCCCAGGCGGGGAGGCCGGCGGAGAGCCAAGTCTCGAGGTTTTTCAGGGTCGAGGGAAGGATCTGTCCGACGGCGGCGGCGGTTTGCAGGGAAGCGAGGAGGGACATCAGAGGAGGGATGAAGAGGGAAACCTGAGACCTGATGAGCGGTGGAAGTTAAGCGAGGATCGTGCCGGCGGAGATCGCGGGCTTGGGCGACCGGGCGGACCAGGAGGCGGCGAAGCTGTCCTCGTCGTAGCCGAAGAGCGGCGACACCTCGAAGGCGAAGGGCGGAAGGCCGGTGGCGTCGGCCGGCACGGCGGCGCCGTGGGCGTTGGTCCAGCGCACGAACTGGCGAAGCTGGTCGTCGGCGCAGGTCTTGGGCGAATCGACGCCCTCGGCGTTTTTCACCGGGGAGAAATCGTCGGCGCGGTCCGTCTCGATGATGACCGGGTTCTTCGCGAAGGGCAGCGCGTCGAAAACGAACATCTCAAACTTCACGCCGTTGGCCTTCTCGGGCTTCACCGGGTTGCCGGCGGCGTCGACGCAGGGAATCTTTTTGTCCGCGCGGTGGAAAGGCAGCGCGTCGGCCCCGGTGGCCATGCGTCGGATAAACCCGCGGTCGAGCAGGTGGATCGCGATCGAACCGGCGATGAACCGCAGCTTGCCGGTGGCGGGATCGAGCTCCTCCTGCATGGCCTTCGGGAGGTCGGAATATTCGATGACGACCGTGTTGCCGCGCTGGGCGCAGAAGTGGCCGACCTTTTCGCCGGCATAGGCCTTCGGGAGCATCTTGCTGCTCATTTCGGAGCGGGTCTTCAGGTGCCAGCCGACGAAGGCGGGGTCGATGAACCGCACGAGCGGATTATCGACCTGGAAGTAGCTCAGCATGTCGATGCCCTCGCGCTCCATCAGATCCACCGCGCCGCTGCGCTGGAGGGCGCGAAGCGAACCGCCGTGGCCGTCGGGCGACATCGCGATACGATGCTTCTCCTCCAGGAGGATTTTGCCGTCGAAGCCCACCGCCGGCATGCGCCCTTGGCGGAAGAAGTGAACGTGTTCGCGATCAAGGCCGAAGAACTTGTTATCCTGAAAAAACGCCTCCGTCGCGGCGTGGTTGATGTGACTGGTCATGATGAACCAGTGCAGCGGCTTGCCATAGCGGATACCCGCGGCGCGGATCTTTTCGGCGAACACCTGGAAGAGGCTCTTCTTGAGGACGGGCGTGACGGGATAGGTTCCCTTGGGGCCGTCGTAGCCGAGGCGCGTGCCCTGGCCGCCGGCGACCACGAAGGCGGCCACGCGGCCGGCGCGCAGCGCGTCCTCGCCGAGTTTCTTCGCCTCGGCCCACGCGGAGGCGTCGCCCCCGTGCTTGGGAAGCGCCTCGTAGGGGGCCGGGGAGAGATCCGAGAGATCGACGCCGGCGGCGGCGTTCTTCTGAACCAGGGTGCGGTTCAGCTCGGCGATCTCCGCGAGATCGACCTCCTTGGCATCGGCCAGCAACTCGGCCTGCTGCACGGGACTCAAAGCCTCGAAATGGGCGAAAACGTGGCCTTGGCCGGCCTGTTCAAACGCTGCGACAAGAGGATGCATGGCCATGATGGGAAATTGGGAATCGCGAGTGAAGGCCTCTGCCTCGGCGGCGGGCAACGCCTTTTCCTGTTTGCAGTCCACCCGTCGGCTCCGACCCGGGCGCTTACCGAGGCGGCGCTTGCGGATTTCTCCGGTCTTTTGCCAAAATATGCAGACGCGGCGACGCGTGTGTTTCGCACCGGACGTGGCGGAGGTTTCCGTCCGCGGCCCCGCTCAGGCTTGCCATTGGTCCTTGGTCCCTGGTCATTGGTCATTTCCCGTGCCTCCGCCCTCCGCCTATCTGCCGCCGGACTTCGATCCCCGTCGCCCTGTCGCGCTCATCGCCGGCCAAGGCCGCTACCCGGCGCTCGTCGCCGAAAGCATCCGCGCCGCCGGAGTGCCTGTCCGGTTAATCGCGATGGAAGAGGAGACCGCGCCCGAGCTGCAGGCCGCTTTCCCCGAAACCGACCGCGCGTCGATCAAGGTCGGCCAGGTCGGCGCGATGTTGAAGTCGTTGAAAAAGCTCGGCGCCGGCTACGCCATCATGGCCGGCCAGGTTTCGCCTCGCCGTCTCTTCTCGGGCCTCCACCCGGACCTGAAAGCGCTGGCCATTCTCGCCACGCTGAAGCGCCGCAACGCCGAGACGATTTTCGGCGCGATCGCGAAGGAGATCGAGGAGATCGGCGTGCGCCTGCTCGACGCCCGCGCCTTCATCGACGCCCACCTCGCCACGCCGGGGCAGATGACCAAAAAGAAACTCCCGATCGACCGCGACTACGTCGACCACGGGCTGCATATCGCCCGGGAGTGCGCGCGACTGGACATCGGTCAAGGCTGCGTCGTGCGCAAGGGCACCGTGCTCGCCGTCGAGGCCTACGAGGGCACCGACGAGATGATTCGCCGCGCCGGCACCTTGAAAACCGACGAGTGTCTTTACGTGAAAACCGTCAAGGCGCGCCAAGACTACCGCTTCGACGTGCCCTGCTTCGGCCTTAAAACCTTGGAAAGTCTCGACACCGCCAACATCCGCGCCGCCGTGCTCGAGGCCGGCCGCGTGATTCTCATCGACAAGCCCGCCGTCCTCGAACGCGCCAACCAGCTCGGCATCGCCCTCCACGGCGCCGAATAA
>CAMLQS010000364.1 GCA_946482165.1 uncultured Verrucomicrobiota bacterium | reverse complement strand
CACCCTTGCCGTGAACTGGGACTCCATCAACCCCGAGATACTTCCGGTGGGCTCGGCGGACCGGGCGTGGGTCGAGGCGAAGGCCGCCTCCATCACCGCCCGCTATCAGGCCATGAAGGATGCCGGTCTCCAAGTTTACTGCATGAGCGACCTCGTGCTGCTGCCCAAGCGACTCGTCAGTCTCTACGGTCTTTCCAGCACCTTCGGCAACGTCCAGAACGCCAACACGGAACACTTCCTCCGGACTCAGATGCGACTGATGTTCGAGCAATTCCCCGCGCTCGACGGTGTGATCGTGCGCATCGGTGAAACTTATCTCCAGGACGCGCCTTATCACCAGGGCAAGATCGATAACCCGACCAATGCCGGACTCACCATCATCCCGCTGATGAACATCCTGCGCGACGAGGTCTGCGTTAAGCTCAATAAAAAGGTGTTTTTCCGCACCTGGTATAGCTTCGACGTAAATGCCACCACCTTCTCCGCGGTCAGCGATGCCGTCGCCCCTCACGCGAATCTCATCTGGTCGATCAAGCACTGCGAAGGGGATTTTCACCGCGGAAACAACTTCAGCAAGGTCTTGGGCCTTGGCCGTCACCCCTTCATCGTCGAGGTGCAGGCCGCGCGTGAGTATGAGGGCAAGGGCGCCTTCCCCAACTACATTGCCAACGGCGTCATCGAGGGCTTCGAGGAACATCTCACGCGACTCGACCCGCGCGCCATCCGTGGCATCCGGGAACTTTATCAGCGTTCTCCGCTGATGAGCGGCGTGTGGACCTGGTCGCGCGGCGGCGGCTGGGAAGGTCCCTACATCCAGGACGAGCTCTGGTGCGAACTAAACGCCTGGGTTATGGCCCAGTGGGCGCTGAATCCCGGTGCTAGCGAGGCTTCGCTCTTCGACCGTTTCGCCACGGAACGGCTCGGCGTTTCCGCTGGCCAGCTGGCGGATTTCCGTCGTCTCGCCCTGCTCTCCGCCGAGGCCGTGCTGCGCTGGAAACGCGGCGTGGACATCGGCCTCGATGCTTGGTGGACCCGCGACCAATACTTCACGTTTCCCACGCTGCCCACGGGGAGCGCGGCGGTGCAGAGCGTGCTTGCTTCGCAGGACGAGGCGGTCAGCCGCTACGAGGAGATCGTGGATATCGCCGCGCGGCTTACCCCCTCCGATACCGACCGCGCCGAGACCATCCGGTCGTCGTCCGAATACGGCCTGGTTTTCGCCCGCCTCCTCCGCGCCGTGGTCAACCTCACCGCCCTCGGATCGGCCGGCGATCCCTGGCTCATCAAGTATTGGACCGCTCAATACGACTCGGCTTTCGCCGCTTACGCCGACCTTGCCGTCCGCTATCCCGACAGCGTGGCCACCTTCTATGTCGAGCCCGCGCGGCGCACCAGCTCCGGGGAAAACCCGACGACCGCGCTTCCCCGCTTCCGCACCGCCGTCTCCGGTCTGCCCGCAAACCCCGCGCTGTTTTCGCAATGGGCGAAAGCCAACGCGGGTTCGGCCTGGAGCGACGCCGCGGTGGCTGGCCCGACCGCTTCGCTCCAGGCGGACGGCGTGCCCAATCTGCTTCGCTACGCCTTGCGGCTCGCCCCGGAGGTCCGGCAGGCGGCACCCGTGGTGGAGATGGTCCCGGACGGGCATCTGGCGCTCGACGTGCCGCGCAATCCCAACGTCTCCGACGCGACCATCACCTTGCGCGAGAGCGACGACCTCGTGACGTGGCACGACGTGGCGAGCAGTGTGGGCGGCGCTCCGTTCTCACTTATCGATCCGGCACGCTGGTCCGTGTCCGAGGCCGGGCCGTCGGCCGCTCCGACCGCGACCTTCGTCCGCACTCCACCCGAGAGTGCTCGGACCTTTTGGTCGGTGCGCGTTTCCAGTCCCTGAACGTTTTGCTCCGGCCCCCCCCGTTGGGCTCCTGCGCGCCGACCTCCTTTCATCATGTCGCTTCTCCGCCGTTTGGTTCTTTTCGCCCTTGGGCCCGTCCCCTCGCCCGGGGGAAGCAAACCTGAGTCCGCCCGAAAGAGGGTGGCCGCCGCACGAGACCCGGCCCGGAGGAGGCCGCCCTTTCTCCTGCTCGGTCTCCTGGCTTTTCTCGTCGGCGGCATCGATGTCGCGCAGGCGTATCAGAACGAGGTTTACCTGGGCGATGGCACTTACCGATGGAAGATCAACGGCACCGAAGCCGGCTCGACGGCGGACCTCGCCACCGCGATAGGCAATTGCATTTCGCAGACCTCGGGCGTGCGCGAGGTCCATGTTCTGGTCGGCGGCGACCTTTCCTCGACGATCGAGCTCAAGCCCGGGTTGAGGCTGTATTGCCATGGAAATACATTCACCCGCTCCCACGGCGGGGTTGGATTCCACCGCGAAGGATCGGGCGATATCCATATCTACGATCTGAATCTCATAAGCGGCAGCGGTTGGTGTGGAATCTACACCAGCCGCGCCAGCAACCTCGTTTTCAAGGGGATCAATATCACCTCCGGCGGCATCGGCATCCGCGTGGACAGCCACCCGAGCCGCCCCTACGAGGACGGGCGCTGGGTTCGCAATTTGACCGTCTTGAATTGCCGCTTCGAAAACCTCGGCTCACACGGGCTCGAGACCTACGGCGTGGATGGCTTCACCATCGACAACATCGTCGCGCGAAACAACGGCGAGTGCGGCGTGCTGATCAACAAAGGCTACAACGGCACCATCGGCTCCGTGGACGCCTACCGCTGCTCCAAAGGCGGCGGCTATGCCGGCCTTCGCTTTGCCAACGATTGCGCCAACGTCTGGGTAAAGTCTCTCCGCGCGGTCGAATGCGGGCGCGGCTTCTTCACCGTAACCGGCGCGAAAAACATCGTGGTCGAGGAGGTCTATATCCGCGACTGCACCTCGCACGCGATTTTGCTCCAGAACAGCGACGGCGTGGGTGTGAACAGCGGCTCCCATGACGGCACCGCGCTCAACCACTACACGAGCGTCAACAGCTGGATCCTTTCGCGGGATGTGCGGGAAAGCGCGGCCGTTCCTCCCGCCGCGCCCGGCGGGCTTGCGGCGGCCGTCGGCGACAGCGGCGTCACGATCACCTGGTCGGCGGTGAGCGGGGCCACGCAATATCTGCTCCAGCGGGCCGAGGTCGGCGGCGGCCCCTATCGGACCATCGCCTATGTGGAGACGACGAGCTTCGAGGACAGAAACGTTGGCGGCGACACCACCTATTATTACGTCGTCAAGGCGGTGAATGGCGGCGGGCCGGGCCTCGCTTCGTCCGAAGTCTCCGCCCCGACCTTCGGCCGCCCTTTTCCGGTCGTGGATCTGGATGCGGGGCTGCAGTTGCATTACCCCTTCGACGGTTCCGGAGCCGAAAGCAGAGGCGGCCCCTCGGTCGCGATTTCGGGCACGAAGACATACGTGCCCGGCGTGGCGAACCAAGCCCTCTCGTTCGACGGCGCCGCGAATTTAGGCACCCTGCAGCCGCTCTTGGGCGCCGGTCTTCGCAACTTCACCGCCGCAGCCTGGATCTGGCAAAGCTCCGACGCGAACTGGCAGCGAATCTTCGACTTCGGAAACGGCACCTCGAACTACGTGATACTGGCGCTCGTGAACGACACGCTCCGTTTCAATCTGTGTCGAAACGGCTCCGTCCAAGGGTTCGACATCGCGGCTCCCGCGCGAGACCGGTGGGCGCATGTGGCCGTGACCTTCTCCGGCAATTGGGCGACTCTTTACGTCAATGGCACGGCCCGGGGGAAAATGTTGTTCTGGAACAACCCTGCCCATCTTGATCTGACGAAAAACTTCCTCGGTAAGAGCCAGTTTTCCGACCCTCTGTTCAAAGGACGATTGGATGACTTCCGTCTCTATACCCGCGGCCTTTCTCCGCCGGAGGTCTTGGCGCTGGTGATGAACGCGCCGCCAACGCCTCCCTACGATTTGCAAGGCGGCAGCTTCGGGACGCGCGTGAGCCTGAATTGGGCGGGCATCGTGAATGCGTCCACCTACAACGTGAAACGCTCCACCGCCAGCGGCGGGCCCTACACGACGGTCGCCACAGGCGTGGCCGGCACGTCCTATACGGACGCCACGGTCGCCAGCGGCATGTCCTACTACTACATCGTCACGGCGAGCAATCCGCACGGAGAGAGCGCCGGCTCAAACGAAGCCGCCGTGACGACATCCGATCTGGCTGTGCGGCTCACCTTCAACGAGAGCGCGGGAAACGTGGCCGCCGACTCCAGTGGCAACAACCGGAACGCGACCCTCGTCAACGCGCCGACCTTTGGCCCGGGCGTCCTCAAAAACTCCCTCGCTCTGTCGAGCTCCTCTTCGCAGCACGCCACCTTGCCCGCGGGAGTCGTGAGCGAACTCCACGACTTCACCGTCTCGCTTTGGGTGCGGGTTTCGACGTTCGCCACCTGGGCGCGCGTATTCGATTTCGGAAGCGGCACGACGAACTACATGTTCCTCACGACGCAATATGCGACCGGCGCCGGCGCGGCCAAAATGCGCTTCGGCATCCGGACCCCTTCGACCGGCGAGCAGACCGTCACCAGCTCGACGGCGCTGCCTCTCGACAGCTGGGCGCATGTCGCCGTCACGCTCAGCGGCGCCACCGGACGCTTGTATCTCAACGGGACCTTGGTCGGGACGAACGCGGCGATGACCCTCAAACCCTCCGACCTCGGTCTCACCACGCAGAACTACCTTGGTCGATCGCAGTTCGGTGCCGACCCGTATTTCAACGGCTCCGTGGACGACTTCCGCATCTACGTCCGGGCCCTTTCCGCCGGCGAACTCGCCTCGCTCGCCAATCCCGTCGCCGAAGCCCCCGACACGCTCACCGCGATCCCTGACGACGGGAAGGTGATCCTGAGCTGGACGCTCGCCGACGGCGCGACTTCCTATCGCGTGATGCGCGCCGACGCCAGCGGCGGCCCTTACGCCACACTCGCC
>CAMLQS010000363.1 GCA_946482165.1 uncultured Verrucomicrobiota bacterium | reverse complement strand
TTTTTTGCTCATGTTATCCCCCAACAAAATGGATCGCTCTCCGCGAGCAGCAGCGTCGCCTCGAGGTTCACGTAGGCGCGCCCGACGATGGTCGGCGCGATCTCGCCCAAACCCTTGTCGAGCCAGCGGTAACGGCCGGTGAACGCGCTGCCGATGATGCTCTCCTGCACCCACTCCGCCCCCTCGGCCAGCTTCCCCTCCGCCGCGAGGCAGGCGAGCTTGGCGCTCGTGCCCGTGCCGCAGGGCGAGCGATCATAGGCGCCTCCGGGACAGAGCACGAAATTGCGCGAATGCGCGCCCGCGTTCGGCGACGCCGCCGACAACTCGATGTGATCCACGTCGGGGTATCCGGCGGCGTTGAGCGCGCGCCGCACCCGCCAGCAATAATCCGTCAAGGCCGCCACGTCGCTCAAGCGCAGCTCCAAGCCGTGATCGTCGCTCAGGAAAAACCAGTTGCCGCCCCACGCGATGTCGCCCGTCACGCGCCCCACGCCCGGCACCTCGACCGCGACGGCGTGATGCACGCGACGGCTCGGCACGTTGTCGACGCTGACGGAGCCGTCCGCCTCAACCGTGGCGGTGACGACGCCGACCGGCGTTTCGAGGCGATGCGATCCCGGGCCGATCCGGCCGAGATAGGCCAGCGTCGCGATCACGCCGATCGTGCCGTGGCCGCACATGCCGAGGTAGCCGACGTTGTTGAAAAAGATGACGCCCGCCGCGCATGTCGTGTCGACCGGCGGCGTGAGCAAGGCGCCGACCACCACGTCCGAACCGCGAGGCTCGTTCACGACCGCGGAACGGTAGCGATCAAACCGCGTGCGAAACACGTCGCGACGCTCCGCCAGCGAACCCGCGCCCAAGTCCGGGCCGCCGTCGATCACCACGCGAGTGGGCTCGCCGGCCGTATGGGAGTCGATGATCTTTATTTTCTGCATAACGGGTTCGCTGCTTTCGCTCGTCCCATGCTCTCACACGGCGGGACAAAAATCTTGTCCGACCCGGGAGTAATGACTTCGATTTCGGCACAATGACCAAGGCCAAGGCGCTCTCCTCGGCGACCGCCCGCGCGGAGTTTCTCCAACGCCTGGCTCAACCGATCACGGGCGAGGAGCTCTTCGACCGACTGCCGGACCTCGTGTATTTCGTGAAAAACGAGCGCGCCGAATACGTCATCGTCAACCAGACGCTGGCCGAACGCTGCGGCCGTCGCCGAAAGGAAGAGCTGCTCGGTCTCCGCGCGGACGAGGTTTTCCCGCCGCCGCTCGGCGACAGCTACCGCAGCCAGGACCTCGGCGTCCTGAGCCACGGAACGACCATCCTCGACCAGCTGGAGCTGCACCTCTATCCGACCGGGCGCCGCGGGTGGTGCCTCACCACCAAGCTGCCCTTGCGCGATCACGGGCAACGCGTGGTCGGCCTCGTCGGCATCTCGAAGGACCTGCAGGCCCCCGACGAGCGTGGCGAAGACTTTTCCGCCGTCGCGGTCGCGCTGCGCCACCTCCGGGAGAACTTCGCCGAGCCGCTGCGGGTCGCGGACCTCGCGGCCCTGGCCAAGCAATCGCCTTACCAATTCGAACGCCGCATCCGCCGAATCTTCCGCCTCACCACCGGCCAGCTGATCCAGAAGACGCGCATCGAGACCGCCCTCCGTCGCCTGCGCGAGACCGACAACCCCGTCGCACGCGTCGCCCAGGATTGCGGCTACTCCGACCAAAGCGCCTTCACCCGCACCTTCCGCCGCATGGTCGGCCTCTCCCCCTCCGACTACCGTGCCGCAAGCCTCGGCCCCCGAGGCGGCTAGACCCCGCCGCCGCTCCTGGCCGCCCCCACCCCTTCCCGTCTCGACACTTTTTCAGCGCGCGATAAAATTGGGAGAAGTTCTCCAGCTCGCGCCCATGAAAACCCTTATCCGTCCGGTTTCCGGCCTCCTTTGCGCGTTCGCGCTCCTCGCGGTTCTCCTCGCCGCGCCCTCCCGGCTCTCCGCCCAGACGACCCTCGACCCCGTCGGCGACTCCCGCTCCGGCGCCGCGCCGACCGGCGGCTCGACTACCACCTTCGAGGTCACCCTCCCCTCCGGCCACTCCGGCCTGCGCCTCCTCCTCGTCACCACCGGCGGCGGCGGCGACGCCGACCTCTACCTTCAAGCCGGCCCCGGCGCCGGCCCCGAGTCCTACCTTCAACGCAGCGTCTCCTCGCCGGGCTCCGACACCCTCGTGCTCACCGAGAGCGCCGCCCCCGGCCTCTACTCCATCGGCATCCACCGCCCCGACGGCCAGACCGGCGCGCTCAACTACGCCCTCCACTACGAGGCGGGCTGGGCCACCCCAGTGGGCTGGGACTCCGGCGACGGCGCCCTCGCCGTCTCGCGCACCCTCCCCGCCCAGGTCGCCCAGGACGTCTACTTCCGCGCCAGCGTGCCCTCCGCCGATTCCCTCTACGGCGCGCTCTACGCCGCCGTTTCCGCCGATGACGGCGGCACCGCGCACCTCTTCGCCGCCTCCGGCGCCGAAACCATCCCCGGCTCCGACGGCTCCGTCCCCCAATCCACCCGCTCCGGCGCCAACGCCCTCATCCTCCACGAAGGCCAGTTCTCCGCCAGCCAGCCTTGGGTCTTCCGCATTCGCTACACCCCCGGCGGCATCGCCGATCCCACGCCCACCCTGAGCTACCGTGTCGGCGAACCTGTTGTCCACGACCTCGGCGCCGTCTCCGCCACCGAAGGCGCCAACTCCGGCGACCTCGTCACCGGCCCCGAGGGCATCACGTTTTTCCGCGCCACCGTGCCCGCCGCCACCCCCGCCTGGGCGCTCTGGGCCCGCACCAACACCGCCTCAGGCCAGCCCCTGACCAACCTCTCCACCCCGCTGCGCACCCGCCGGCTCAAGGTCCCCACCACCGAGTCCTACTCCGACCTCCGCTCCGCCTACGGCCAGATGCTCGTCGTGCCCGACTACCTCAACGCCAACGGCGACACCTATTTCGTCTCCGTCGCCGCCACGCCCGGCACCCGCCTCAACCTCGCCTCCTACCGCCAGCCCACGCCCGACCTCGCCAGCTTCACCACCCCGTCCGAGGCCGTCACGTTCACCAACACCTCCTTCCTCTTCAAAACCTACCGCGTCGACGTGCCCGTCGAGCAGATCGGCTGGGACCTCACCGCCACCTCCACCTCGGGCAACCTCCAGCTCTCCGCCCGCCGCGCCAACATCCCCAATCCCTTCAACAACGACGCGTTCGCCGAGGCCGCGCCCGGCGTCCAGGACGGCATCTCCCTCGCCCAGCCCGACCTCGCCGACGGCGTCTGGTATGTGACCGTCTACACCGACGGCTCCCCCGCCGCCGGCTCCTTCCGCTCCGGCCCGCCCCAGCTCACCGACACCACCTTCATCGGCACCCAGACCAACGACCTGCCCGCCAAGTCCGGCTGGCGCTTCTACCGCGTCGCCGACCTCCCCAGCCAGCTCGGCAACCTCGGTTGGGACATCCTTCTCACCACGCCGGTCGAAAACCGCCTGCTCGCCCTTCGCGCCAACGGTCTCCCTGTCCGCCGCCAATACCGCCAAAGCGACAGCGCGGCCGTCTACACCAGCGACCGCTTCGACTTCAGCTCCTCCGTCGGCGACCTCCAACGCCCGGGCCACCAGGCCGACGTCTGGTATATCGGCGTCTACCGCCCCGACGACGCCCTCGGCGCCTTCACCCTCCAGACCAAACTTCTCACCGCCGAGGACAAACCCTTCGAATCCGCCACCGCCGTCACCGACCAGCCCGCCGGCATCTGGCGCTACTTCCGCGTCGACGTGCCCTCCGGCTCCCCCGACCTCCTCGGTTGGGACATCCGCCTGGACAACATCACCGCCGGCCGCCCCCGCATCGTCGTCCGCCGCGACCAGCTCCCCGGCGCCGTCGCCACCACCGGCGGCTGGACCTGGCCCATCGGCGGCAGCTCCACCTACCAACCCGCCGCCGCCGACGCCTGGCCCAGCGGCCACCAATGGGCGAGCGGCCCCGACCTCACCGGCTACGCCTTCGACGCCACCGGCGCCGACCGCACCGACCAGTTTCTCCTCCTCCCCCTCGGCCGCCCGCTCCAGCCCGGCACCTACTACATCGGCGTCACCAACGCCCCCGATTCCTCCGCCTCCATCGGCTACACCCTCCGCGCCCGCGGCGTCTGGGCTCCCGGCACCACCGGCGTCACCGGCCCCGTCGTGCAAACCCTCGCCTTCTCCGGCGCGGGCAACTCCGCCACCGTCTCCGCCCTCTCCCCGCGCCAGGCCGTCCACTACCGCGTCACCGTCCCCTCCGGCCAGCCCAGCTGGCAACTCCGCCTCGCGCCCACCACCGGCGACGTCGTCATGGCCGTCCGGCACCTCAGCCTGCCCTCCCTCGCCAGCTCCGAAGGCGGCTACGGCGGCGGCCTCGAAAACTACAACTACCTCGAAGCCGGCGTGCTCATGCGCAAATCCGGCCGCGAGCACTACACGCTCCTCCCCACCTACCAGGACCCCGGCTCCGGCCTCGTCTCCACCATCCCCGCCGGCGACTACTACGTCACCGTGATGTCGCAAGGCGCCGTCGACATCGGCGTCTCCGACCGCCTCGGCTCCGGCGACGCCGCCTTTACGCTCACCAGCGTCGGCGCCGCGCCCGTCGTCGACCTCGGCACGATCTCCCTCGGTTCCGCCCTCTCCCAAGCCGGCTCGCTCGAAGCCGGCCAGATCGGCTTCTACCGCTTCACCGTCCCCTCCGGCATCGCCAGCCTAGAGGCCCGCTTCACCGGCCGCACCGGCCACCCTTGGCTCGCCCTCGCCACCACGCCCGCCCGCCTGCCGCTCAACAACGCCTACGCCTACTACTCCGGCACGAGTTCCTCCTCCTACGGCCTCGATGGCTCCGGCCCCGGCGCCGCGTCGCTCCAGGCGCTCGACTACGCCACCCTCCCCAAC
>CAMLQS010000362.1 GCA_946482165.1 uncultured Verrucomicrobiota bacterium | reverse complement strand
GCACGGCATAGGTCACGTGGTATTGGAAGCGAGGCAGGTAGCCGCAGCGGATGCCGGGCGCGATTTCGGGGCAGGATTCTGGAAAGGAGCGCACGCGCCGTTCCCATTCCGCGTATTCGTCGAGAAATGCGCCGCCCAGTTTGCCTTCGGATTCCAGATAACGCGCGGCGGCGATCAATTCGGCTTCGGCCAGCCGATTGAAGGAAACCTTCATCGCAACGCGGCGCGGGGGCGTTTGAGAACGGTCGCCGAAGGAGTGCCCGCGTCGCCGTCGATGTCCATTTGCAGGGCGCGAAGGGCGCTTACGGTGGCGAGTTCGATGTCTACCAGACGCTTGTGGATCGCGGGGCCCGCCAGTTTGGACTTGGCCGCGCGGCTCGGACGTTTGGGCGACAGGGTGGCGGACGACATGAAAAAAAAACTAGGCGGAGGCGCGGTCACCGCAAGCGCAGTGTGCCGCTCGCCGCCGCCAGTCGATGATGTCGAGCGCGCGAAAGACGGCGACGAGCCGCAGCTCGGTGGCGGCGTTGCTCCAGTCTTTCACCTTGGCCATGAGCGCGGAGCGTTGGGCGACGGTGAGGAAGCGGTCATGGCGCGGCGGAGGATTGTCCGCGGCACCTTTCGATGGGGCCCTCGGCTCGAAATACCCTTCGGGTATTCCGTCGCTCGGTCCGCTCCGAAATGCGCTCGCCATTTCACCCGCTGCTCCGCCGCCCAACTGCATGCCCCCGGATTGCGGTTGATCGCGGAGCGCGACCTGAAGGACGCGGCCTCCGGCGGCATCTCGCACGATTGGCAATATGCATGGCCTGCGACGCCGCCGATTACGGACGCGAGTGTTCACGCGGTCAGTCGTCCGGGGGCCGCGGAGTTCCCCATGACGGGATCGTGGATTTTAGCTGTCGCCATCGGCGCGGGGCGTGGTTTTGCTTATGGCGATCAAAAAATACCTTGTCCCTGCCTTCGCTTATCGAACAAGAAGCCGATAGCAGCCTGTATCCTTGATCGATTGTTCCTGCTGCTTCCTTCCCTGTTTTCCTTTCGTTTCCGTGACCTACGCCACCAAGCAACTTACCCACGCCCTGCAGGAGCTCACTCGCCGCAGCGAGGAGGATAAGCCGCAGGTTCAGTCATCCGCGCCCTCCATCATTCCGGCCGATGGTCTTCAGTTTTCCAAAGAGGTGGAGACTTACCTTGAGCGGCGGCAGGACTACTCCGCCCAGACCCGTCACGTGAGCGTCGGCAGCTATTAAACCGCTGATGCATGAGCTTCCGGGCCGCGCCGGGGACACGGATTGAGTGGATCGACACCCGGACCGAGTCCGGGTTTTCAAACTTTCTCCACATCGACCGGCGCTACCGGTCGCATCCCGTCCTTCGGCGGATATTTTCGCTCGCCAGGGTGCTGGGTTACAAATCGCTGCTGGTCGAGCGCATCGATGAAGCCGCCTGCCCGCTCCTCGCCGAGGAAAATGCGGCGCTGGCCGTGCGGCGGCCGGACTTTGTCCGATCCGCCGTGGAGCGGCTCAGCTTCTGGCGCTGCCTTCCCGACGCGACGGTCGCTCCGGGCGATTTCATCGGCTACGCGGTTTTCAAGAGCGACGAGTTGAAGGGGGCCGCGCGCCCGCAGGATTACGTTTACGAGGCGGTGCTGCCGTCGGTTCGGCTGGAGGACCATAACAACTTCATCCACTGTCGGCGCACCTACGCCGTGCAGACCGCCGCCGGGGCGCAAAGCGTGACCGGCGTTCTCTACGCTCAGCAAAACGATCTGACCTTTGTCTGCGCCCACGTCGCCCTGCGCACCGCCTTGGCCTGCCTCCTGCCCGAGCATGACTTGAGCTACGCCCGCATGAACGGGCTGGCGGGCATCGACCACCAGACGCGGGTGGTCGGCGGCGGCCCGGGCCTGTCGCCGGACGACTTGCAGACGATCCTGCGCGGTCTCGGGGTGCCTCACGAAAAAATCGTGCATGAGCCGCGCGACGGGCTCGATCTGCCCACCGAGTTCCAGCGCGACCTCTACGGCTTTATCGAATCGGGCTGCCCCGCCTTGGTCGGCTTCGAGCTCGAAGATCCCAGCCCCGGCCCCGACGGCTCGCCCCGGCACATCGTGCCCGTGATCGGACATACGTTCAACAACGACGCTTGGGTGCCGGACGCCCAGCGCGCCTATTTCGGGAATCAGCTCCGCTATTTTTCCAGCGAGAGCTGGTTGAGCAGCTACGTGCTGCACGACGACAACTTCGGCCCGTATTATTGCCTGCCCCGGCACTTCCTCAGAAAGGATAACTTTCGCATCATCCTCGGCCTGCAGCGCCACGCGACCGCCTACAGCGCCGGCGAGGCCGAGGCGGTGGGTTTCGCTTTCCTCGAAAGCATCGTGCGCTTCGCACCCTCCCTCGGTCAGGACTGGTATGACCGCTTTGCGGTCTTTTGCCGCCAAGGGCTCCTGGTCTTGCGTTCGTTTCTGGTCGAGCGGCCGGCCTACCTGCGACACCTGCGGGCGATGCGCAGCTGGACGGGCGCCCCGCTCGAGACCGACATCGTCGGCCGGATGGAGAACCACCTGCCGGAACGGTTTTGGATGATCGAGGCGAGCGCGCCGGAGCTGTTTACCGCCAGCCGGCGGAAATTCGGCGAGTTGCTCCTCTCGGCGACCCTGCCCCTGCCCAAGCCCCTGGACATCACTCCGCTCTTGGCCGCCCGTCTGCCCGGCATGGTTTTGCTACCGCAGGCGGGAAACATCGCCCGATTGCCCACCGAATTGCAGAGTCACACGCAGCTTTACACCTCCGGCGCTTGCGCGGGGTGATCGTGGATGGAGCTGTCGGCGTGCAGTGGCCTGCGTGGCGCATTATTTCCCGACCGGCGGCAGCTTCGTTGCGGCAAGCGTGAACAACTCCACGATTTCGCGCAGCTTCTTGGGGCCGAAGCCGGGCTTCATCTTGAGCTTTTCCCAATCGAGCGCGGCTACTTGTCCCACGATCCATCCGCCCGAGTTGCCTGGGTATCCTTTCCCCATTCGCGTCGCCATGCCCATGATTGTGCGGGTGTCATTCAAGAATTTGGGCCGCACGCGTTCCCACTCCATCGCCACTGCCTCCATGTCGCTGCGTGGCGCGACGAAGGCGTGTTGGCCGAGCGTCGTCTCCCATGCTGCGTCCAGTTCGATGGGCTTGCGCTGAAACTTCTCCCAAGTCTCCTGCTTCTTCGCGGCTTCGGTCGAGATACCGGGCTGGGCTTTGATGTGGTCGTAGGCTTTTTGGGCGACGGTTCCGATGGCGGCGCGCAACGCGTCCGGCACCGCCTGCATTTCCCAAATCTGCCCGAGGTCGATGCGCCGCCCGGATTTTTCCGCCATCCACGCCATCGCGTAGGCGACGGTTTGGGCGCGGATTTCGCCGCCGGTCTGGTCGGTGACGATGCGCTCGGTCGCCTTGAACAGGATCATTTTCGCCACGAGGTGCCGGAAGTAGGCCGCGTCCACCATCGGCTCGCCTTCGTCTTCGTGGCGCTGCGCGAGGGCGATGAAGTTTTTCTCCGCGCCGCGACACGCAACGTGCGGCTGGCCGGCCCAGATCTGCTCGTATTTGGCGAGATCGGTCTTGGTGAACTTCTGCGCGCCGGGGTTCTGCTTTTCCCAATCGCGAATCCTGGCCTTCGTGCCTTGGCGGAGCTTGTCGTCGGCGTAGGAGCCGCGGGCGCGTTCGTAATACCAGTGCGTGCCTCGATCCAGGCCGCTGGTCGCCGGCGCCCACACGGTCCGCGAGAGTTTTTCGATATCGAGGTGAAACTTGCCGTTGGCCGAGAAGTCGGCGGCGTTCACCTTGTTCTGGCTGTTGGCGTATTTCGAGATGAGCGGGACGATGTCCGCCACGCGTTCCGGATCGCGCAGGACGGTGAGCTTCACCTGCACGACGACGCCGGAGATGTCGGTCTCCTCGCGTTTCATCGCGTGGTAGATGCTGGCGGTGGTCTGGCCGCCGTTCACGATCTGGAAATCCCGCACGCCGCGCAGGAGCGCATGCCCGTCCTGCTTCGTCTCGACCTCGACCGAGGCCGCCGTGCAGCACAGGCCGTTGTTGTAAGCGAGGAAGCGGTGGGGCTCCTCCTTGAGCGTTTGCTGAAGGCCTTTGTTGATTTTGCCTTTGGCGGAAAGGAAGGCGCGGACGTTGCGCTCAAGCAGGCGCTGGCCGTGCTGGCCGTAGATCTTGGCCAGCACCGGAGCGGGGAGAAACGCGAGATAGGTGCGGTATTCGCCGGATGCCGCGGCGGTTTCCAAGGCCGGCACGGGGCCGCCGTAGTCTTCGACAAAATCCAACTCGATAACCTCGCGGTCGCCGACTTGCAGGCGGCTGAGTTTATCGAGATCCCAAAGCACGTAGCGCAGTTCGAGATCGTCCATTTGTTCCTGCTCGATCTCGCCGGCCTTTACCACGCCGTCGGTCAGGAAAAACAGCCGCACGGTCGTGAGCGCGTCCTTCGCCTCGTGGATGGCGCTCATCGCCCCGAAGATGGGAAACGCCGGTTCGAGCTTGGTGTGCCAGCCGTCGAGCGCGCGCCGCAGAAATCCCCGCAACAGCTTGAAATGCCGGTCCGCCTCGGCGCGGGTCACGACGGCCGGGGCGTCGTCGTTGTGGTAGAGCGAGACGAAGAGATCGAGCGTGGCGCCGTCGCCCGAGAGCGACCAGGCGCTGAGCTTCGCGGCGGGGATTTTCCCGCGCCCGGGATCTTCCCACGCGCAGAGCGCGGAGTCGCCGGCCTCGTTGTGCTCGATCAGGCGCTCGATGACGACGCTGGTAAACGCCTCCGAGAGCAGCGGCGGCGTGCCGGTGTCGGGCTCGCACTTGATGCGCACCTCCTGTTTCAGGTGTTCGGCGAAGAGTTCGAGGCGGGAGGGCTCGTCGGGCATCGGAGCGAGGGACTCAGATGTTGGCGGAAGCGGGAGACGGTTGGACC
>CAMLQS010000361.1 GCA_946482165.1 uncultured Verrucomicrobiota bacterium | reverse complement strand
GGCGGAGGTTGATTTGGCTGCGGATTCATTGCCTTCGAACTGGATACTCCCGCTAACCGTCCAACCGAACAAGCAAGGGTAGCGAGAAATTCTCCTCCGATCCTTTGATCTCGACGAACAGAGTATAGATTCCGTTTACGCCTGCTTTGCGAGGCTTGACGCGCAAACGCGGGCCCTCCGTTTCGCTCGCCGGCAGCAATTCCGCCTGCAAGACTTCGTCCGCCTCCAGAGACAAAGGGCTTAGCCGTGTTTCGAGCTTCTTCCGTAGAATAATTGGGGCATCTTTTTCCTGTGGAGCTTCATCCTTCGCCCAAGAAAGCTCCGCTATGCCCATTTCCGCCGCAGGTAGAATTACGATGCGCGCCGTTAAAATCGTCGGTTTGTCCGGACGATCCGTCGTCAGCACCGAAATATGCTTTTCGACAATACCCCGCTTCTTCCGCACCTCCACACTGGCGACGATCTTGCCGCTTTCACCGGGAGCGAAATCTTTTTTTTTGCGCTCTTCCAGAGCGACACACCCACAATCGACATCAATACTAATGAACGACTCTACAATCGAGCTGGCATTCCTAAAGGTGAATTCCACGGGAATTTTCTCATCAGTCGAGATAACCACAACCGTTGTATGTGTCTTCTCCCAAACAACATCTCCCTTCAGAGCCAAAGCCGTCACGGCCATAATGAACCCTCCCCGCCGCAAGCAGCGGGGTATCACGGAAAGGGGCCTCGCCCCGATGCCAGCGGGCGGCAGCCATCCAACCACAGCAAGCTGCGGGGTATTGGTGCCGTCCTTAGTAATAAAGCGAATAAGCATATACTACATCTTCTCGCGACCACCTGTCCAAACAGATCGGGCATTTATTTCGGGTCCAGATGCGGCCCGAGTAACGGAAGTTTGCTTCGACTGTCGCCCTCGCCGATCCGGTGACGCGCATAGGCCCAAACAACCCACAGCGGCATGGAGAAAATCAACGAAGAGTAGATGGCGTCAAACACGCCACCGCCCGTCCATGCAGACACCGCGCCCTCAAACTCATGGCGATACAAGATCAGATCCTCAGACAAATAACCACGCGACTTCCCTAATGCCTGCATTATGCTTTCTTGTCTATCCAATGCTTCTTCTGCGCAAAAATAGGCACCTATCCTATAGAATACAAAAGCCACGGCGCAATGGCTGGACAAAACAGAAAGCCTCCGAAAAAAACAAACCTTCATACTAGTCTGGATCCTGCTCTTCGAATGTGCCAGGCACAAACAACTTCAAAGCATTGAAACCCGTAGTAAATCCGGTAAAAAAACCCCTCCGAGAAATATGATCCTGCCATCGTCCCATAGGCGTCGTACGGTCTTTTCCATAAACCTGAAGAGCACTCCAACAGTGATATGCCCGTATTATGCTCAATTTATAAGGAGGGCTTACATCCGCTGGAGCGACACTGGCGCCACCTACCGAATCGGCCTTGAAACTGTGCTCATACTTATATCCATGCCCCGCAAACGCAATGCCAGCGATCCCGTCCGTCTTCCACAACTTCTTAAACTCATAAGCGTTAGCCCTTCCCAATTTCCAGATCACCTTCATCCCAAAATTATGCATGATATCTCCGCTTTCAATCGCATAGTTCACACACAAAGCATGAGCCGAACCAGGGATCCACTCCTTTGGAACAGTGGGCCATGCAGTGTAAACAACGAAGCTATTGGGGACCTTGTAAGCACAACGATCCAGCTTTGGGCTTGAGACATCGCTCATATCCTCGTGCCTCAGCCATTTCTTATATTCACTTAGATCCAACCGAAGCGCAATGGCCAACCATGCAAGCGTGTCACCTGCATCACTTCTTGTGGCGGTCGCCCATGCATCACCTTTGCGGTCGATTCTCCAGTGGAGGCCAAGAGAATCGACCTCGCCTACGGGATTATTGCCCATCGCGACATAAATATTTATGCCCCCGCTCTCTTGGATCGGATCTCTGCTGAGCCAACGGCCGGTTGAGGCGTCGTAATAGCGATAGCCGTAGTAGCAAAGGTCGGATTCCCAATCGGTGTATTTGGAGGAGAATGCGAAAGGGAGGGACTTGGCGGCGCCGGAGCGGCGGAGGGATTCACCGAAGGGAGCGTATTCAAGCAAGCCCACGACGCGGGCGGCGTTTGAGGAGGCACTGGAGGCGAGGCTGACCCACTCGGTGATGTTGCCGTTGCCGTCGTAAGCCGGGGCGTAATAGCCGACGCTGACGTCAGGAGCGGCGATGGCCTGCCAAGTCCAAAGCAAGCCACCGATTCCGCCAGCGCCATGAGGCGAACCGGACAGATCCAGGCCCCAAGTGTGGGCGGCAACGAGGTTTTGCGGGGAGGCGGAGGAGTCCAACTCCGCGATCAGGTTCCATCCTTGGTAAAGGAAGCTGCGGTGACTGAGCTCCGTGAGGGCGCCGCCGGAAGAAACCGACGATACCTTTTTTCCGACGCGGCGCCCTTGAGCGTCATAAATAAAGTCGAGCTGGCGGCGAGGCAGCGAGGTCAAGGCGGCGGCGACGTCGGAACGGGTGCGCATGCGCACGAGGCGATTCTCCGCGTCCCAGATATAATCCCAGCGACCATCGCGGATGAGATTGCCGTCATCATCATAAGCGTAGGTTTCGGGAGATTTCTCGAGGAAGAGTGCGCCTTGGTTTTCCAAGGCGAAGTTGCGGGGGGCGGCGGACTGGTTCACCGCGGCCGTGTTGACACGATCATACACCGGTCCGGAACCGTTCGAAACCGGCACTTGGGCGGCGAAGCGGCCTTGGGCGACGGTGGCGATAGTGTTGTTCACCGCGATATTCGCGCCGGAGGGGGCCGCGCCTTGGACCTGCAGGACGCCCGGCACGGTGCGCTGGTCGTATTGGTTGAGCGCATTGGGCGTGTAGCTTGACACTTGGCCGTTGAGGGTGGCGGCGGAGCGGTTGCCGATCTCGTCGTAGGCGTAGTCAAAATCGAGGCCGGGGAGGGCGACGTTGGCCGCGGTTTCGCGCACGCCGCCCTTCACCTGGTTGCGCAGGTCATACTCGTAGGTCCAGTGGCTGCCATCGGCCAGAAGCTGGCTTTGGCGGCGGCCCAGCGAATCATAACCGTAATCCGACAGGGAAAAGGCATTGGCGTCGCCGCCGAAACGGCCGGAGGCGGTGTCGAAGCGGCCCAAGTGGTCGTAAATGCGTCGGCTCACCAAGAGGCGCGAGCTGTCGTTGCGGACCGCAGCCTCGTTGAGGTGATGCTCCACGGTGTCGACCAAGGCCGACTGGGCGGCGTAGGTGTAGAAAGCTTTGCGGCCGGCGGAGCCGGAGGCCTCTAGTGTGCGAACACTGTCGAGTAAACCTGTGGCGGCGGAGTAGCCGTAGCCGGCGCCGGAAAGAAGCGTCGCGCCGCGCTTGGCGTTGGCCTCCGCCAAGCGGCCGTAGGTATCGAGTGGATACTCCACGGTAAAACCGCTCAACTGGCCAACTCCGGAGTAAGTTTCGCCTTTGGCCCGGAACGCCGCATCGTAGGCATAGGTCCTTAGACCGGCGGCATCGGATTGGGTTTTTATTCGACCGTCGCGATGATACTCCAGCGTAACATCCGGGGTGCTGTCGGAATAGTTGACCGTATAAAGCGAGCCGGTTGTGTAGTAGGTGTAATCCGCAGCCAGAGCGGCGCCGGCCACCTGCCGCGCCCAAGTGCGGCGTTTCAGCAAGCCGGAGGGCCAGTAGGTGTAGGTGGGGCCTTTGTTGGCGGCGTCGCGCTTGGTGGTCAGCAAACCGGTGGCCTCGTCGTAGCCCCAGGTGGTGATGTCGCCAACCGGCCATGGGAGCGTGGTTGGGCTGGATACGGCGGCGCGGTAGGTGTGTAGTTTCCACAGGCGGCCAAAGTCGTCGTATTCGGTCCACACCGGATACGTATCACCCCAAGTATGGGTGCGGTTGCCGCGGAGATCGTAACGGAAATAGGTGGTGCGATTCGGAGAGCCGCTCAAGACCTGCGACTCGCGTTGCCATTGGATTTGACCGGCACCAAGCTGAGGCGTTCCCGCCGGGTAATAACCTTGGGAGGTGGCGCCCGGGAGGTAGCTGTATTGCACCGTCTGCTTCTGCTGCGAGTCGGTCGCACTGGCGGCCACGACCGAGGTGACTCGATCATAGTTGTCGTAGGCGTAGGTGGTCGTGGCGCCTGAGCGCGGGTCTGTGATGCTTTGCAGACGGCCCAACGCATCGTAGCCATACAAGACGGCTTGGGTCTGCGTGGCATCGCGCGAGGTCTGCAGCAGACCGTTGCGCGTCACCTGTTCGGCGACATTGCTCGCGCCGGGAACGGTGCGGGTGGTGGTCACGAGTTTGGCGGCGCGATCCACGGTGGTCGCTTCAGTGGTCGTCACCCCGGCCTCGTCGATCTCGATCCGCTCGCTCATCAGCGTGGTGGTGAGGTTCAGTCGCTCTTTCGAACAGGAAATCATGACCGGCGTGCCGCCGGAGTCACGGAAGGCCGACACCTTACGGATTTCATACCAGTTCGAGCCGATTTTTTCGTAGTAGCTCTCGAATTGCTGGATGGGCTCGGGGGCATCGGAACCGGAAGGCGCGAGATCGAGCACGCCGTTGCCGTTCAAATCCTGGCCTTGGCGATAGAGTTCGCCGAAGTCGCTGTCGTAAACATACAGCGTATCCGCGTAACCCGTCCGGGTTTCTTTTGTAATTCGGCCCTGCAGATTATAGAAATAACCCTGCGCCTGCGTGCCGCCACCGAAAGCGGGGCGTTCCTTCGAAACGACGTTGCCGAGGACATCGCGGGTGGTTTTGGTGTAATTGAGAGAGGCAGGCACTCCATAGTCGACGCGCTCCCAAGTAGTGCCATCGGTATTGGTGCCGCGGGTATAGTAGGCTGCGGTCACTCTGGTGCCAGTCACGCTTAGCAGCTGGCCGGAGGCGTCTTCGGTGCGGATCTCGCTCGCGCCATCGGGGCC
>CAMLQS010000360.1 GCA_946482165.1 uncultured Verrucomicrobiota bacterium | reverse complement strand
GCTCTCCGCCGTGAGCTTCAGGTTGCGCTCCGGATTATCGCCCGCCTTGCGCGGTTTGAAAATCTGCGCCCATCGGCAAACCACCGGACCTATCGGCTCGAACTTGGCCTGCTCCTCCGCCGCGACGTCATGCCGCACAATGCCTTCCGCGTCGCCCGAGCCGACCGGGTTGCGCACCAGAAAACTGACCACGCGATCACCGTCGGCAAATTCACGACCCGACACCGAACAACGCGACGACAAGGATTGCAGCGAGAGCTCCATAAGCGGGCTTTGTTGTTTACCCCCCGAAGCGGACGACGCTAGCACTTTCGCCACCAGCCCAACGCCCACGCACCCCGCATGACCGGACGCATCATCGCCATCGGCGACATCCACGGCTGCCACCTCGAGTTTGCCGAACTGCTCGAGCGACTCGCCTTCACTTCCGAGGATCGCCTCATCCTCGTCGGCGACCTCGTCAACCGCGGCCCCGACAGCAACAAGGTCATCGACCTCGCCATCCAGCACCGCGCCATCTCCCTCCTCGGCAACCACGAAGCGCGCCTGCTCGCCTTTCGCCGCACCGGCGATCGCTCCGGCCTGAAGGAGGACGACGAGAAAACCCTCGCTCGCCTCGAGCCCGCGCACTGGGCCTATCTCGAAAAAATGCCGCTCACGCACGTCGAGCCGGAGTTCAACACCGTCTTCGTCCACGGCGGCTTCCTCCCCGACGAGCCTTGGCAAAAACAACCCGCGTCGGTCGTCACGCGCATCCAGGTGATCGACGCCGAGGGCAAGCCCCGCAAACGCGCCGACTGCCCCGAAGGCGTGCTCTGGGCCGACCGCTGGGCCGGCCCGCCCTTCGTCGTTTACGGCCACACCCCGCGTCCGGACATCTACAAGTTAAAGTGGTCCGTCGGCATCGACACCGCCTGCTGCATGGGCGGCCACCTCACCGCCTACGTCCTCCCCGAGCGCCGTTTCGTGCAGGTCAAAGCCCGCAAACGCTACTACGGCGATTGACCCGCCACCATCTCCCGCGTCTCTCCGCTCCCATGCCTCGCGCCAAACGCCCAGCCGCCAAGTCGTCCGCCCCCGCCAAAGCCCGCGCATCCGCCGCCGCCGCGCCCAGCTCCCCGCCCGAATCCGCCGCGCCCGGCGCCGCGCTCCTTGCCATCGATCTGCAGGACACGCTTCTCGGCATGCTTCCCCCCGCCGCCGCGTCCGAGCTCCGCACCCGTGCCGGCCTCGCCATCTCCTCCGCCACCGCCCTCGGCATCCCCGTGCTCTTCACCGAACAGGTCCCGGCGAAACTCGGCCCGACCGCGCCCGCCCTTCGCAAACTCGCCCCCGACGCGCTCGTCTTCGCCAAACACACCTTCTCCGCCCTCGCCGACAAGGCCGTCCTCGCCGCCCTTCGCGAACGCGACATCGAGCATATCCTCCTGCTCGGCATCGAGACGCCCATCTGCGTCTATCAAAGCGCTCTCGGGGCCCTTGCGGCCGGTTTTCAGGTCACCGTCCTTTCCGACGCCATCGGAGGCCGCCGCGCCGACGATCACGCCGCCTGCCTCGCCGCCCTTCGCCACGCCGGGGTCCACGTTCTCCCCACCGAAACCGTCCTCTACGCCCTGCTCCACGACGCCGAGCACCCGTCGTTTCGCTCCATCGTCGGCCTCGTGAAAGCCGCCACCTCGTAGTGCGCGCCTCACGCGCGCCCGCCCAGCCCCCGGCGCGCCCTGCCGAACTCTTAACGCCCTCCGGATTGTTCTTCGCGTCTTCGCGTTGAAAAATCATGGCCAAACGCCGCCCATCGGCTTTCTGCTCTTCCTTTACGCCCTGACGCCATGCCGCTCCTCCCATTTACCAGCCGCCTCATCGCCGACGTCGGCATCTCCCTCGGTGACGAGGGCAAAGGCCGACTCATCCCCGAGGTCGAGCACGAGCTGCGCGGCTCCGCCCACCCCGTCACCGTCGTCCTGAAGGTCAACGGCGGCGCCAACTCCGGCCACACCGCCGCGGGCATCAAACTCAACCTCCTCCCCTCCGGCGTCGTCGAAAAGGGTATCGCGCACCTCGCCATCGGCGCCGGCGTCGTCGCCGACCCGCGCAAGGCCTGGTGGGAAGCCCAGCCTCTCGAACGCAAGGGCTACAACGTCCTCGCCCGCCTCGTCCTCGACGAGCGCACGATGGTCTCCGACCTCACCCACCGCCTCCTCGACCTCGCGTGGGAAGACTACCGCGTGAACGTCCTCGCCGAGGAGCCGCGCGGCTCCACCGGCCGCGGCATCACCCCCGCCTACGCCGACGAGGTCGGCCAATGGCAGATCACCTACGCCGACTTCCTCGGCTCGCGCGAAGCCTACGCCAAAAAGCTCGCCCAGCGCGCCGACCGCGCCCTCCGCGTCATCCAACACGTCTGCCGCGTCTCGCCCGAAACCTTCTCCGCCTTCTTCGACAAGCTCACCCAGGCCGAGCTGCGCGCCAACGCCGAAGCGATCGAGCTGGGCGTCTTCACCGCCGAGGAATTCGACTTCCTCCGCTTCCGCGGCGCCTCCCCCTTCACGCTCAACCTCGAAGTCCTCACCGAGGTCTACTGGCAAGCCGGCCAGCGCCTCGCCAAAAACGTCGGCGAAGTCCGCGAGTTGATTCTTCGCGAACTCCACGCCGGCCACTCCATCATCGGCGAGTTCGGGCAGGCCTACTGGCTCGACAAACGCCACGGCTTCTCGCCCAACGTCACCGCCTCGCACACCTTCACGCCCGAGTTCTTCGAGAGCGCCGGCATCCCCGTGCAGGCCATCCACACCTTCGGCGTCGCCAAGGCCTACGACACCAAGGTCGGCACCCACGTCTTCCTCACCCAGATGGACGACGCGCACCCGCTCGCCATTCTCCTCAAGCGACTCGAGTTCGGCACCTCCACCGGACGCCAGCGCATGGTCGGCTGGTATGACGCCGTGGAAAAGGGCGACGCCCTCCGCTACGGCGGCTTCCAGGACGTGATGATCAACAAACTCGACGCCCTCAGCCACCGCGGCGACTGGAACACCGAGCTCCTCATCTGCGTCGCCTACGAGGACGCCTCCGGCAAGCGCTACCACCACGTCCCGCGCAACGACGCCATCCGTAAGAGCCTCCGCCCCGTCTACGAAAAATACGCCGGCTGGTCCGAGGACATCTCCGGTGTGCGCCACTTCAACGACCTGCCCGTCAACGCCCGCAAATACGTCGGCGGCATGATCCGCGCGATGCTGGCCGTGGCCTACCACGGCGACCGCTGGCCGCACGAGAGCAAGCTCCCCAACCTTCGCTACCTCGGCGTCGGACCCGAGCCCTCCCAGATCATCAAGGACGTCCCCTCCGCGTCCGAACTGATCCGGCTCTAAACGGATCTGCCCACCGACAGCCGAACCGGTTCCGGCCTATCCGAACCGCACCCGGCCTCCGCCCGAGCTCCCTCCGCTCGCCGCCGCCATGTGGATCGTATTCCGACTGATATTCGCGGCCTGCGTGATGCTCTTTCGCCTGCTCTGGCCGCGCGCCCGGGCAAGCGAAGCGCAGGGCGGCTACAACGGACAGCAAAGCTGGCAACTCGCGCTCGATCGCCGCGCCACCCGCTTCGGGATGCCATTCAAGCATCCGCTGTTCTTCCGGCTCACGCGCGAGTCATGGCTCGACAAACTCGCCAAAATTTTCCGCCTCTCCCGCGAGTTTCAAACCGGCGACGCCGACTTCGACCGCGCGACCTACATCGCGTGCGATCACCCCGAGGCCCTGCTCGCGCTCGAGGCCTCCCCCGAGGGCCGCGCCGCCGTGCTCCGTCTTCTACGGGAACACGACGTCACACGCATCGAAACCGACGGCGACCACCTCTGGGCCCGTCTCCGCGACACCTCGCGTCCGAGCGAAGCGGCGATCTCCGCGCTCCGCACCCTCCGCAACGCGCTCCTCGCCGCGACAAACGCAGCCCCCAAGCCGCGCCGCGGACCTTTCTTCTGGCGCGCCCTCTTCGTCGAGTCGCTCGCGTGGGGCGTCGCCTTCTACGGAGTGCCGGGACTCTTGGAGCTCACCCTGCGGCTCGAACCTCTCTACCTTGATCGCGGCCCCGTCATCACTGCGGGGCTCGCCGTCGCGGGCGCGCTTTTCGTCGGACTCTTTTTCCTCTGCAACGGCGTCCTCGGCCGTTCGTCCCGCGGGCACCGCATCCTTCTCGAAGCCGCCATCCTGCTCGCGCTCGGCCTGCCGTGGACCGGCATCATGCTCGTCTCCGACTACAACACCGGCCGCGACACCGGCGCGCCCGTCACCCGGCGCTTCGAAATCGTCGACAAGACGCGCAAACCGACGCTGCTCGGCCGACGCCGATCCGCGCACCTCGTGAAACTCGTCCCCGCCTCGGCATCCGCTTCGCTCTCGGCGGAACCGCCACCGATCACCTGGCTCCGTATCCAGCCATCCGACTACCAACGCGTCCGCGACGGCGACCACGTGGAGCTCGACATCCGCCCCGGCCGCCTCGGGTTTCCCTGGCTCTCCGAGGTAAGGCTTCAGTTTCAATAGCCTGCGGGCGGCCGCATTGAACTCGGCTAGCCTGTGATAGCCGCCCCCCGCATGCGCAGGCGTCGCTCGCTTCGCGACAAAAGCCTTTTTTCTGTCATCTCCTTCGCCGGTTGAGCATGCCTCTTGCGCATGCGTTCCACCGCCGCAACCAACGCCGCCGCCGCACGGCCGCTTGGCCGCTCCGCCAAGTTCCTCCTGATTCTCTCCGCCAGCGCCACCATCGCGCTGTGTTATCTCTTCGCGGCGGTCGCGATGATCGCGCTCCTCGTGGTCATTCTCCTCGAGTTGCTCGTCGGCATCGCCCTGGCCCGCTTCGGCATGCTCGGTGTCGTCGCGCCCGTGATCGAGCGCCACTTCGGCCTGTTCAAGCTCTTCGCGCGCAGCCTCTGGCTCAGCAAAGGCGAGGATTGCCGTGTGCCGCTGCCCCGCGAAGAAGCCCCGCGCCTCTTCGCGCTGCTCGATTCCCTCGCCGCCCGCCTCGGCATCGCC
>CAMLQS010000359.1 GCA_946482165.1 uncultured Verrucomicrobiota bacterium | reverse complement strand
GGCGGCGAGGGCGAGGGTGGTTTTGGCGAAGTCGGAGGCGACGAGGTCGGCGGCGACTCGCTGGATGTCCGGGCGCGCGGGAACGGGTTCCCAACCGAGGAGGGCGGTGCGCAGCGGGGCGGGTTCGGCGCCGAGGGCGCCGCAAACGAGGGCGCACGAAAAGACAAGAAGACGGCGAAGGAGGGTGATCATGCTCAGCGGGAGTCTGGCGAAGGGGCGGATGCGACCAGGCCGTCCGTCCATCGGCGGAGGGCCTGTCGGGCTTGGTCATCGAGGCCGTGGCCGGAGCCGGGGACCGGGACGAACGTCACGTCCGCTCCGACGACGGCGATGCGGTCGTTGAACCATTCGCGCCACCGGATGGATTCGGAACGCGTGCCCCAGGCGACCAGAATCCTGCGTCCTTTCGCTCCGGGGATACGGGAGCCGAGGGGCGCCGATCCTCCCTCATGAAGCACGAAGGCGGTGAACGCCTCGCCGAAGCCCGGCCACTGCTGATCGAGCCCGTAGGCGATGTAGTGCGCGCCGTTGCTGGTGCCGGCGGCGATGCGGATGCGCGAGTCCAGATTGGGCAGCAGCGCCAGGATTCGCGCGAGCATGACGCGGTGGTAGGCCCAGTGTTCCTCGACGCGCAGTTCCTCGGCCGCGACGCGCGGGCCGCGCCCGTCGGGATAGGGCAGGGCCGCGACGACGAAGCGCTCGAAGTCCACCACGCCGCGCGCGCCGTCCACCCGGTGCGAGCCGCTTCCGCCGCCGAACCAAACGAGCAGGGGAACGGGGCGGGCGGGATCGTAGTTTGATGGCACGCTGATCTCGCACGCGGCGGGCAAGTTGTCTTGCATGGGGCCGAGTTCGGGGAAGCGAAGGGTCAGGATCGCGCCGGGCGCGAGAACGGACTCGTTCCCCGACGTCGCGGCCATATCGGGCGCGGATGCGGAGCGCGGCGCGGGCCGAGGGTGGAGCGGAATGGCAAGGCCGAGCCAGACCAGGCAAGCGAGGGCGGCGTGCTTCATGGCGCAAGGTGACGGACGAGGAAGGCTTGCGCGGTCCGGATCATCTCCGGGGCGGGCTCGTGGTAAACGCCCGGCCATGAGCGCCACTCGACCGGCACGCCATCGCCCATGAGCCGGGTGACAAAATCCACCGCCGCATCGTAGCGGGGCACGCCGTCTTCCCCTCGGTAGTTGTCCAGTTCGCCGGCGGAGATGTGGAAGTCCACGGCCCGCCATTCCGTGCGCGGGCGCAGGCCGGGGAGCACGGTGCGCGGCATGCTCCAGTTGCCGTTCAGCACGGACACCGCCGCGACCAGATCGGGCCGCCACGCGGCGAAGGTCGTGGCAAAGCCGCCGCCGCTGGTGGCGCCGTGCAGGAGGTAGGAGCCGGCGGCGAGCGGAGTTTCCCGTCCGATCACCTTGAGCGCGTCGAGCAAGGCCTGGCCGGACCAGACCTGGGCGTAACGCGCATGGGTGAATCGATGGTCGGCGCGCATGGCGGCGTCGCTTGCGTGGAACTGGGGCACGACGAGAACGAGATCATGGGTGTCGGCGAGGCGCGCCCAATCGCCCTCGGGATCGAGACAGACCAGCGCGTCCTCGTTGTTGCTCGGGGAGAGGATCAGGACGCGGCGCGCCGGCGCGGAGCCCGATTCGGGCGCGGGCGGGGTGCGATAGAAAACGTGGAGCAGGGGATTGTCGCCGTTCGGCGTAGGCACGGAGACAACGCGGACGCGCGGGGGAAGCGGCGCGCGGGATGGGTCGAGGCGAATCTCGCGGAGCAGGCGTGAGCAGGCCGTGAGCAGGTCGTGGTCGTTCCACTTGTTGGCAAACCGCTCCGAAACGAGGCGGGGCGAGGCGTCCTTGCCCAAGGCGAGCGCGCGGAGGGTCAGCTCGATGGCTTCGGCACGGCGGTTGTGAAAGTGGGCGATTTGGGCCAGGCGATAGGCGGCGTTGGCCTTGAGTTCGGCTTCGGCGGAGAGCGGCGGGACGGAGCCGGGAGAGGAGTCGAGCGATCGGGGCGGCAGCTCCAACAAGGCGCGGTAGAGCGGTTCGGCGTCGGCTTCGCGGCGGCCGCAGTGCAGCCAGAGGGCCTGCTCAAATAGGGCTTGGGCGTCGTCGAGCGAGGGAGCGGGCCGCGAGAGCAGGTAGCCGGGCGCCTGGTGCGCGTGCCGAGCGTAGCGGTCGGCGAGTTCGGGAGCGGTGAAGGCGTAGTCGAATTGCCATTCGCGAAGTTTTCTCCACCACGCGGGGAAGTCGTGGGCGCCGCCTCCTTCCGGGCCGGCGCGGACGAACGCGCGTTCGACGCGGGCGAGTTCCTGATCGAGCGCCTCGGGGTTCATCACCCAGCGGCCGGCGTAGCGGAGGAAATCCTTCCTTCGGTCGCGGGCGAGATCGCGGCCGAGGTCGGGCCAGTCGACGACCTTCTCCGCGCCGCCCTGGCGGCCGGCGATCCCGAGGCGGCCGGCGGCGGCGTCCCGGGCGGCGGTCACGCGGGCTCGCAGGGCGTCGTAGTCCGCGTCGGATACGAGCTCGCGGAGCGTGTGGCCTTGGAGGTGGTGGAAAAAGTTCGGGGCCACGGCTCCGTCCAGATGCCGGTAGAGGGAGGCGTCCTGCGTGCGCGCGAACCGGCGTTCCAGCAGGCCGGCCATGTGGTCCACGACGGCTCGAAGATGGGCGCGTTGACGGTCGGGATCGAAGGGATGGGCGATCGGCAGCCCGTCCGCCTGATCGAGCCCGAACAGCATGCGGCTGATCGGGTCGCCGAGTTCGAAGGTGTCGGGAAAGTCCTCCAGCCAGCGAGGATCGACGGACGCTCCGGCGCGGGGGTTGGCGGCGAGGGCGAGGCGCGCGGTGGCCACGCGTTCGGCCGGGGTTTGCCGGTCGAGGTAGCGCATGGTCAGGCGGTATTTTTCCGCACGGAGGAGCGGACTGCCGTCGCGTTGCCATTCGACGCCAAGGGGACGCGGCTCGTGGGCGGCGCCGTTGAAGACGAAGTCCTCGTCCGGGGCGACGACGCCGGCCGCGATGCGGGCGGTGCGGGCCAGCGCGGTGACGTGGCGGACGAGCAGCTTGTGATCGGGAACGAGGGCGGGATCGACCTCGGCGAGTTCGGCGAGGAGCGCGGCGCAGGCGTCGGCGAGCTCGGCGGGCGGCAGCCTGTCCTGGCGGGCGAAGAGTTCGAGGTGGCGGGCGAGCAAGCCGGGCGCGTCGCGGCGAGGCGGGGCGGCGAGGCGGGCTAGCTCGGCGAGACCGTCGAGGGGCGCTCCGCGCCGGTTCTCTCCGATGGAGAACGGCCCCAGATGTTCGAGGGCTCGCTCGAGCTCGAGCCAGCGGCGCGTGGAAGAGTCGGCCGACAGGCGCGCGATGCGCCACTCGCGCAGACCGTATTCGAGCAGGTCCGAGAGGTTTTCGATGCCGTTCCGGCGGCCTTTTTCGAAGCGACGCGCCTGGATGGCCATCGAGGCGGGGTGGGCCAGGGCGAGGCGCAGGCGGGTGGTGTTGATTTGCAGGCCCGAGGCGCGGGCGAAGGCGGACTCGAGCTGTCTTGCATCGGGAACGGGCGCGTCGGGCAAGGCGCGAGGGCGGGGGGCCGCAGCCTCGGGGCGCCAGTGCCGCGCCGATTCCGCGATCTGGCGCGGCCAGCGCGCGGGGTCCTGGTCCAATTCGACGGTTTCTCCGGGGAAAAGCGCGCCGGACGCCAGGTCGCGGCCCAGCCACACGAGTCGGATCCGGTCCGCCTGATGTTCGAGACGCGCGGAAAGCGTGACGCGGCAGAAGAGCGGCGGCGGCTTGTGTCCCGCGGTGGCGCCCGCGCCGGTTCCGGTCATCCAATCGTATTCGCGGCGGACGCGATCCAGCTGGTCGGGCATGCGCAGCTGGAGATCGTCTCGGGCGGCGAGCGCCGAGGCGGCCCATGCGGAGCAGAGGCGCGCGAGCGATTCGAGTTCCGGCTTGGCTTGGGTGAGCACGCCGAGAAAGGCGACGGCGGAGTCGGATTCGGTCCGCGCGGAGCCGGCGGCGAGGTTTTCGACCTGCCCGATTTGCAGGAATCGGCGGGTGGCGGCCGCCAGCTCCGGCATGCCGAGCGTCTCGTAGCAGCGCGCCTCCCATTCGTAGGCTTGGACGAAACGATCGTTGGCGAGGTAGGCGCGGGTGAACTCGTTGAGCGCATCGATGGGTTGTCCCGCGTCGTAAAGGCCGATGCCGCGGTAAAAGGGCTCGAGCGCCTCGGTCTCGACCTGCGGAAGGTAATCGGTGGCGGAGGCGGCGGGAGCTCCGGGGCGGGCGAGCAACGGAAGCGCCCAGCGCTGGAGGGCGTTCACTTCATTGATCGGATCGGAAGGCGCGCGGGGGCGGACGCCGAGGACGACGCCGTCCCCGACGCGGACGAGGCGGGCATCGCGGGGAGAGAGCACCAGGTAGTGGTCGACGCCGAGGAGGGAGGCGGCGGGCGGGCTGGCGCGGAAGCCAAGGACGGCGTCGTTCCGCTCGACGGCGAGTTCCTGGGCAAGGGCGCGGTCGAGGACGACGAGACCTTCGTCGGCGAGGGCGGCGCGAAGGCGTGCGGCGAGAACGAACAATGCGGCGTCCCCGGCGGAATCGGGCGATTCCACGACGGCCATCCGCGGCGCGGACGCCGCCGGATCGGCGGCGGCGGGCTCGGATAGGAGGAGTGCGGCCGCCTCGGCCAGACGGGGCGCGGAGGAGAGGTCGGCGGCGTCGACGGCGAAGGAGCCGAGCGCGCGGCCGGAGACGGCGTCGACGTGCTCGACGACCCACCGCGAGGCGGAGAGGCGGCGGAAGTGCAGGTAGCGGTCGACGGCCAGGGGCGGCGCCGGGGCCTGGGCGCCGGAGGTGGCGGCGAGAGCAGCCTGCTCCCGTTCGGTCCAGGCGCGGGCGAGTTCGAGGCGTTCCACCAGTTCGGTCTCGGGGCGAAGTCGGACGAGCTCCGCGCCGAGGAGGGATTGCCAATCCGCCTCGGTCGCCGTGCCGGAGGGCGAGGCCGGGGCGTCCACTTGGATCGCGACGCGGGGCTGGGCGGCGAGGGCGGGGAG
>CAMLQS010000358.1 GCA_946482165.1 uncultured Verrucomicrobiota bacterium | reverse complement strand
GGAGGTCGAAGGTGCCCTCGCTGTTCATGATGTTTTGCGCGCCGCCGTAGGAGACTTTTAAGAGGAAGTTCACGCGACCGGGAATCCGGGTGCCGTCGAAGTTCGGGTAGCGGTTGTTCGTGCCCATGCCGCCGAGCTCGGAGTTGAGGGAGACAACGGTGCCCTCGGGGAAGTCGAGGTTGCTGAGGTTGATCTCGGCGGCCTCCATCTTGATGGCACGGGCGCGCTCGGCGAAGGCGACGCCGTTCAGGTCGATGAGGGTGGACGCACGGAGATAGATGTCGTGTTCGCGGTCGCCGGGAACCTGAAAGGTAATGGGTTGCTCGGCACTTGAGCGGAAAAGCACGAGGTTGCGGACGGAGCCGATGTAAAGATCTCCGGGAGAGACAAAGGCCACATCGTAGATCGTGTAGGAGTAGCCGTCATCGGAGGCGAAGAAGAAGCTGCGGCCATTAAAGGTGCGGTTGTAGGCGTTGTAGAGGTCGAGCTGGCGAGTGTGAACCATCAGGTTGCCGACGTCGGGATCGGCGTCCGATTTATCGAGCTCGGCGTAGGCTTGGAGGAGGCGGGCGAGGCCTTCGTGGTGGGCGAGGAAGAGACCCTTGCGCTCGTTGTGGTCGCCGGTGATGCCGAGCTCGTTGAGGGTGTTGCGCTGTCCGTCGTTTAGATCGTTGCGGATGAAGGAGAGGAAGGCCTTCAGGTCGGCGGAGCTGATAAGGCCGCCGTCGCTCGTGGTGCCGTAGAAGAGGGCGGAGCCGGGGCGGAGTTCACGCAGGGTGGCGAGTTCGTCCAGGGAGAGCGCGGAGAGAAGGCTGTCGATCGCGGAGAGAGAGTAGACGGAGTAGGTCTGGCCGCCGGTGGCCAGGTCGAAGAGCGGGAGGCCGGTGTGCTCGTGGGCGAGGAAGTCGCGGGTTTTCGGATCGAGGCTGGCGAGGGCGATGAGCGCGGAGCCGACAGAGTCGGCATTCAGGTCGAGGTCGCCGAGATAGAGGGAGGAGAAGAGGCCGAGGTCGCGCGCGAGTTCCTGCTGCGAGGCGTCGAGGCCGGAGTAGAGGCCGAGGATGAATTCGAAGCGGTCGCGCACCGACGTGGGGCTGTCGCCGACGTAGATGGTTCCCTGGGCGGCGTGGCTGAGGAGTTGATGGCCAAGATCCAGATCGCGAAGCGCATCGAGCTGGGCGGCGTCGAAGCTGCGGGCGAGGGTGAGCGCGTCGGAGATGAGTTCGGCGTAGGTCGGGTAGACGTAGGTCTCGCTGCCCTCGTCATAATGGCCTTGGCCGTAGAGAAGGAGGATGCCATCGCCGGGGGAGAGCTTGGCGAGCAGCGAGCGATCCGCGACCGAGAGCGTGGCGAGGTGGGCGAGGTTGGCCTTGGGGTCGGGGCCTTCGAGCCGGGCGGCTTGCACGGAGCCCTCCGTCGGGTAGGCGTTGATTTGGGAGAAGGCGTAGGGGGAGATGCCAAACTCGCGAATGACGCCGCGCTGACCGGCGGAGAAGTCGTCGGCGCCGGCGAGGAGGGCGCGGAATTCGTCACGGGCGAAGTAATCGGCGAAGTGGCGTCCCCAGCCGGCTTCGTTGATCGCGGTGCGGGCCGCGGCGGTGAGCGTGGCGTCGTAGTCGCCGAAGGCCGACTCGATGAAAGTGGCGCTGTAATCGAAGAGGCCTTCGGCGGCTCCGAGATTGATGATGCGGCTCTGCGTGCCGGAAGGGAGAGCGGTGAAGGAATTGCGGGTGCGGGTCCAGGCGGCGTCGCTCCAGTCGTAGGGGCCGGGGGCTGATCTCAACTTCGAGTAAGTGGGGCCGCCGGCGAAGGTCTCGAAGAGCGCCCGGTTTTCGGGCGAGAGGGCGAGGAGGGCTCCGATGTTGCGGCGGAGGTCGCCGTCGGTGGGCGTGGATTCGAAAGCCGCGCCGGTCAGGACCGCGGCGGTGAGGCCGGGCTTGGCGACGGCGGCAAGCTGGTCGCGGACGTCTCCGGGACGCGCGAGGTAGGCTTCGCGGACTTGCGCGCCGGACAGCGTGAGGTAATGGCCGAGCGTGGCGTCGGAGTAGAGGAGGGCCTCGCTCGCGTCGCGAGCGAGGAGAAGCACGGCGAACTCGGAGTTCGTGGCGGCGATCTCCTGCAGGTTGGCGGGGCGGCTTTCGAAGAGGGGGCGATCGACTGCGTCGAGGCTGGCGTAGAGAAGGATGGCGGCGTGGCTGTGAAGATTACCGCCTCCCTCGTTGGTGGCGTAGGCGAAGTTGGCGAGAGAGGTGTCGCCGGGATTGGCGACCAGCACGGACTGGACGTTGGCCGGGTAGCTGAAGAAGAGCGGGCGGGTCTCCGACGGCAGATTGATCGCGTAATCGACCTGCGAAGTGGTGCGGCCGGCGGCGAGGGCGTAGGTGGTGAGGCCGGGATCGTTGATATCGGCGAGCTGGCTTTGGCGAGCGGTGTCGAGATTGCGGAATGCGCTGCGCTGGCCGGAGCCGAGAGAGAGGAAATACGAAACGAGGAAGGGGTCCGGGTAGGATTCGACCGAGTTCAGGGTCAGCGCATAGTTGCGCAGGCCGATGTCGGCGGGATGGGCGACGAGGATATCCTGAACATCCTCGGGGCGGTCGATGAACGCGGCGCGCTGGAGCGGGGTGAGGTTGCCGGCGTAGCGAATGGCGGTGGCGGGGCGGAACTGGCCTTCTCCGTAGGAATCGAGGCCGTAGGAGGTGAATGATGATTCGTTCGTGGTGACGAGCGCGCGCTGGGCGTCCTCGGGGAGGGCGTCGAAGGCGGCGAGCCGGGCTCCGGTGAGGCCGGCTCGGTAGGCTTCGCGGGCTAGGAGGTAGGGGTCGACGGGAGGGGTGCGCGGCTCTTCCTGCGACTGCTGGATCTCCGTGACGATGTTGCGGTCGTGGGCGGAGCCGGCGGGGTCCCAGCCGCTCATGTCAAGCTGGGCCTGGATGCGACGCTCGACGAGGAGGTCGCGCGCGTGGTCGAGGCGGGATTGGGCGTCCGCGTCGATGACGATGCCGAGTTCCTGGGCGGCGCGGATGGCGTCTTCGAGCGCGGCGGGGTCGATGTCGACGCCTTGTTCGACGGCCTCGGCGAGGGCTTCGAGGGTGGCCTCGATCCAATCCTCGGCGAGAGCCTGGTCGGCGGTGGAAAGTTGCGACGCGGAAGTGACGGTTTGGGTGCTGCCGTCCGGGTGGGTGACGGAGACCTGGCCGGGGACGAGGCTGACGGTCCGACCGTCGGCGAGGGTGACGGAAATGGTGCCGTCGGCGACGATGATCGCCTGGATGCCGGCGACGTCGATGCCGACGGTGTAGGTGGTGCCGCGGGCGCCGGCGAGGCCGCGGGCGGTGCGCACGCCGTAGTCGAGCTCGACGCCGTCCTGGCGTTTCAAGTCGGTGGTGACGGCGCCGGTCTTGAGGTCGAGGACGGCGGAGTGGAGGGCGGTCTTGGCGCCGGCGGGGTTGGAAATGGAGACGCGCTCGACGACGATCTCGGACTTCGGCGAGATGATCGAGTTCACTCCGGGCAGCGGGGTAAGGATGACGCGCGCGCCCTCGCCGGTGACGATTTTCGTGCCGACGACGATGGTGTCGCCTTTTTTCACGACGCGCGGAGCGGCGTCGCCCGGGGCTTGGAGGGTGGCTTCGCCGCTGACGCTGAGGACGCGGACGGTTTGGCCGGTGAGCGAAACCACAAGGGTGCAGGCGGCACCGAGAACGAGGAGGGGGCGGCGGAGCAGGCGCATGGGAAGAAACGAGGTGAAGCGGGCAATAGGGTAGCGACCCGGGAAGCTTATAGGTTTTCGCTCTTGGCCGTTCTGACAATCGTTTTCAACGTCGCGAGGATGTCCTTCCGGCTCTGGCAAAAATTGGGTTCGAACTGGCGGACGCGCGCTTTGCTGACCGCGGCGATTTTCGGGCTGGGGCTGGGGGCGGCGCGGCTCGGTTTCGTGCAGGGGCTGGAGTGGAAAGCGGAGGACGCTCGGCTGAGGGTTCGTGAAGGCACGGGGGCGAAGCCGCATGAGGCGCTGATGCTGGTGGGTGTGGACGAAGAGTCCATGAAGTGGCTGGGGCAGTGGCCCTTTCCCCGACCCGTGCATGGCGTGCTGAGCGAATGGCTGGGTCGCACGAATGAGACGAAACCCGCCGTGATGGCGTGGGATCTTCTGTTTATTGATCGCAACTTCGAACCGGAAATCGATCAGGCTTTCGCGGACGGGCTGAAGGCGGCGAAATTTCCGGTGATCTTGGGCGCGATGTCCGATCCGGCGCTGCCCGGAACCGGGCTGACCGCGGACACTGAGCCGACGGTGGAACTGGCGGCGCTAGCCGACGTGCGTGAAAACCCCGCCTTGGCGATGCTTCCCGACCGACGATGCGCCAAGCTCCCGCTTGCCGCCTTGCGTGAAGCGGCGGGAATCGGGTTTCTGGATGCCGGAGTGGATTCGGACGGAGTGGTGCGTCGCGTTCCTCTGGTGGTCCGGGTGGGGAAAAAGGTTTTTCCCACGCTCGTTTTGCAGACGCTTTTGACGTATTGGGGACTCGGTTACGACGCCGTCGAGTTGGTCCCGGGAGAGGAACTCGTCATTCGCCGAGGGACGGAGCTGCTGGCCCGTATCCCCTTGGACGAGGCGGGCGAGTATCGGCTCAACTATCGCTACGAACGCGCGGGAACGGACAATCCAACCGGCGTCCCTTCTGTCGGTTACTGGGATTTGTATGAGCCGTTGATGAATCACTATCTCAGCGGGGAGAAGATCGGGGCCTGGCCGCAAACGGCAGGGAAGATCGTGGTGGTCGGGCAGATCGCCCTCGGGTTGACCGACATCGGACCGAGTCCGCTTTTTGGGCAAAGCGCCAAGGTGATGGTTCATCTCAATGCCTTGGATAACATCTTAAAGGGCGATTACAGGAAGGACGCGCCGCTTGCGCTAGTGTTGGCGGTATTTTTGGCGATTGGGCTGGCGCTTGGCTGGGTGCTGGAAAAACGCGGCACGCCCATGTTCGCGCGAGCGGTGGGGTTGGTGGTGGTATTGGTGCTGGTGGTGGCGACCTGGCTGCTCGCCCAGTGGAGCATCATGACGCCGCTGGCGGTGCCGCTCGGGGCGCTGTTGCTGCAACAAG
>CAMLQS010000357.1 GCA_946482165.1 uncultured Verrucomicrobiota bacterium | reverse complement strand
GCGGGCGCGGCGGAGAAACGCTTGTAGGGGCGCGGCGCGGCGGGCGGGGTGAGGCCGGGGACGAACCTGTGCTCGCCGAGGGAGGTGAGGCGGATGGTGGCGTCGGCCAGGCCGGGCGAGGTGGCGCGGATGAGGGTCTCGCCGGCGTGGAAGGAGCGGAAGGAGATGGCGGCGGCGCCGTCGCGGATGGCGATGTCGGAGTCGGCGGCGAAGGTGATGTCGGGGCCGGTGGGGAACTCGCCGGGGCCGGACTCGATGGCGAGCTTGACCTCGGGGCAGTTGCTCAGGGGCGCGCCGTCCTTGTCCACGACGGTGACGACGAGGTGGATGTCGTCGGTGCCGTCGGCGGAGCGGAGGGTGGTCTTGTCGGCGGCGAGGCGGAGGGCGGCGGCGGCGCCGGGTTGCGGCCAGGCGGGCGGGGGGACGCCGCGGTATTCGTTGCGATACCAATACCACTGGCGCTTCGGCAGGCGGTGGTAGTCCACCATGCCCATGCCGCCGAAGGTGCGGCCGGCGATGCTGCCGTGGTCGAAGCCGCACCAGATGACCTCGCCGCTGCGCCAGGGGAGACGCCAGGCGCCGGGTGTGGCGGGATCGACGCCGAGGGTGTGGGGCAGGTCGCCCCAGCCGGGGGCGTAGGTGCCGGGGCGGTCCTCCATGGTGAGTCCGTATTCGGAGACGACGTTGGGCACTCCGGGGTCGGGGAAGAGGCGGGCGCCGTCGCCGTTGTAGCCGGCGATGTCGCCGAGTTTGTCGATCTCGCCGCGCTGGGCGCCACCGATGGCTGCGGGGCGGGTGGGGTCGAGCTCGTGCGAATACCGGACGAGTTCGCGGAGCAGACGGCGGACCTGGGGCATGACCTCCTGGGCGCTGAAGAAGGGCTCGTTGGACATGCTCCAGACGACGATGCTCGGGTGGTTGCGATGGATGCGGATCATGTCGCGCAGGCTGGCGCGGACGCTCGCCTCGAAGCCGGCCTCGTCGGCGGGATCGGTGGGATAGGCGCTGCCGCCCCAGGGGCCGTCGCCGCCGCCGGTGCCCCAGAAACAGTTCTCGGACCAGAAGAGCATGCCGAGGCGGTCGCAGGCCTCGGAGAAGGCGGGCGCGTGCGGGTAGTGGGAGCCGCGGATGAAGTCGAAGCCGGCGTCCTTGATCTGGCGCACGTCGCGGAAAAAGCCGTTGTCGGCGACCGCGTCGGCCCAGCCGGCGTGGTCCTGGTGGACGTTGGCGCCGCGGAAGTAGTGGTGTTTGCCGTTGAGGAAAAAGCCGCGGTCGGCGGTGAACTCGAACCAGCGGAACCCGAGCGGGGAAACGAAGTCGTCGGCGGGGCGCTCGCCGTCGAGCACGGTGGTTTTGACCGTGTAGAGCGTGGGCTGCTCGGGGGACCAGAGGCGGGGCTTGGCGACGGGCTCGCTGGTCTGGTCGAAGGTCTCGGTGGCGCCGGAAGCGAGGTCGCGGCGGGTGCTCATGGTCGCGACGACCTTGCCCTCGGGGTCGAGGATTTCGGTGCGCACGGTGCAGCTTTTCGGGGTGGTGGACTGGTTGGTGACCTCGGTCTTCACGTTGACGACGCCCTCGTCGGCGGAGACGCGCGGCGTGGTGACGAAGGTGCCATACCAGGCGACGTGGAGGGGATCGGTGGCGAGGAGCCAGACGTTGCGGTAGATGCCGCCGCTGAAGTGGTGCTCGCCGGCGCGCGGGGCGAGGCGCGGGTTCCAGCGGTTGTTGAGGCGCACGGCGACGAGGTTTTTCCCGGCGGTCGCGCCGTCGGTGATGTCGATTTCGAAGCCGGTGTAGCCGCCTTGGTGCGTGCCGACGGGGCGGCCGTTGACCCAGATCTCGGCTTCCTGAAACGCTCCGTCGAAGTGGAGAAAGAGGCGCTTGCCTTGCCAGGCGCCGGGCACGTCGAAGGTTTTTCGATACCAACCGTAGCCGGCGTAGAAGGAGCTGGTCGCGGCGAAATACGGCATGCTGAAGCTGTGCGGCAGGCCGATGGCGGACCACGTCGCGTCGTCGAAGGTCGCGGCCTCGGCGCCGGGATGGTCGCCGAGGAGGAACTTCCAGTCGCGGTTGAAGTTGATCCGCTCGCGAAGCGGGGGCGGGGCGGGGGGCTCGGTGGCGGCGGACACGGGCGACGCGGCGTCGGGGAGAATCGCCAGGATCAGCGCGAAGGCGGCGCAGAGGCGGCGGAGGCTCGATGCGGAGGGGATCATGGGGGGCGCGTCCGGGGGACGGGCGCGGCTGGAACGGAAGCCGAGCCGGGGCTCAGTCGCGGAGGGTGATCTTGAAGACGACCGCGATGTCGTTCGGCGCGGAGCGGGGGGCGGCGAGGGTCAGGGCCTCGGCGGATTGCGACCACTCGATCGTCTCATCGCCGCCGATCAGGCGCACCTCCGCGATCTCGCGGCCGGCGGCTTCGCGTCCGAGGGTGGCGAGCCGGAGCGGCTCGGTGGGGACGCCGAGCGAGATGACGTAGAGGGTGCGGCCGTCCTTGCTCGTGGTGTAGCGGACGTCGGCGGGGGTGAAGGGCTTGGCCTTGCCTTCGTTGAAGCCCGGGCCGTCGAGCTTGGCGCCCGCGCTGGCGGGACCTTCGCCGAAGACCTTCCACGGGCGGGTGGCGAACACGGCTTCCTGGTTCGCGTCGAGCCAGGCGGCGATCTGCTCGAGGATCGTGACTTCCTTGTCGTCGATGGAGCCGTCGCCGCGGACGGGGACGTTGAGGAGGAGGTTGCCGTTTTTGCTCACGATGTCGGCGAGCATGTGGACGACGGCGCGGGCGCTCTTGTATCCGCCCCGTTCATACAGGCCGCGGTCGTAGTGCCAGCCGCCGAGGCAGGTGCAGGTCTGCCAGGGCGTGGGTATGAGGTCGGGCGGGACGCCGCGCTCGACGTCCCAGACGAGGGCGTCGCGTTGGCGTTCGTCGAGGATCTTGCCGAAGACCACGCCGGCGTCGAGGCCGCGGGCGAGGCGGCTGTTGTAGTAGTGAGCGGTGGCTTTCAGGCCGGCGTCGGAGACGGGCCAGAGGGGCAAGGCGGTGTCGTCGAAGTAGACGAGGTCGGGCCGCGCCTGGTTGATGAGATCGACGGTGCGGTCGTAGAAGTTTTGGCAGTAGGCGAGGTCGGGCTGGCTGACGCCGTTGCCCCATTCCCAGCGGCCCCAGAGGCCCTTCTCGGTGTCGAAGCCGGGGCTCGGGGTGTGGTTCTGGGCGTAGAGCTCCTGCGGATCGAGGCCCTCCCACCACTTGCCCTTGCCGTCGGCCTTGGTGAGTTTGCCGTCGTAGGGCACGCCGGCCTTGGGGCCTTCCTTGTCGGCGCCTTGGGAGGGTTCATACCAGCTCCAGGCGTGGGCGGAGTGGACGCTGACGCCGAAGGGCAGGCCCTGGGCGCGGGCGGCGGCGGCCCAGCCGGCGATGAGGTCCTTTTTGGGGCCGACGCGGACGGTGTTCCACGCGTGGTGTTTGCTGGCCCACATGTCGAGGTTGTCGTGGTGGTTGGCCATCGCGAAGAAGTAGCGGGCGCCCACCTTTTTGTAGAAGGCGACGAGTTTCTCGGGTTCCCACTTTTCGGCTTTCCACGAGTTCATGATGTCCTTGAAGCCGAACTCGGACGGGTGGCCGTAGTGCTCGAGGTGGTGTTTGTTTTGCCAGTGGCCTTGGAAATACATCTGGCGGGCATACCAGTCGTTGGCTTCGGGCACGCACTGGGGCCCCCAGTGCGCCCAGATGCCGAATTTCGCGTCGCGAAACCACTCCGGCACCTCGTAGGCGGCGAGGGATTCCCAAGTGGGCTTGAAGGGGCCTTCGGTCATCGGCTCGGCGGTGGTGGCGACGATCTCGACGGGCTTGGCGTCCGAGGGGATCGGGTTGGCGGCGGAGGCGGTGAGCGCGGTGAGCGCGAGCAAGGCGCCGGCGAGGGCGAGGGTGGCGGGGGTGGTGATGGGCATCGGGAGAGGGCAAACAGGGGGCGGAGGCGCGGGGCCGAGGACACCGAGGTCGGGTCACGGCCTGGGCGTCGCGCGTGCGCGGGGTGTCAGACTATCCGAAACGGGTCGAAATGGCTATGGATGCCGGGGATAAACTTATGTAGAAAATACGCATGGCTCTGTCTCAATCCATCCACAAGCAGTGGTATTCAGTCGCGGTGGCGGCTCCTCCGCAGATTCTGACCTGCGCCTACTGCGTCCTTTCCAAGTGGGAGCACGAGAATCTCTCCGCCCCGTATTGGCGGTGGTATTGCAACGACGCCGCCGGCGCGTTTTTGGTCATGAAGAATAAGCGCATCCCGATCGAGCCCGGGCGGGTGGTGCTGATCCCTCCGCACACCGCGTTCGCCGCCGGGTGCGTGGGGACGGTCGGGCATCTCTACATGCATTTCACTCTCGGGCTGGATCGCGCGGTGACGGCAGGGCGTATCTTCGAGCATGCGCCGACGGAGGCCGAGCGCTCGATGATCCGGCGTCTGATCGGGGTGTTGGAGAAGTCGCCCGAGGCGGATTCGTTGACGGCTTCGTTTCTCGCGCAGGCGGTGATCAACCCGGCTCTGGCGGCGGTGCCGGCGGACTACTGGGAGGGGCGCGTGGCGGACAAGCGCATGGCCCAGGTCTTGCAGCGACTGAGGGAAGGCGGACCGACGGTGAGCAACGCCGAGCTGGCGCGGGAGACGGGCATGAACGCCAACGCGTTTATCCGGAAATTCCGGCAGGCGGTCGGGCACACGCCGCATCAGTATCTGCTGCGTTTGCGCATCGAGCAGGCCTGCGGGTGGCTGCGCCGGGGGGACTTGACGATGGATCAGATCGCGGAGGCGGCGGGGTTTTGCGACCGCTTCCATTTCTCGCGGGTGTTCAAGCAGGTGCTGGGCGTGAGCCCGGCGAAGTTTCGCGACAGCAGGAAGGCGGTCGCGGAGTGAGCCGTGACGGCATTCGTGACGAACGAGGCCCCGGTGGGGGCGGACGCAATCGGCCTCGGCTCGCGCGCATCCCTCGTTAGGGTGTGTCTGGGAAATAAACCGGGGCAGCGTGAGCGAGAGAGGATGCTCGGCCAAGGCGACCGAGGCGGAGGCGGGCCGAAGGCCCATAGGCATTAACCTAATGAGCTAAAGTTTGTAGGCCATGCGAGAGGCTTT
>CAMLQS010000356.1 GCA_946482165.1 uncultured Verrucomicrobiota bacterium | reverse complement strand
CCATGCGGGGCTGGGCATGGATTTCATGCCGCCTACCCTACTCCTGTCCGGCGCCCCATGCTTGGTAGATTTTGAAAGATATTGATCGTTTCTTGTCAGATAATGCCATGTCGCCCCACCTCCGCGGCGCCTGTTCGCTCCCGACGCCCGCCAAAAAAGCCTAACTTCGAGGTTGGATGTTCGGCCCGCGCTCCTTCGATGTCGCTACCCGCGCCCGTGCCGTCCCTCGAAGAACTTCTCCACTCCCTCAGCACCGTCTTCGGCTACGACCGGTTCCGTCCGCTCCAGCGCGAGATCATCGAGACCTCGCTCGCCGGCCGCGACGTGTTCGCGCTGTTGCCCACCGGCGGCGGCAAGTCGATGTGCTTCCAGCTCCCGGCCCTCCACCGTGCCGGACTCACCGTGGTCGTCTCGCCGCTCATCGCGCTGATGAAGGACCAGGTGGACCAGCTCCAGGCCGCCGGCGTCGCCGCCACCTTTCTCAACTCCTCCCTCGACTCCGCCACCGCGCGCTCGCGCCTCGCAGGCCTGCACCGCGGCGAGTTCCGCCTCCTCTACGTCGCGCCCGAGCGCCTGATGCTGGACAACTGGAAGGAAAACCTGCGCGCCTGGAATGTCGCCTGCCTCGCGATCGACGAGGCCCACTGCGTGTCCGAATGGGGTCACGACTTCCGCCCGGAGTTTCGCCAGATCGCCCAGTTGCGCGACCTCCTGCCGGACGTGCCCGTCATCGCGCTCACGGCCACCGCGACCGAGCGCGTGCGCGAGGACATCGTCAAACACCTGCGCCTGCGCAGCCCGGAGGTCTTCGTCGCCTCCTTCAACCGCCCCAACCTCACCTACAAGGTCCTCGCGAAGGACGAGCCGATGAAACAGATCATCGACTGGGTGAAGCGCCGCGAAGACGAGAGCGGCATCGTCTACTGCGCCTCGCGCGCCACCGCCGAGCGCGTCGCCGAATCGCTAGCCGGGCGCGGCTACGCCGCCCGCCCCTACCACGCCGGACTCGAGGCGACCGAGCGCGCCCGCAACCAGGAGCTTTTCCTGCGCGACGAGACCAAGATCATCTGCGCCACGATCGCCTTCGGCATGGGCATCAACAAACCCAACGTCCGCTGGGTCATCCACTACGACCTCCCGAAAAACATCGAGGGCTACTACCAGGAGACCGGTCGCGCCGGCCGCGACGGCTTGCCCGGCGACTGCCTCCTCCTCTACAGCGGCGGCGACATCGCCAAGCAGACCCACTTCATCGACGAGATGACGGACGCCGCCGAGCAGCAGCGCGCGCGCAACCAGCTCCGGCTCATGTCGCACTACGCGGAGGGCACCGGCTGCCGGCGCCGCGAGCTCCTCGCCTACTTCGCCGAGACCTTCCCCCTCGACAACTGCGGCGCCTGCGACAACTGCAACGAGCCGCGCGAGACCTACGACGGCACCGTCCACGCGCAAAAGTTCCTCTCCTGCGTCTTCCGCTGCCGCCAGGCCTCGCGCTTCGGCGTCGGCCTCAACCACGTCGTCGAGGTCCTCGTCGGCGCCAAGACCGAGAAGATCGAGCGCTGGGGCCACGACCGCCTCAGCACCTACGGCATCGGCGGCGACCTACCCCGCCACCACTGGGCCGCCATCGGCCGCGAACTGCAACGCCTCGGCTACGTCGCGCCCGGTTCGGGCGAATATCCCACGCTCGAGCTGACGCCCGAGGGTCTCGACGTCCTGAAGTCCCGCCGCCCCGTCACCCTCACCAAACCCTCCGAGCACGTGCCGAAGGCGAAGCGCTCGCCGATCAAGCGCGAGGGCGACGTCGAGTGCGACGAGATCCTGCTCGCCGAGCTGAAGAAGTTGCGCAAGCGCCTCGCCGACGAGCGCGAGGTGCCGGCGTATGTAATTTTTGGCGACAAGACCCTGCGCCAGCTCGCCCGCGAATACCCGACGCGCGACCAGGACCTGCGCGGCATCTTCGGCATGGGCGAAAAGAAGCGCGAGGAGTTCGGCTCCACCTTCGCGCGCTTCATCGAGCAGTTCCTCGAGACGAACCCGCGCCAGCGCTTCAACGACTGAGCAGATCCGTCTTTTTCTCGGCCTGTGCGCGCTTCGCCACGCGTATCCAGTGCCGGCCAAGCAGCAGTATCACGCAAAGACAGACCGTGACCAGCGCACGCTTGATCCATGCATGATCCTCCGGCGCAGGCGCCGCGACGACTGCAGGAACAACCGCCGGAACGGCCACCGGTGCGATCGGTGGCTCGGCAGGGGGCGCCGGCGGAACCGGCACCTCTGGAATCAAAGCCGCGTCAAGCTCATCCACCCGGCCTTCGCTCAGAAACACCCGGCCTCCGGGGTAGTTCAACACTTCGCGCGCGCCCATGCTGCTCCGCCCCGTCGGCTGGCCGAGCGTCGCGATCACCTCCTCGCGCGTGGAACCCACGCCGATCTGCGCCGCGCACGCGACGCCCCAGGCCGACAAGCAAATCAACCCCATCGCCAAACGCCGGATCATGCACCGCAGGGAACGCGCGTCTGCGCGGGACACAAGCTCGCGTCCCGGCATTGTCCGCTTAGCCCATCCGGGCCCGGCCCATCTATCCAAAAACAGATGCGCGTAGCCCGTCCCGGCGACAGGTTCACGCTTCCCGCGTGGCGCACATCACGCGAACAAGGTCTGCGTCAGCGCCACGCTGAGGAAGGTCCACACGACGATCGTCATCAACTTCGCCGCCGCGGCCACCGCGAAGGCCCGTTGCCAGGTGCAGGCGTGCGTCGTCTTCAGCAGAGCGATGAGGAGCACGACATACGACACCGCGTCGTCCACCCGGAAAAGCTCGGTCACGTTCCACGCCAGGAAACCCACCACCTGCACCACGGCGCCGCCGGCCACCGCGGCCAGCGCCGGCCAAAGCATTTGGTCCCAGTCCGCGTGAACGTCGGCCCAGCGAAACGCGAGTTTCAGGACAACCATTCCCACGCCGACCTGCACCAGCGCGCCGATTCCCAGCATGGTCCAAAATTCACTCGACGAGCGACCGCCCATCATCGCGCCCATCGTCGGGGCGGCGCCCCCCTCGTGCTCCGCGGCGAGGCGCTCCACATCCGCTTCCATCGCCTTGCGCGCGTCCGCCTGGGCCTTCGCCCACTCCGCCTCGGCCGCGGCCTCCGCTTTCGCCGTCTCGGCTTCCGCCGCCTTTTCCGCTTTCTCCGCCTCGGCCTCCTCCTTGGCGAGCTTGGCGGCCTCCTCCGCAGCCAGTTCCTCCGCCGTCGCGGGATCCGAAACATGCCGCACTCGCACCACTCTCGTCACTCGCCCGCCGGTGAGCTCCACGCGCCCGTCGTTCGGATAGCGCAGGACGGTGACCCCGTTTCGTTCGAGCACCGACAGAGGTTTGCCCACGGCCGCCTCCACCTCCGCGCGAGTCATGCCTTCTCCGACACCGGCCGCCAGGGCCGAGCCAAGCAAACCGAGCCACAAGCCGACGAACAACAGTGCCTTAAACATCCCGCCCTTGCCGCCGAAAATCGCGCGGATGACAAACATATTTCCGGCCCTCGAGACGGACTCATTTCCTCCCCGCCCTTGCCCGGCCGGCAAAGACGAATTCTGATAGCGCCTCGCCGTGTCCCTCCCGCGTCTCCTTCCCTCGTTGAGCAAGGCCGCCCAAGCCTGGGCGCGCGAGTTTCGCCCCTCCGAGGAATCGGCGCCCGCCGAGTTGATCCGGCGCGCGCGCTCCCGCCAGGAGCACCGCATGGCGTGGTGGCGCCTCGTGGTGGCCTCCGTGCCGCTGATCCAGAGCGCGCTCGACCACTCCGCCATCGCCGGCGCCTTCCCCTATCTGCTCGTCGCCTACGCGCTCGCCGTCCTCCTTATCGCGAGCGGACGCCGCCACCACCCCGGCTGGCGCTGGCTCTTCGCCGCGGGCGACGTCGCGCTCCTCCAGGCCTATGCCGCGTTTCACCTGGGCGACCGGGACACGCTTGCCGCCGCCTTCGCCTACGTGGCGGTATCCAACCTCGTTCTGCTGACAAACTCGCTTCGCCTCTCGCGGCCGCTGCTCTGGGCATCCGCCGCCGGCCTGCTCGCCGGCTACCACTGGTTTTTCCGCGAGGGCCTGCACGACATCCGCGTGCGCTTCGGCGGCGTGATGCTGCTGCTCATCACCGCCGCGCTCGCCTCGATGATCGTCAACAGCCAGCTTCGCCTGCTCGCCGAGTCCCGCGCCCGCGCCCGCTTGCGGCGTTTCGTCTCCCCCGAGGTCGCCGACGAACTCGAGCGACGCCACGAGGTGCTCGACCGGCCCGTCGCCCGCGAGGTCACCGTCCTCTTCGTCGATATCCGAGGCTTCACCTCCGGAGCCGAAGGCATGTCGCCCGAGACGTCGGTGGCCTTTCTCAACGAGTTCTTCCGCCGCGTCACCCAAGCCGTCTTCGTCCATGGCGGCACGGTGGACAAATACATCGGCGACTGCGTCATGGTCCTCTTCGGCGCGCCGCTTCGACAGCCCGACGACGCCACCCGCGCCCTGCGCGCGGCCCGCGAGATCGTGCGCTCGGTCGCCGAGTGGAACGCCGGCCGCGCCACCCGCGGCGAACCGCCCGTTCTCATCGGCATCGGCCTCAACACCTCGCTCGTGGTGGCCGGCGCCGTGGGCACGCCACAGAAGCTCGAATACACCGTGATCGGCGACGGCGTGAACGTCGCCTCCCGCGTCTGCTCGCTCACGAAGGAGTTTCCCGCCGTCATCCTCGCAACCGAGGCCACGCGTTCGCGGGTCACGGATGATCTGCCCTGGAGAGATCTCGGCGAGACGATCCCGCGAGGTCGCAAGACGCCGCTGCGCCTCTACGGCCTCGACGCCTGAAATCGAAATCGCCCGCGCGCTCACTCCCCGAAATCCAGGTTCGATTCGTTCCCGACCGCTCGGATCAAGAGGTTGTCCTTCAACCAGACTTGCGGGTCGCGCCGCGTGCCATCGACCTCGAAACCGATCCCGAAATAAGTCCCATCGACCGTGATCGCCTCGCCGTCCAAGGCGTAGCTGCCCTTGTTGATCCTCAACTTGTCGATCAACCCGGTGCCGTCGAGCTTCACGCCGGCGACCTCGATCAGCCCGTCGTGCAAGGAAAGGCCCTGGATCG
>CAMLQS010000355.1 GCA_946482165.1 uncultured Verrucomicrobiota bacterium | reverse complement strand
CATGTCGATCTTCAGGAGCTCGGTCATCCGTGGGACGGCGAGGGGGCCGGACACAGGTTCGGGGAATGTCAGGCGAAAGCCGCGCGCGGGTTGATTAGCGCGAGTGCCGCCGCCGTGGTGACGTTGGGTTCCGAAATCGTGCCAGCGCAAAGAGCGTCCGTTGATCGTTGGCGCCGCGAGCGACTCGATCTTATTCGGTAAGATGGAAACCGGTCCGGGATCGGTGCCATGTTGGGAAAGCCAGCGGCGAATTTCGTGCTCGGGTGAATCAATCTGCCAGCCCTCGGGCGAGATTTTGGGGCGTCCGTCGTTGTAGGTTTTCGGATGGCGTGTGGAAACGAAGGGTGTGAGCGATTCCCAGATTTTGGACGGCTTGAAGAGCGCCGAATCTGAAAACGTTTCGGGCCAGCCAAGATCGATCAAAACTAGGTCGATGTCGTGCCCTTCATGTCCCCAGACCCGGCTAAGACTGCGCAGGGCGTGCTGAGAATCGGCGTCAAAGCCAAGAGGCGCATAAACAGTGATATGCGCGATGGTGTCTCGTTTGCTACCTGTCTCGCAGAAGATGTGCGCGTGGGAATGCCCACTCAGGGGCAGTCCGTCGGCGTTGCGCCCGAGCAGAACGGACGGCGCAGGACGATCCTTGAAACGGGAGAGCAACGCCTGATGCACGCGTTCCCCGACCGACAGTGCGGCGGTGATACGCGGCAGGACGTTGCTCGCGATCGCGTAGCGGGCGACGGTGGGCTTTCTGTCAGAGCGTTTGAGTTTTCGCGCGGGTGCGAAAATCGCTTTCGAGTCACGATTCGCAGGTGGGCGTGAGTAATAGACCGAGCGCGCTCCGGGCGGTTCGCCGAGCCAGCCTGCGGCCTGGAGTTCTCCGGTGCCGGCATGAAGCGCGGCGAAGAGATCTTCCGGGGCGGCGGGAGCGGAGGCTTTCTTGGGCTTCGTTTTTTTGGCGGTCGCGCCGGAAGCGGCCGGTTGCGCGAGCGAAGAGGTGAGGTCGGTGAGCCAGGCGCGGTAGGCGTCTTCGTTCAGCGGAGTGAGCAGGCGGATGTAGTCGGTCGTTCGCGATTCCGTGTCGTTGTCATCGAGGGCGACGACATCGGCGCGGAAGCGGGCGATTTCGGCCTCGGGCAACAGTTGCGCTTCGACGAGGCTTTCGGCGCGGCCGAGGTAGGCGAGACGCGTGAGGAGCGTATCAAGGGCCGAGCGTTCGGCGGAGGTGAGTTCGGCGTCCCACGCGACGATCAGTGGCTCGTCTTTTCCGACGACGACGAAGGTATCAAAGATCTTCGTCGTCTTCTCGTTTTTGCCTTCGTTGAAGGGCATGTAGTGCCGCGTGTGCCCCGTCGATGTCGCGGGCAGTTGATAACGTGGCGGCTGGGCGGCGAGTTTGCCGACCAGGCCGCGAAGGACGGCCACGGGCACCTGATCGGAGGCCTTGAGATGCCAGGTGGCGAGGAGCGCGCGCAACAAGCGCCATGGAGAGGGCGGCCACTCGACCACGCCTTCGTTGACGTGGCTGCCCCAAGGCGTGGTGTGCAGGCGTCCCGCCAGAAAACGGAATTCGGCGAGGGTGGGCATGGATCAGCCTTTGTATTTGAGCGTGGTCTTGGCGGGGGACGCGAAGGAGGCGCCGGCGGCGGCGATGAGCGTGGGTAACGCGGCCTCCAGCTCGGTGATGGTCGGCAGGGTGAAGCCCGCCTTGGGGCGCGTGACCTTGACCTCGGTCGCGTCGAGATCGCAGGCGGTGCGGAGGCGCAGACCATCGCGCAGGAAGCGCTGTATTTTGTAGAGCGCGAGGGCGACGAGCAGATCCTCGGCGGCGGAGCCGAGGCCGAAGCCGCGTATGAGCGCGAGGTCGAGGTTGAAGTAGCCGGTGATGACGCCGGTGTATTCGTCGCGGTGGAAGGGCACGTTGCCGTAGCCGGCGGAGGCGTCCTTGCCTTCGTCGCCTTTGCTGGCGCGCACGCGGTCGTTTTTCACTCCACCGCTGGCCGCGACGTTGATGTTGCTGGCTTCGATGAAGCCGCTGAGCGCGCGGGGCAGACGCACAACGCCGCCGATTTTTTCGAGAAAGATGCCGTGGAGGAGACTGTTGACGTCGTATTTGAGAAGCGCGGCGGCGAGCTTGCGGGAGTTGAACGGCTTTTTCTCGTCGTAGCCGACGTCCGTGGCGATGGCGGCGAAACCTTCGGCGTTGTAGATATAGGGGCTGTTGATGCGGTGGGCCTCGAGCACGGAGTTGGTGAGCGGCTCGCCGGAGGTGTCGGTTGCCACAACGTAGGGCAGGCCGGCGAGGGGAGCGACGAGATCGTTGGTCGCAGAATCCCAGATGGCGGCTTCGAGGCGGTTGGCGATGCTTTGCGCGGATTCGACGAGCAGGGTGTCGATGCCCTCGGCGGATTTATAGGTGGCGGCTCCGAGGTCGGGAAAGCCGGTGGGCTGGAAGCGCGTGCCGGCGACGGGGCGCAAGCTGACTTCGAGGAGGAGGCGAGGTTCGTTTTTGAGGGCGTCGAGGTTCATGATACGTTGAAGGAAAAATCAGGCGGTGGTGGTGATGGCTTGGCGGAGAACGGAGGTTTGGAGTCGGTGGAAATCGTCGGGTTGAATCGGGAATAGGAGCGCGGCGGCGGCGCGTTGCGTGAGATCGGGGGCGAACTCGACGAAATCGAGACGCGGTCGAAAGCCCGAGCTGCGGAGGCGGCGCACGGCGAGCGTGCTGGCCTCGATGCTTTGGCCTGCGGCGGCCCTGGCGACGATGGCGGCGACGGCGGGGATCTCGGTGGCGCCGCGACGCAGTTCACCCGGCTGGGGAAAACAAATGCGAAGCAGCGAATATAAGGCCGATGGAGTGGCTTCCGAAATCGAGGACTGCGCAGGTGGAGCCGTGCGCCAGTCGATCACGGAGAGCGCCCACCAGAAATCGGCGATCAGGTCGTCGTCGAGTTCGCCGCGGATGAACGACTCGATGTCATCGAGATTCGCGAAAAAGGTGGCGCATCCTGGGTGGAGCGAGGGGGCCTTTTCGCCGGTGGCGAGGCGACGGGAAAGGATATCGAGGAGAACGCGGTCAATGCCGCCTTCATGCCAGCAAACATCGTTGCCGGGGACAGCGGACCATTTCCAGAAACCACGGCCTTCGGCCGGCTCGAGGTGGGCGCGCAGCGCGCCGCCGTAGGCCGATGCGAGCGACGCGGCGAGGCGTAGTTCTTGGTCGGCGTCGGGCGAGTCCAAGGCGTTCTCGAACCAGGCACGGGATAACCCTTGCAGTGGTTGCAGGCGTTTTTCCGTGGTCCAGCCGAAGCTCCGGGCGAGCGCCTTTTCGGCGCGGCCGAGCGCGACGAGGAGGGCGCGAAAATGCGGCGCGTCATCGTGACGGCAAAGATCGTCGATGGCGGTTTCTATGCCGCGCAGCGCGCGTGAAATCGAGGCGGGGCCATCGCCGGAAAAGCGGCGGAGCTGATCGAGCCAGCGGTCGATCTCGACGATGAGATTGGCGCGGGTGTTTTGGCGAACGATCACGCGTTCGAGCGGAGTGGCGAAGTAGGCGAGGCCATTACGCACTTGAAAACCAAAGCGCTGAAACGCGGTGATGCCGCGATCCACGCCGAGGGTGACGACGGCGCGGATGAAATCGACGCCGTTGCGGGCGGAGCGGGCGCCGGCCTGCGTGCCGACCTGGGCGCGGCCTTCACTGAAAAGAGCGGAGAGTTCGGCGTAGGTGGCAGGTTTTTCCCAAAGAGGCATCCACATCTCGGCGCGAGAGGCGGATTCGTCGGCGGTCGAAGCGCTGGCATAACCGATACCGGCTTGGCGCACGCAGAATGGATAAGCGAGGCGTCCGTCGTCGGTGGATTCGAGGCGCTTGACTGCGGCGGCGGCGAAGACGAGCGCGCCTTCGATCATAAAGATAAAGTCCCACGGGTTGGCGGAGGAGTCGGCATTGAAGCCGCTGGTCGCGTTGGCTCCGCCCGCGGCGGCGGGAAAAAATTGGCCGATAGGCGCCTTGATGCGGGCGACGGGAAGCGAGGCGGCGAAGATAGACTGGCGCAGCCAAGTCTTGGAATCCGGGGAAGGTGCTCCGGTGGACAAATCGAACACTTCGGCGAGGCGCTGCATGAAGTTATTGGTAAACTCCAGGCGGCCGTCGTTGCCGCCGGTGCCAAGGAGCGGCGGGTATTTGGCGCCGTCGTTGCTCAGGACGTAGGCGGCATCTAGCCACGCGATGGCGGATTCGGGCAGGATATTTCGGCAGGCTTGAAGGAGCTGCCCTTTGGTTTCCGGATCGGGCTTATCCTTCAACTTGAGTTGAGCGAGGAGCGCTTGGGCGGCTGCGAGGGTTTCGCGGTAGCTGGCGAAGCGTGGGGCTTCGCAGGCTTGGATGAGCTCGATGGATTCTTGATTATCCTTCGGGAAAAAACCGCTGCCGCCATTCCACGGAGCGAGAACTGGTGTTGGGGCGTAACGCTCGAGGAAGAAGGTGGTCAGCGCTTTGGCGTCGAGGGTGGTGAGGAGGACGAACTCGTCGCGGTGCCAGCAACCGGCGGCGCCGGGATCGGCTTGTTCGGCGACGAGACGAAGGATGCCGAGGGCCTTGAGGTAGTGCGCGAGAGGAGTGGGGGCGCAGCCGGCTAGGGATAGGGTAGGCATCGCGTCAGTTGGTTGAGGGTTTTTCGGCCTGGGCCGAGGCGCGCATATCAGCGGCGCGGAGGAGCGCTTCGAGCCAAGCGAGGCGGAGCGGGCCGAGGTCGGTGGCGTCTCGCAGGGCCAGCATCCGTGCCAGCCAAGATTTCGTTTGGCCGTCGTCGCGGGAACCGAGTTCCATGCAGGCGAGGGACAGGACGGTGGCGGGAAACGTGGTGCCGTCCGAAAGGGGAATGGCGGGGAGCGCGTCGTTTTCCCAGATGCCGCGCGCGAAGCGTTGATCGGCGATGGGCGGCGTCTTTTCACCGGGAAGCGAGCGGATCGAGAGGCGGACTTTGCCGTGATGGGCGGCGACAAGGTAGGTAACCAGGTCAGGTTTTGCGGCGCGGACGAGTTCAGGGTGGGCCAGAAGTGCGAGCGCGGAGGCGAGCTCGTGGCGGAACAGCGGTCGGGATGGGCGACCGGTTTTGTTTGGCGACTTGG
>CAMLQS010000354.1 GCA_946482165.1 uncultured Verrucomicrobiota bacterium | reverse complement strand
TTCCGTCTCACCCGCAGGGCGCCAGCAAAGCACCGGGTTATTTTGAAGACAGCGCATAACTCCTTCGTAAGACCCACGCTCGACGCTCTCCGCCAAGTCTGCTTCATCGCGGGCTCCAACCCCGCATGGACTTCGACTACGGCTGGCTCGCACTCATCCTCGGCATCGCCTTTGGCCTGATCCCGCCCCGCTTGCTCTACAAGGAAGGCTGCCGGCATCTCACGCTTATCGAAGCCCGCAGCTCTTCCATGCGTCGCAGCGGCTCCTCCGGCCGCAAACGCCGCACCTGGTGGAAACTTTCCCTCTTCTGGCTCGATCCCTTCCGCGGATACGCCTGCGCCCACCTCGGCGCGCTCGGGGTCGCCCACGTCTGCCAAAGCTTCCCCGGAGCAATCGTGCTTTCTCCGGTCATCCAAGGCCTCTTCGTCCTGACCGTGCTGATTATCCAAATGGAAGCCGGACGCCAGGAAACCGGCAAACTCCTCGCGCCGGTCCCCTTCCTACTCGGCTTCACCACCGGCCTCTACCTCGACCTCGGCATCGTCGGCGGAGCCGTCGCCTTTCTCGCCGTGGCCACCATGCTGGGCACCCACAGCTTCGTTTGGGGCTACCTTGTGGCCGGCCTCGCTGCGGGCGCCATAGGCCTCGTCTTCCTCGGCCCCTCCCCCTCTCTCGTCGTCTTCGCCGCCACCGCCTGCGCCCCCGCCCTCTACGCTTTTCTGCGCCGCGCCCCTCTGGTGCTCCCCTTCCGCGGCTAATAGGACCGGTGCGCCGGCACCGCGGAGGCCCGGCCGTGGCTGACGGGCCTTGGCCCAAAAACCTCGCAAGCTCCTATCCATCCGAATTAAGGATCTCCGCTACCGGGCGGCTCCCCATCTCCGGCCCCGGCTGTTTCCCGTTGTGCCCGCCCGGTGCCCGGCACATTCTCCGCCCGTCGCTGTCTTTGTTCGTCCACCCTCCTCCATGAAGCTCACGCGCCTCCTCGCCGTCGCCTCCCTCCTGCCCGGCTTCGCCGCCGCCTTGTTCGCCCAGTCCTCCGTCGTCACGGAGCACTCCGTCGAACCGCCCGCCACCACCGTGGAGACGCGCACCGTCGTCACCTCCGACGGCAAGGTCGTCACCGATAAGCTCACCACCACCCAGCAACGCGAACGCGAGACCGTCGCCAAAACCTACTCCGCCGCGATCATCGTGTCCCAGCGCCCCGACTGCGACTGCCAGTGCGGCGGCGATCAGATCGCCCAGCTCGAGGACCTCCTCACCGCCCGCCTCGCCGACCTCAATTTTCAACTGATCTCCCGCGAGCTGGTCACGTCCAACCTGCGCAACTTCGTCCCCGCCGGCGCCCCGACCGAAGCCGAGTCCGCCAAGGCCTCCCGCGCCGCCGAAGCCGCCTTCATCGATCAGTCCAGCGCCCTGCGCCTCGCGCAGAATCTCGGCGCCGATTACGTCCTTCACGCCTCCATCGTCTCTTGCACCAAGGCCAAGCGCACCGTGAACGCCTACGGCCAGCGCATCGAGAACACCGACTACACCCTCCGCGTCGCCTACAAGGTCCTCGACGCCCAGGCCGGCGGCGCCCTTACCGGCGATGTCGTCAAGTCCGTCCGCAGTGAACAGGCCAACGCCAACGCCTCGTCCGATGCCGGCGGCGTCCATCAAGACCTTCTCGACGACGCCTCCCAGCAGATCGTCTCCTCGCTCCGCACCCGTCGCGACGCCGGCCGCATCGCCGCCGCCAAGCCCGCCGCCAAGGCCGTCACCATCACCCTCAACGTCGAGGCCGCCGATCTCTACATCCCCGACGTCCGCGTCGGCTCCGACAACGTCGTCACCCTCGGCGACGCGAAGTTCAAGGTCGCTCCTCTCGCCGCCACCGCCGAAGTCGACGGCGTCGCCGTCGGCACCGCCCCCGGCAAGATCACGCTCAAGCCCGGCTTCTCCCGCCTCCGCCTCAGCCGCGAAGGGTTCCAGCCGTGGGAGCGCACGATCAACGCCTCCGAAGGCCAGGTGCTCACCATCGCCATGACCATGAGCGAAGACGGCCTCCGCCGCTTCCGCGAATCCACCGCCTTCCTCGATACCCTCCGCAACGGCGCCAAACTCACCGACGCCGAGGTCAAGGTCCTCGAAGGCCACGCCAAGTCCCTCGAAAACTCCTTCTTCCGCGTCGATACCAAGGAGAACTTCCGCTTCATCCTCCCCGAACGCTACCGCGAAGTCCCGGTCAACCAGCAGAACACCGTGATCAACAACTGATCCGCCCTCCGCCCTGCTCCCCCGCTCCTTTTCCGTCCTCTGAAATCTCAAATCATGAATTTCAAATCCGTTCGCCCGATCCGTCCGCTGTCGCTCTGCCTGCTCTCGCTCTGCGTCGCAGTCTGCGCCCCGCTCTCCGCCCAGGACGCCGCCCCGGCCCGCCCTCAGGTTTCAAGTCCCAGCCCTCAGCCTTCCTTGAAAACCGTCGCCGTCGCCAAGATCAAGGCCACGCCCGCCCTCCTCGCCGACGCCGCCGGCAACAATCGCAAGGGTTCCATCGACCGCATGAGCCAGGCCTTGGACAGCCAGCTCATCGCCGCCCTCCAGCAAACGCGAAAGTTCACCCTCCTCGCCCGCTCCGACGCCGACGCGCTCATCGAGGAAAACGCCGCCTCCGGACAGAATTTCGCCTTCGGCAACTCCGACCTCACCCTCGTCGTCACCATCGACGACTTCCAAGACTTCACGCAAACCGCCCACTTCGCGACCATCAACAAGACCGCCACCAAGCGCGTCATCCGTTTCGCCACCGTCGCCAAACTCTACGAGACCAAGACCAACAAGCTCGTCGAGACCGCCAATTTTCAGGAGCAGAATCTCGACACCGAGGAGGAACTCGCCAACTCCGCCTCCTCCGGCGGCGAACTCTCCGATTCCCTCCTTCTCGCCCTCACGCGCCGCATGAGCGAAAAAGTCGCCCAACGCGTCGCCGACGTCGCCTATCCCGCCCGCATCCTCGCCAAAACCGGCAAGATCGTGACGATCAACCGCGGCGACGGCACCGGCATCGCCGCCGGCCAGCTCTGGGAAGTCTTCGCCCTCGGCGAGGAGCTCATCGACCCCGACACCGGCGCATCCCTCGGCCGCGAGGAAGTCTCCGTCGGCAAAGTCCGCGTCCAGCGCGTCACCCCGCGGACCGCCCAGGCCGAAGTCTCCGGAGAAGACCTTGGCATCGATCGCGGCGCCGTCGTCCGACGCGTCGAACAGTAACGCCGGTCGTCTTGGAGGGACGCCGTCCCGGGCGTCCGCTCCGTGACGCATCGTGCCTCGCCGCTTCGCGTCATCCCGCTTTCCGCTCTCCCGCTTCACTCGCACCCGTCCTCCGCTTCACCTCGCACCCATGTCCCGCGCCGCCCGCGTTCGCCTTTTCCGTCCCTCCGTCGTTCTGTCCTCCGTCGCGCTGCCGCTCTGCCTCGCCCTCACGGGCTGCCAGACTTACACCGAGCAGACGCAGTCGCGCGACGAAGCCCTGCGCAACGGCAACATCGCCTCCGCCGTCGCCATCGCCGACAAGGACGCGGACAAAAACGCGAACACGAAGGACGCCCTCCTCTACCGCCTGGAGCAGGGCGCCATCCTCCGCGCCGCCGCCCTCGCCAACCTCCCGCTCGCGGGGGCGCCGGGCACCAGCCCGGCTCCGTCCCCTCAGGTTTCAGGTCTCGGCTCTCAGCCCTCGCTCTCCCAGACCCAAACCAACGAGGCCCTCAACGCCGCGACGCCCGGGCAGATTTCCCCGCGCATCGCCTGGCTCACCCGTTCCATCGCCGCCTTCGACGACGCCGCGCGCCGCATCGACGACTACGAAGCCGCCGCCAAGGTCTCCGCCAGCTCCGAGACCGCCGCCCTTTTCACCAACCAGGCCAACCTTCCCTACCGGGGCCGCGCCTACGACAAGGTGATGGTCCACACGTATCAGGCGCTCAACTACCTCCAGCTTGCCGATTCCGACGCCGCCCGCGTCGAACTCAACCGCGCCCTCCAGCGTCAGCGCGACGCCGTCGCCGCCAACGCCGAACGCATCGAGGAGGCCCAAAAGCTCGCCGCCTCCGCCCGCGAAGGCGGCGTCCAGGACGAGCAGGGCCGCCAAGGCTCCAGCTACGACGTCGACCGCGCCACCTCCGATCCGCGCACCTCCGCCGGCATCTCCGGCATCGAGGGCAAATTCAACGCCGCGATCCTCCCCTACGGCGACTACGTCAATCCGTTCACCACCTTTCTCGACGCCCTCGTCTTCACCCACCAGGGCGCCGACAACTCGGACCTCGAGCGCGCCCGCAAAAGCTGGGAACGCGTCGTGAACTTCGCCCCGCAGAACCCGTATGCGCGCGAAGACTACATCGCCGCCGAGCCCGATCTCCAGCGCGCCCCCTCCCTTGTCGGGACGCCGTCCCCGGCGTCCTCGCCCTCCGTCCCCGCTTCGGACACGCCCGCCGTCGCCGCCCACGCCACCCCCGCCGTCGCCGCCCACACTCCCCTAGCCCCGCCCCCACCGGTTTCAGGTCTCAGCTCTCCGCCCTCCTCTTCCCTCACCTACGTCATCTTCGAAACCGGCTCCGCCCCCTATCGCGACCAAACCCGAATCGATCTCCCGCTCTTCGTCTTCACCAACAACATCTCCTACGTCGGCATGGCGCTGCCCGATCTGACGACCTCGTTCGGCCACGCCTCCGCGCTTCAGATCTCCACCAACGAAGGCCGCAGCTACCCCGCCGCGCTCGTCGCCTCGATGGATTCCGTCGTCGCCCTCGATTTCAAAAACGAGTGGCCCAGCATCCTCACCAAAACCATTCTCTCCACCGCCACCAAGGCCAGCATCGACGCCGTTCTCCAAAAGCAAATGGAGGACCAGGCCGGCCCCACCGGCGCCCTGCTTTTCCGCCTCGCCACCGCCGTCACCCAGATGGCGATCAACATAGCCGACACCCGCACCTGGCGCAGCCTTCCGAAGGAGTTCCACTACGCCCGCCTCCCCACCCCCGCCGATCGCCAGCTCACCCTCTCCGCCGGCGCGGGCTCGCAAACCGTCACCTTGGAACCCGCCGCCGTTCAGGTCGTCTACGTAAAGAGCACCGGGGCCTACTCCCCGCTCCTGGTCAGCCAATTTATCCTTAAGAAATAATCCCGT
>CAMLQS010000353.1 GCA_946482165.1 uncultured Verrucomicrobiota bacterium | reverse complement strand
AGAAGCGAGGCGAGTTCAACGCGGCGGGTCGTCACTTGAACGGTGTGCACCGAGAACTGCGGAGACCGCTGGGTGCGCGGCGGGTCGGTGTTGGTGTTGACCGAGAGACCGGCTTCATTCGCGAGACCGAGAATCTTCGAGACGAGGAAGGTGGCGTTATAGGTCTTCGAAGGATCAAGGTTCTTCACCGCGGCCTCGGCGGCCTCTTTGATTTGGGGGGCGGCGTTGATCCACACCTGCTGGGTGGCCAAGGTCTGCTCGGCGAGCCGGAAGGTTCCCAGCTTCGCCTTCAAATGGTCGGCTGCGGAAGACAGCCAGATCACGGCGCCAGCCACGATCAGCGCGAGGACTAGCAGCTTCTCGCGCAGGAGGCGGGAAAGGAACCAAGCTTTGACGGGATTCATAAGGCACCTCCGTTTTTGAACGCCTCGGGCGTAAACTCGACGTCGAGGACGAAGTTCACGACGGCATCGCGCGAGCGGATGTCTCGCGCCTCGGCCACGGCGATCCCGGGCAGGATCTTGAGGGCGTTGGTGTATTTGCCGACGTCCTCCGGATTCTGCGCCTGCGCCTCCACCTCGAGTTTGGTCAGTCCGCGGGTGATCGCGCGCTGGAAAACGATGGATTCGGGGCGGGCGGGATTGATGAGGGCCATCATCTCGAAAGGCATGAGACGTTTCTCGCTGAGTTCCGCGATGCGGTTCGCGAGCGTTTGCTGAGTCTCGGTCTGGTGAACGGCTTCGCGCTGGGCGGCGATCTTGGCCTCACGGCGTTTGGTGAGCGCGCCGAGCACGCCGGCGCCGATGTCGATCGTGGCGGAGAGCACCACCAACGCGACGGCGGCGAGCACGCCGCGCCAGATCCACTGGTCGCGCACCGCGGAGCGACGGCGATCATCCAAGAACCCCGTGTCACGGACATCGGAGGTTTCCGTCCATTCCGCCGGCCAGGGGCCAAGCTCGACGCCACCCGCGGTCGCACGCAGGGAGCCGTCGGCCGCGGATTCAAGGGCGAGGAGTCCTTCGACCCGGCGCACCTCGGCGTCGGAAGGCAGGGAGGCGCGGTCAAAAAGTTCCGTGAGCACCGCGTCGACCGCCTCTTCGCCGCCTTGGCGGCTGACCACGGAGACGGGGAGTTCCAGACCGGCGCGCCAAGCCAGGGCGGAGACGCGACTTTCACCGACGTGCAGAACGACGCCATCGCCGGAGAGCTCGCCGGCTGCGGGGCGGGCGCAAAGCAAGGGGGCGAATTCCACCGTGACGACCGCGGCGTGGTCCCACGGCTCGATCTCCTCCGCGGTGAAACGTCGGCGAAAGGCGGCAAAGATGAGCGCGGCGCTTCCGTCGGCGGCGGGCAGGTGCCCGAAATAGAGCTGCTCCGGGGGAAACGGTGCCATGCCCTCAAGAGCGAGGGTGACTTGCGGACCGATGGGCTCGCCCGCGGCCAGCTCCACCCGGCGAACGAAAAAGGCGTCGCCTCGCGCGAGCAGAACCGGCGGCGCGGGGGGAATAGCGGGGAGGAAGCGGGAAAGGGCGGACATCAGGATTGGGGATCGGATTCGGCCTCGACGGCCGCTGCGACGGGTTCGGGCCCGGCGATTTCGATTACTTCAAGAATGGTGAAAGGGTAGTCCAACCTTTCCTCCGACGTCGCACCGTTGCCAGAGGTTTCGCCTGTCGTGCCGCCGGGACGGTTGGCGCGTCCGCCGGTGGTTCGGCCCGGAGTCGCCTGTTGGAGCGTCATTCCGGCTCGCGCGCCTCCACCGGGGGCTACTTGACCGCCCCGGCCGGGCCGTCCTTGTCCATTGCCGCCGGGGCGCCCCTGGCCGCCGCCGTTGCCCTGGCCGCCGCCCGGGGTGTTGTTCCGGCCGCCGCCGCTGGCGCCGCCCCCGGAATTTTCCGTTCCTTCAGCCGAAACGGCTTCGGGGAGGCTGACGCCCTCGTCCAACGCCACGAGCGCGCTGAGACGCATCGAGCCGGCGCCTTCGCGCACGGTCACATCGATCCGCACCAGTTTTGCCGCGGCGTCCAGACCTTCGACGTCGGCGTTGGCGCCGATGACCGAAGTGAGATCGGACACCGTGCGGAACCAGGTGGGGGCTCCGGCGGCGCGGGCGCCCTTGCCGGAACGATACGCGGCGATGGAGGCGTTCTGATTTTCGTCCCAGCCCCGCGCGGCCCCGAGCATGGGGGCGAGCGCGTTGATGTTGGACGAATCAAAGGAATAGAGGGAGAGATTGTCGCGCAAAGCCTGGCCGAACCCGGTGAGGGCGCCCGTGTCCACGTCGTAAACGTATTCGCGGGCCACGTGCACGGAGCGCAACTCGTCCCAGGAGCGGAGCGAGCGTTTCGGGGGCGTATGAGGCAGCGTCTCGCGCTCATAGCGGGATGCCTCGGCTTCCATGTCCTGCGGCGTGTGATCGGCCGTGGTCCAGGCGTAGAGGCCGTCGGCGAAGCGGCGAGCGTCGGTCTCGCTTAGCCCAAGGGCTTGGACAAACTCGACCATATCCTCGAACGACATGCCGGGCAGCGAGCGCTTGCCGCTCTCGTCGATGAACGCGAAGGAGACCTGGAGCCCGTCGCGCGGCGACTCGCCCGCGTATTCGTAGGGATCGCCCCAGCCCTGCTCGGGCGAGAAGAGGTTTTCGTCGACCGCCTTGATCTCGGCCATGACGGCGAGCGCGGTCTCGAGCGCCCCATACGCATCGGCGCGAAGGCGGACTTTGTCCGCCTGCCGCGTGGCGAGGGTGAGCTCCACCGCGCTGTTTTCGATGAACTTCATCAGCATCATCGAGGCGAGAAGGAGCGTGACGAGCACGACGACGATGACGGAGCCGCGTCGTGCCGAGGTCGAAAACCGGAAGAACGGATGCATGGCGCGCATGGTCAGAGTCGGGTGGCCCCTTCCTTGATGGAGGGAACGCGGAGCACGCGCTCGAGCGAGAGTTTGCCGTGGGTGAAACGCAGGCGGATGCGACGCGGGAGCGGATAGGTGCCGTCGACTTCGCGCTTCGGCGTATCGAGTGTCTCCCACCTGCGGAAATTCTCGTCGTAATAATCATACGCCATCGAGACGACGAAGGGCGAAACGATCACGCTGCGCGGCGACTCCGTGTCGCGATGGAGCTCGAGCATCGACTGCCAGTGCAGGCGCATGCCTTCGCGCTCCGCGACGCCGAGCGACATTTCCACATCGGGCAGCGGCGATTCCGGCCAGGTGATGAGGCGGCTGCCTTCGGCGAGCGTGAAGGCGAGTTCGGGCGCCTCGCCGCCGGTCTCCAGTTTGACTTCCTTCATCTCGAGGCCGCCGCCTTCGGGGCTGAGAGCGGCGCGGCGCAGGAGGTCCTCGACGTGCACGGAGACGGCTCGGGCATGCTGGGCAAAGAGGCGTTCTTCACGGCCTTTGCCCCAAACCTCCGCCATGGAGAAAATGAACATGTTGAGCGCAACCAGCAGCGAGCCGAGCAGGGCGATCGCGAGCAGCACTTCGAGCAAGGTGAAGGCGCGGACGCGGGAAAGCGGCACGGGCGTCCCGCCCATGGCGAGCAGCCGTCTCGCCCGCCCGCTCCCGGAACACGGGCGGGACGCCCGTGCCACGGCGGAGGAAAAAGCGGTGAACGCGGCGGTGCTCATTGCATCGCCTCCCGTTGCCGCTTGATGCGCTGAGCGGCTTTGTCGCGCAGATCCTTCCGCTCGGCGGCGGTGGACCAGGTGGGGCGCAGGAGTCGCAGCGTTTCGGATACGCGCACGAGATCGCCGCTGCCGCTCGGAGGCGGCGCGGACAGCTCGAGCGCGACGTCGAAGAGATCGCTCACGCTGGTCGGTGCGACGGTGGCGCGCCAGCTGGCGGAGCGTCCGTCGGGCAACACGATGTCGCCGCCGCGCTCGACGACCGCGCGGTCGGGCTCGAGGAGCATGGCCTCGCGCGCCCAAACGATGTCGGCCTCGGAGCCGTCGCGGTCGCGAATCGAGGCGTGCGCGAGCATCAAATTGGAGTAGGCGGCGCCGAGCACGACGGCGGCGATGGCGAAAATGGCGAGGGCGACCAGCACCTCCATCAACGTGAAGGCGCGGCGCGAGGAGGAGCTCACGAGGTCGTCCCTCCTTGCGGCAGCGGCGCGGCGGTCCACGGGTCGATGGGATAAACCCGGCGCGTCTCGCCGCGGCGGATCTGGATGCGCAAGGGATCGCAAGAGCCGTCGGGATAAAAGCGCACCTTCATGAGCGGCTTCTCCTCGAGTTGTCCGCCGATGAGCGAAGCCGAGATGAGTTCAGGGCTGATCAGGCGCACGGTGTAGCCTTCGCGCTTGGGAAGCATCTCCACGCCATCCGCACCGTAGACAAAACCGGCGTCCTCGGGCAGCGGCTGCAGCTCGATCACCCGACCGCTCTCGACCGCCTGGCCCCGGACTTTCTGGAAGAGGCTGAGAATGGCGGTCTCGGGATCTTGCTCGCGAGCGGTGTTGAAGAGCGACGTGGCGCCGCTGATCAGCACCGAGGTGATCATGCCGATAAGCATCAAGACGACTATCGTCTCGATCAGGGTGAAGCCGGCCCGGCTGGCCGGGCCCGGGAGTCGCGTCCGGGCACGGTGCATTATCATTCGCCCCAATTGCCGATGTCGTCCTTGTCATCCTCCTCCAGCGGGCCCTTTGAGAACACATCGTAGCCGCCCTTGTTCTTCACGCCGGGATACCGATAGACATAGGGCCTGCTCCAAGGATCGAGCGGGATTTTACCACCGTCAATGTAAGGCCCCTTCCATTTATCGGCCTTGCCGGCGGGGGGGCTGACCAGAGCCTCCAATCCTTCGGCAGTCGAAGGTTTGTCACCCATGTCGATTTGATAGCGGACCAAACAGCCCTGCAGCGTGCTGCCCACGAAAATCTTGGCCGTAGAGCGTCGTCCGGCGTCAAAACCGCCTTCCACGTTCTTTATGAGCACGCCGATGAGGAGGCCGATGATCGCGATCACGACGAGGATTTCGAGGAGGGTGAAACCGCGGCGGTGCGAAGCGCCCAGCGGACGACGGGGACGGGAGACGGTGAGCATGAGAAAAAAGGAGACGAAACGGAGATGGTGGCGAGCAGGTTAGACGGATCGGAGAGACCGATCCCCAGTAAAACGCGAGGATGGCGACAGCGACTTCGACTCAGGGCGCCGGCGGCGGAGGCACCGCGCCCGGGGCGGCGGG
>CAMLQS010000352.1 GCA_946482165.1 uncultured Verrucomicrobiota bacterium | reverse complement strand
GCCGGCCCGAGCACGACGTTCACGGTGGATAACACCGCCCCCTCGATCTCGATCGGCGCTCCGTCCGCCAGCCTCACGAGCGGCGGCCCGATCACCTATACGGTGACCTACTCGGACGCCAATTTCAACTCGAGCACCCTGGCCAACGGGAACGTGACCCTCAACTCGACGGGGAGCGCCAGTGGAACGGTGAACGTGACGGGAAGCGGCACCACGCGCACTGTTACCATCAGCTCGATCACGGGCGACGGAACGCTAGGCATCTCCATCGCCGCGGGCACGGCCAGCGACACCGCCGGCAACACCGCCGCCGCGGCCGGACCGAGCACGACCTTCACGGTGGATAACACCGCTCCGGTCATCACCAGCGGATCCACCGCATCGGGAGATTATCGCACCGCAGGTTTCTCCTACACGATCACTGCGTCGGGTTCCGCCACGACCTACGGTGCGTCGGGACTTCCCACCGGCCTTGGCGTGGATTCTGGTTCCGGTGCGATTACCGGAACGCCCACTCAGGCTGGCACGTTTAACGCCACCGTCACCGCCACCGACGCGGCCGGCAACGTGGATTCCGATCCGCTCACGATCACCATCAACGCCGCCACCCTCACCGTCACGGGTGTGACCGCGAACGACAAACCCTACGACGGCGGCACCACCGCAGCCCTCGACCTTTCCTCCGCCGGGCTTTCCGGCGTCTTTGGCGGTGACGACGTGACCCTCGTCACCGGTTCCGCTACCGGTGTATTCGACACCTCCACGGTAGGCACGAGCAAAACAGTGACGGTTTCCGGCCTGACCCTTTCCGGCGCCCACAGCGGCAACTACACCCTTATTCAGCCCACGACCGCGGCGGACATCACCTCCGTGCAACTCACGGTGACTGCCGACAACAAGACCCGTCCTTATGGCTACGCCAACCCGACCCTCACCGCGACGATCACGGGCTTTGTCGGCGGCGACACCAGCGCGGTGCTCTCCGGCTCCGCTGACTTGAGCACCTCCGCCACCGGTTCGAGCACGCCCGGCGCTTACACGATCACCGCCGCCATCGGCACGCTGAGCGCAACCAACTACACCTTCAGCTTCGTCGATGGTTCGCTGACCGTGCGCCTCCTGGAAATCGCCGACTGGGAGTCGGAGAACTTCACTCCCTCCGAACTGCTCGACGCCGGCATCAGCGGCCCCGCCGCCGACCCCGACCTCGACGGCGTGACCAATCTCTACGAATACGCCTTTGGCACCGATCCGAACGATATTGGTTCTGGCCCGGACCCGCTGGTTTACGTCGGAACCTTCGCCGGTGGCGGCACCTTGAGTGAGACCGGTCAGCCGATCACTCGCACGGAAACGACGCCCACCAACAACACGCGCGTCCTCTTCGTGCGACGTAGCGCGTCCTTTAGCGGGGATATCTCTTACGTGGTCCAGTTTAGCTCAAATGGCACCACTTGGGTGAGCAGTTCGGCCACTCCGACTCTTCTGGCAACCTCTGGTTTACATGAAGTGGTGTCGGTTCCCTACACCCAGGTCGTCGGTGGAAAAAAAGCCCGCTTCTTCCGTGTCGTGGCGGAGATCAACTAATTACTATTAAGGAAATTATGAAAAACAAAATCCAGTATTTGCTTTGTTCGTTCGCGTTTTCCGCGACGGCTTCGGCCGGAGTCGTTTACGTGGATCTGGAGAGCCTTTCGATTCCGAGCTCCTTTGAAGGGATTTATATCAATATCCTGACAGGGCAGACCAGCCTCTCATTCCCTGTGGATTTTAATGATGCTCCTTGGCTGAACCTCTATTCGGGCGGGTTGGGGGTTTCCAATAGCGAGTTACTGCGCCCTCTTTCCAACCAGTCCACGGCAAGCTACGATCCCGACAACGGTGGCTTCTTTGTGAACGCGCCAAGCGAGATGATCATCGACGGATCGCTATCCACGTTTGTCGCGGGGGAAAGCGTATCCATTTCGCATATAGGAATTTCCGGCAATCAGTTCCAGTCCGGTGTCAAGGGGTTCCTCGCTTTTGAATACCAAGCGACCTCGGTAAGCGGCACCGGCTATGGGTGGATCAGCTTCACGCCAAACGACAGCGGTGACGGATTCAGTTACGACCTCGCCTATAACGACACTCCCGGCGAGGCCATCGAAGTCGGAGCCGTCCCCGAGCCGTCCACCTACGTCGCTTTGGTCGGCGCGTCCGTGTTAATGGTCGCGGGGGCGACACGCCGTCGCCGTGCCGCGTGAGTCGGCCCGAGCGATCCCCATGGGCCTTGATTCCGAGAACGCCGCTTCAGCCGCGCTAGCTCCGCCGCCGCCCGAGTGCGGCGGCCCCGGAGCGGCGGCGGTTTCTCCCGACGTCGGGATGATCGCGGCGATCCCCATGTCCGAGTCCGCCCATGACGAGGTTCTCGCGGCAATGCGAGAGGCCGAGGAACTTGTCGCCCAGGCGGTGCAGAACACCGCCGCTACGCTGCATCGACGCTGAATTTGCCTTTCTCGGGGCCGTCTTCGGACGGACCCTTTCTTTTCCCCGCCCAATCGCCCAACCCGTTTACGAATCCTTGTAACCATGGCATTCCCCACCGCAGTCAACAGCCAGATCACGGACGCCGTCACACAGTCCAACGTCCAAGTCCTTGGCGACGCTCCCGCCCAGGCGCTCGGCGCGCTTTATCAAATCACCGCGCAGTCGCTCGCGACCGCCTCGCTCAACGCAACGGCCGCGCAGCAGCAGGCGTCGATCCTCGCCCAGGCTGTCACCACCCGTTGCGTGCAATCGCTGGTCGTCGGCCCCGTCGCCTGACCCGCCGGCTCGCCGCCCCTTCCTCTCCAACGTCCCGCCGCGCTTTTCCCATGGCCCAACCCACCGCTGTCAACGACCAGATCACCGACGCCGTCACCCAGAGCAGCGTGAAGGTGCTTGGCGACGCGCCCGCCCAAGCGCTCGGCTCGCTCTATCAGGCGACTGCGCAAGCCCTCTCCAACGCTGCCCACAACGCGGTCAACGCCCAGCAGCAGTCCTACGTCACCGCCCAGGCGGCGACCGCTCAGGGCGTCGCGCTCCTCTACTCAATCGACACGACCTCCGCCGGCGTGGCGCAGAAGATTCTTTCCAGCTAGGCCCCGAACATGAGCGACGAACCCACCGCTGCCCCTCCGGCCGAGTCGCCAGAGCCTCCCGACGACGCGGCCAACGATCAGGTGCACGATTCCGTTCGCCAGGTCGATGCGCTGCTTCGTGGCCAGCTCGCTCCGTTCACCGCCGCGGTCACCTTTCAGGCGCTCGCCCAGGCGGTCGCGCTTGGTATGCAAAACGCCGTCGCGCAGCAGCAGCATGCGCATATGCTCCGGTCCGCGCTCACCACCGCCGCCGCTCGCGCGCTGCTTGATGGCAAGCGCGAGGAGGCCGAGGCGGTCTTGAAACTCGCCGAATCGCGCCTCGTCAACCCCGACGTGAGCGAGGAACTGGCCAAGCTGCAGGAGACGTTGCGCTCCGCGTTGGCCGAGCTGAGGTCGCGGGTGGACGACACGGTTCTCGCGGATCTGAAGAGCACGCTCGCCGCGTTTGCCGGAAAACCCGCCGCGCCGGCGTCCGCATAAAGTTCTACGGTCGTCCCGTCCCGGTCGTCTTCACATGTCTTCCGAACTTTCCGACGTCTTTGATCCCGTGTTTCCGAGCGCCGTTCCGATTGCCGTTCCTCCTAGTCTGAAGCTGCGTCCGCGTTTCGACGTGGAGCGTCTTCAATTCGACCTCGCCCGCATCGTCGCCGAGGATTTTGTCCCGCACTTCAACACCCGCTACTACGACGGCGACTGGAGCGTCGTGTCGCTGCGGGCGATCGGCGGAGACGAAAAGAAAATTTATCCCGATCCCACGCGCACCGATTTCGCCGACACGCCGCTCATGGCGCGGTGCCCCTATATCGCGCAGGTGGTGAACTCGTTTCCGTGCCCGAAGCTCGCCGTGCGTTTCCTTCGCGTGCGACCGCGCTCGGTCGTGAAGGAACACCGCGACTACCAGCTTCGGCTCGAGGACGGCGAACTCCGCCTGCACATCCCGATCACGACCAACCCCGAGGTGCGTTTCATGGTCGCCGGCAAGCGCGTGATCATGGCTCCCGGCGAGTGCTGGTATAACGACTTCACCGAACTCCACAGCGTGCATAATGACGGCGACGGCGACCGCGTGCATCTGACGATCGACTGCGTGGTCAACGACTGGCTGCGCGCCGAAGTGCTCTCCGCCGCGCGCGAAGCCTCCGCCGTTTCGTCCTCCGCGTCCTGAATTTTTCGCAGGGTTTCGCCGCCCCTTCTTTTTCGTCTCGCCGCCTCTTCCTCTCGCCGCCGGGTCCCGTCCGACGCGGTTCGACTGGTCCGTCTTCGCCCTGCCGGGCTGCCGCCTGTCCGCGCGGGTCGTTCGGTGTCCGTTTCCATCCGTCCGTCTCCTCCTTTTCCTGTGAACACCCGCCTCCCCCGTCGTCTCCGCCCCAGCGCCTGCGCGCGAGTTCGGGGACGCGCATCCCCTGATCGACCCGGAACGCGTGCGGCAGCGTCGCGTCCACGACGCCAACTGGGGGGCACCATCGGCAATTCCGGCCCCGTCGATTTCTACGGCCGCATGCCCTGCAACGCCCCGGCCGGCCGATACGCGACGCCCGCCGAGATCCGGCAGATCATCGACCGGTTCAACGCCGGCCTGTCCGAGTGATGCACACGCTCGTCCTTGTTTCCATGCCCTCCACCTCCCGACCATGAACCATTCCTCCTCCGCCCCCGGTGCCATCGTGCGCGCCGCCATCCATCCCGCCATCGGCATCGCCCGCGTCGGCAACAGCCCCGACGGATTCTACGTCGGGCCCGAGGTCGTCCACCCCGAGCCCCGCCCGCCGGGTTTCTACAAGGACGGCCCCGGCGCCATCAAGCGCGAGGCCGCGCTCTTTCGCATCTACGGCTACGACGCCGAGGGCAAGGTCGTCCGCGAGCTCACCGCCGCCGACGCCGACATCACCTGGTCCGCGCACCTCGCCAACGAGAAAGCCTCCTGGTATGAGTTCCAGATAGCGCTCGATATTCCGGAGGCGACGCTGCCGCCGCCCGCGGTCGAGCCCTCCCTGCGCCGCAACGCCACCCGCGAAGGCCCCGACCGCGCCGGTCTGGCGATCGACGGCGGCCTGATCAGTATCACTGGAACGAATACCGAGG
>CAMLQS010000351.1 GCA_946482165.1 uncultured Verrucomicrobiota bacterium | reverse complement strand
CGGCGCGCCTGGGGCCAGACCCATCCGAATCCGATGGTGGGGGCGCTGCTCGTGGAGAACGGAGCGATCGTGGCCGAGGGGTGGCATGCGAAGGACGGCGGGCCGCACGCGGAGCGGGCGGCGCTGGCGAACCTCGGAAGGACGCCCAAGCCGGGTGCGACTTTGGTGGTGACGCTCGAACCTTGCTCCACGGCGGGGCGCACGGGCGCGTGTTGCGAGGCGATCAAGGCCGCCGGCGGGATCGCCCGGGTGGTCGTCGGCGCGACCGATCCGAATCCCGCGCACGCGGGTCGGGGCGTGGAGGTGTTGCGCGCCGCGGGCATCGAGGTGCAGTCCGGCGTGCGCGCGGCGGAATGCGCGGAGCTGAATCTGATCTTCAACCACTGGATCACGCGCGGGCGGCCGCTGATCGCGGGAAAAATTGCGACGACGCGCGACGGATATTCGCGTCCGCCGGCCGGCGCGGAGCGGTGGATAACGGGTGCGGCGGCGCGGGAGAACGTGCATCACTGGCGGCGTCTTTTCCCGGCGATCGCGGTAGGCGCGGGGACGGTGCGCGCGGACAACCCGGCGCTGACGCGGCGCTGGCGCGAGGCGGACGGGGCGGCGTGGGAGGATTGCGGCTGGCGATTTGTCTTCGACGCCACGCTGGCGACGGCGGCGGGTGACGAGGCCTCGTGGCCCCGCGTTTACGCGGATGCGTGGAGGACGCGGACGGTTGTCGTGACGAGTGCGGCGGCGGACCAGTCGACGCGTGCGCGGTTGGACGCGGCGGGCGTCCGCGTGTGGACGCAGGAGACGACGCGCGGCGCGGCGGGGTGGGGCGAGTTTTCGCGACGTTGCGCGGCCGAGCGGATCTCCGGCGTGTATGTGGAAGGAGGGGCGGAGTTGCTCGCCGACGCGCGGGGGGCGGGCGCGCTGGACTACGGTTTTTGGTATCGCGCTCCCATGCTCGGCGGGCCGGGCTGGGGCGGCGAAATAGCTTGGAGTTTCGCCGAAGGAGGAGTGGCGGAGCGGCTGGGCGAGGATGCGTTGCTAAGGGGATTTTTTAACCACGAGTGAACACGAATAATCGGCAAGTGATTTATCTGGCATCGGGAAACGCGCATAAAGTCGCGGAGATGGGCGCGCTGGCGGCGCGCGACGGGCTCGGTGTCGAAATACTTTCGGCCAAGGCGCTGGGAGGCATGCCGCCGGTGGAGGAGGACACGGGAACCTTCGAAGGGAACGCGCGGAAAAAGGCGCGGGCGCTTTGGGAGAAGGCGCCGAAGGGTAGTCTGGTCTTGGCCGATGACAGTGGCGTGTGCGTCGACCATCTCGGGGGCGCGCCGGGCGTGGAGAGCGCTTATTTTGCCGGTTCGCAGGGCGATGCGGCGGCCAATTTGCGCAAGCTCGCCGACGTGATGCGCGGCGTGCCGGAAGGGCGGCGCGGCGCGAAGTTTTATTGCCTGTTGCTCCTCATCGACGGAGCGGGCCGGGAACATGTTTTCGAAGGCGAGTGCAAGGGCGTGCTACTCGAGGAGCCACGGGGCGGCGCGGGCTTTGGCTACGATCCGCTGTTTGTGCCCGATGGTTACGAGCAGAGTTACGCGGAGCTCGGCGACGAGGTGAAGGGGCTACTAAGCCACCGCGCCCGTGCCTGGGCGAAGTTGAGCGAATGGTGGCGGACGTGGCGTTAGCGCCAGCCGAGAGCCGGCCTGCGCTACTCCACGGCGGCGGAGGCGGCTTCGATTTCGGAGACGACTTTTTTGGCTCCGTCCATGCGCTCGTTCATTTGCATCTCGGCGGCGGCGGTCAGCAGCCTGCGCTGTGCTTCGAGCGCGTTGGTGAGATGTTGCCGCACCTTCGGTCCGAGGGTGGTCGTGGCGATTTTTGCCTGCACCTCGTCGAGCGTCTGCGTGTTGGAGGCGGTCGAAATCTTCATGCCGAGTTGCAGCACGAGGGGGCGGCCTTGGAGTTCCTCGTTTTTACCCGATCCGCATCCACACAAGACGAGGGCGAGCAATCCAATCGGGAAAAGCGCATTCTTCATGGTTTCCGCAGGCAACGCGCTCCTTTGCGGGTGGTCAATGGCTGTCCCTGGCTTGAGGACCTCCCTTGAGCTCCGCGCGGGACGTTGCCCGCATTGGAGCGGCGGATCGGCGGCGGCGTTGTCGGTTTGATGGTTGCTTACTCGGCGGGAGGCGCGAGTTTCGTCGGTTCCTCTTTTAGCACCTTACACCGACCTTTTCGAAGAACCTTCCATGAGCAACGACGCCCAGCCCGTGTCCGGCAACGCCGGCAATGTTTCCTCTCCCGACGCCTGGCCCGTGGCGGCCCGCTTGCTGGTGCGCTGGCTCGACGAGGAAGTGCGCGCCGACGCCTTGCTGGACACGGTTCAGCTTTCGGGCGGCGCCCGGGCGCGGTGCCAACATTTGTTTTATGGCGCTATCCGCAACTACGGCCGCATCGAGAACGTGATCGCGACCCTGGTGCGGCTGCGCCCGAGGACGCGCGTCATGGCGATCCTGCTCCTTGCCGGCTACGAGCTGGTCGAGGGCGGCGGAGAAGGGCATGCGGCGAAAGTCGGCCACCACGCGGTCACGCAGACGAAGCAGCTGGCGAGCGAGTCGGAAGCGCGGCTGGTCAACGCCGTGGTGCGCAAGCTGGCCGAGGCTTTGGCAGTGCAAACGGCGCCGGGCAAGATCGCCACGGCGGCGGCGCTCGGTGATTTTTATTCGACGCCGGAGTGGTTGGTGGAGCGCTGGCTCGGGCAGTTCGGCGCGGAGCAAACCCGTGAGCTGCTGGAGTGGAATTTGAAGCCGGCGCCGGTGCATGCGCGTTGGCGGTTGGCGGAGGGCGAAAAGCCGGAGTGGCTCGAGGCGACCCAATGGCCCGAGTGGTTCGTGGTGAAGAGCGGCCACTGGGCCGAGGTCGGCGCGGCCTTGTCGGCCGGCAAGGTATATCTCGCCGATCCGGGCACGCGGCTGGCGACCGAGGCGACGGCGCCCAAGGCGGGCGAGCGCATCATCGACGCCTGCGCGGCGCCGGGCGGCAAGAGCCTCGCGCTGGCCGACAAGATGGGCGAGGGCTTGCTGGTCGCCCTTGATGTTCCTGGCGCCCGCCACGAGCGACTGGCGGAGAACCTGAAGCGCGTGCCGGCGGGCGTATCGGCCAAGCGCGTGGAGGGGGATTTGCGCCGCACCTCAAGCCTGATGGGCATGCAAGCCGGGCAGTTCGACGCGGTGCTGGTGGATGCGCCTTGCTCGAACACGGGCGTGATGCGGCACCGCGTGGACGTGAAGTGGCGCCTGCAACCGGCGGATTTCGGCAAGCACGCGCGTCAGCAGGTCGAACTGCTGGCGGCCGCGGCGCGTTGGCTGAGGCCCGGCGGACGCATGGTCTACAGCACCTGCTCGATCGACGCGGAGGAGAACGCCGGCGTGGTCGATGCCTTCTTGCGCACATCGGAAGGCAAGGACTTTGAACTCGTTTCACAGAGCGTGGCCCTGCCCTGGGTGGCCGGGCACGATGGCGCCGGCGTGGCGGTATTCCGGCGCAAGGGGGCGTAGGTTCCCGGGCGAGGCGAAGCTCACGTCCGCGGCGCGGACGTGAGGTGGGCGAGGCGAGTTTACGCTAGAAACTCCCCGGTTCCCCTGTAGGGAAACCGGGGGCGCGATGTGGCGTCATCGCTCGAAGACCGGGGCCTTTAGGATGGTCTCTGGATCGCCCCCTTTTTACACGAATCCCTCTTCCGCCCACGATGTTTCGCTCTTTGCTCCTGTTGTCTTCGTCCACGGTATCGGCAGGTTTTGCGGCTCTCTGGCTTCTGCTGCTGGGGGCATCGACTTCGGCGGCCCTAGAGGCGACGAAGCTCACGCGGGCGCAGTTGCTACCCGATGCCTTGGTCGTCGCGCCGGCGCGGTATTCCACGATTTCGAACACGCCGTTTCGGCATGATACCGAAGGTGTCCATATCAACGCGCATGGCGGTGGCGTGCTGTTTCACGAGGGCACCTACTATTGGTATGGCGAGTATCGGAATTCGAAAAAAGCGGGGCATCCCGGGACGCTGGGCGTGGGCTGCTATTCGTCGACCGACCTGTATAACTGGAAGCATGAAGGGGTGGTCATGCCGGTGGTGGATGATCCGGCTTCGGATATTGCGGCGGGAAGCGTGATCGAGCGCCCGAAAGTGATTTTTAACCCGAAAACGGGGAAGTTCGTGCTGTGGTTTCACCTCGAATTGAAGGGACGCGGCTACGCGGCGGCGCGCACGGCCTCGGCGGTGGCGGATTCTCCGACCGGCCCCTTCAAGTTTATCCGCTCCCTTCGACCGAACGCGGGGCGCTGGCCGATGGGATTTCCCTCCGAGAAGCAATCTGCGGTCACGGCGGAGCAGGCGAAGGATTTGATGAAAGGGGACAAGTTCCGCTCGGGCCTGCGTGACGGCGCCTACGCGCGGCGCGATTTCGCGGGAGGGCAGATGGCTCGCGACATGACCCTGTTCGTCGACGATGACGGAAAGGGCTACCTCATCGCGTCAGCCGAGGAAAACTACACGCTCGCGATTCACGAGCTCACGCCGGACTACCTTGATTTCACGGGCAAATGGATACGGGTCGCTCCGGGCGGGCACAACGAAGCGCCGGCTTTGGTGAAGCACGCGGGACGATACCATCTGCTGGCTTCCGGATGCACGGGCTGGGACCCGAATCCGGCGCGCGTTCTCGTGGCGGATTCGATCTGGGGTCCTTGGAAACACAGCCATAATCCCTGCGAGGGGACGAATCCGCACACCAAGATGGGGCCGGAGAAAACCTGGGGCGGCCAGAGCACGCACATCTTTGCGGTGCAGGGGAAACGGGATGCCTACGTGGCCATGTTCGACATCTGGCGCCCGAGGCCACAGCTCGTCGAGAGTGGCTACATCTGGCTACCGATCGAGTTTGAGAACGGCAAAATGATGATCCGCTGGCGCTCGGAATGGAGCCTCGATGGATTTGATCGCGGCAACGGAAAATAGGACATCGCCCATCGCAGTCGCATGCGGAGAGCGGTCCCGAACACCGCTCGTTGAGTGATAGACTCGAAATCCGCGATCATCGCGGGTCTTCTCGCCCAAGGGAGGTCCTAAAAATCTCCGGCGGGGTCTGCGCGGGCGGGAAATACGGTTCGGCCAAGGCGGGTGAGGCGGAGGCATACCTGAAAGGTATGTCTCGGCTC
>CAMLQS010000350.1 GCA_946482165.1 uncultured Verrucomicrobiota bacterium | reverse complement strand
CGCGCGAGCAGATCGAGATCGGCGGCGGCTTTGGCGGCGGACGGATGCCGCCAGAGCGCGGCGAAGTCCGAGTAGTGCCGCGAGTAGCGGGCAGGCTGCGGCTTCTCCGCCGGGCGGTGATACTCCGCGTGCAGGATCGTCGCCTTCTCCCAAAACGTGCGCTCGATCTCCAGCGCCACGACCTCGGCGCGGAAGTCGGCGAAGGCGTCGGGCAACAACTCCGCGATGAGCGGGCGGATGGAATGGGGGCCCTGCGGGCGTTGGTCGGTGAGCGCGCCGAACTCGATTTTCACGACCGGTCGGATGTAGGGCAACGTGTCGGCCTGCGTGGCCGGGTAGGCGAAATAGATCACCGGCGAGTGTGACGCCGTTTCCAACTCGTAGCTCAGCCAGCGAGTGGCCCCGGATTTCTTGCCGAGAAGGTCTTGAACCAAGCTTTCCAGCGCCGGCATGAAGCGCCGCTCCACGGCATCGGCGCACGCGGCGTTGAGCGCGGCCACGCGTTTGGCGCGGGCGGTGTTGGAAGGGGCGTCGTCGAGTTCGGATTCCGGCCAGCCGAGGGAGGCGGGGCTGAGGCCGAGATCGATGTCCTCGGAGAATCGGTCGATGACGCCGAAGACCTTGGAGAGCGAGGTGCCGCCCTTGAAGACCGCGTTGGCGCCGAGCGCAGGCGTCGCGAAGATCAGACCCAACAACCAGCACACCCAGAAATCCTTTTCGGAGATGACCGGATGCACCCGGTTGAGCTGTTCGTGGCGGGCAAAGAAATCCGCCCTTTGCCGCGGGGGGAGGCTGACGAAGTGTTTCATGCGGGTTCGTCTCCGGCGATGGCGTTGAGGTGGGGGCGCATCCAGCCCGGGGCCAGCGTGAGATCCTGCCGCAGGCGGCGGCGCTCCTCCGCCGGGATCGAGGCCCGCAGGCGGCGCACGTGTTCGGGCGTGACGTGGTTTTTGCCGAGGTTGCGCAGGCCCGCGATGACCAGGCCGACGGTCGAGCTTTCCGGAGCGATGGTTTTCGGGGAAACGTGGCGAAACGTGATGAGATGGGGGCCGACCTTGACGGTGCGGGTGCGACCGTCGGTCAGGTAGTCCACCTTCGCCGGCACCTGTTCGCTCAAGCCGAGCAAGTTGGCGGCGCTCGCGTCGATCGGGCGGACCCGCATGTGATCGCGCCGGGCGAGAGCGGCCACGACCGCCTCCTTGGGAGGAATGATTTCGCCGAGGTAGGGATTGGTGCGCGGACGGTAGTAGAGCCCGCGGGCGAGCCGGCGAAGCGTGCCCTTGCGGGTCAGCCAGCTGAGCGCGGCGTCGACGGCGTTGCGGGTGTCGAGATCCAGAAAATCGCTCACGGAGAACACGGCGTCGTCGCCCGCGCGCTTGATGCGACGCTCGATCCGCGAAGGGGTGCTGGTGGGTTTGGCCGCCCTCGTCATATCTCAGATATATGCGGTCATATTTCTGAGACAATCAACCCTCGATTCCGGAGCTTTTCACGTCAAACGAAAGACTTGCCCGGGTTCACGACCAAGCGGTGCTTCGGTAAGGGCGGCGGATAGTGTTACGCGAGCGAGGCGGTGTTCCTCCGCTGGACCAAAGCGCGGGCCCACCCCATCAGCTCGGTCTAGAAATCAACAAACAACGCCTCGACCCTTTCGGCTAGGCCGCGGGCGATTTTGTCCCTCAGGGTCATGCGCGTAACCTCCTCTAGAAATGTTACAAATCCAACGCCGTATTTGTAACAAAACACCTAGAAGTTCGGAATCGCTGACGGATTTTAATCAACAGAACTTACACGCGTGCGACGCGGGTGGTCGCGAGGGGAGCGCGGTGGCGGCTCAGAGTTCCGCACTGTTCGACACGAACATTGCATTGGGTTCGCCGGATGAAAACCGCGGTGTTGTGCCCTTGAAATAATCGTCACGCGAGCGAGGCGGTGTTCCTCCGCCGGGCCAAAGCGCGGGCCCGCCCCATCAGCTCGGTCTAAAAATCAACAAACAACGCCTCGACCCTTTTTTCCGGGCCTGTGCCCTTCATCTCGGCGGCTAAGATATGGTAAAAGCCGGGCTTGCATTAAGGGAATACTCTGGCATCAAAGCGCAAAAGCTTCACATATGAGCACAAGCGAAATCGTTGCCGCCATAACTGCCTTTGTCGGGCTCTTCATTGGGGCGGGTATCGTGATGAAGGTGCGTAACAGCCGTAATAACTCCAACAACACGGTCATCAAAGGGAACAAGACCAACGGTGGGGATATTGCCGGCCGGGACATAAGGAAGTGACGATGAGCGACGGAAAAGCTCAACGGGTTTCCATCAGTGACAACGACTCGGGCGGTGGCGATATTGCAGGTAACAATATCAACAAACCCACGTTCATTGTAAATTACGAGATTCGCAGCGACGGGTATCTAGACAATCTCCATGCGAAATTTTCGGTGGAAGTGGAGAGCGAAGCAAAAACAGAAACGAAAATAGATGAAATTCTAGATTACACGACGCCTGAAGACGTCGTAATTGGTCTCGAAGGTAAGTTAAAGCTTGGCGGTATTGAGTGCCAGCTCGACTATGCAGAACGAGCAAAAGAGCGGTTTTCTAAAAAGCTCAATAAATTCATGCTTTACCCAAGTGCGCAAAGAATTCACGCGTATCTACTGGGTGAGATTGAAAGCCGCTTTCAATCTGCATTTACGCCGGTAGTTGAAGCACTATCCCCGGCCCAAACGGTCGAATTTGTTAAAATTAAGGTAGTCGAACCGATTAAGCTTCAGCTGGGGCTAAATGCACTTGGTCTTGGAAGTTTCGAACTAGACGGAATGGTCTATTTCTTGACGGGGAAATGCCGGTTAAAATGGCATAAATAGCATCATGCTCCTATACCATCCGGCCTTTGACCTTAATCACGCTAGCTACAGGATTATGCTGCTTTTAAAGGCACTGTCCCCAGAATACGTAGAGCCTGATAAGTTAAGAATCCTCGATTTTTTCTTTTTATTTCCGGCAGAAATTCATTCAATTCGCCAACCGGATAAAAAATTCAAAACGGCGTTTCAGTCCTACGCGCATTACGAGGAGATGACAAACCCTTCTAAGGTTTTTTATCAAATCGAACCGATTTTCAATAGCGCTCTGTCGCTCTTGAAATCCCGGGGCGTAGTAGTCAACAAGGAGAGCGCTTATGCTGACGAGTTCATCGGAATAGATTATTCCAAGGTGCCTGTCGAGATAAGGTCGCGAATTGAAGAGGCGACAAGGGAGAACGCGGGCCTCGTGGATTTCCTAACAAAAATGCTGAGTCAGTATCCCCTTCGGGGCGTTGACGGGCTTAAGGATAGAACTAAATTATTGCCTTTCAAAAATGACCGCAAGTAGCAGACCCCACCTAATGGTAAAGCGCCTAATTGTGCGCGCCAATGCGAACGCGGTTTACGACCAGATATTCCATGAGGGTGTGAACATTATCCGTGGAAATAATAGCTCAGGAAAATCCACCATCCTGGACTTTATTTTCCATGTGCTCGGCGGGGAGGTCGCAATCTGGAAATCCGCTGCGGCCCTCTGCACAGAGGTCTTTGCTGAGGTGGATATCAACGGAATAGTCATTACCCTTCATCGTGTTCGTCGTGACCAGCCAAAAACGCCATTGTCCATATTCATGGGGCCGTTGGTTGAGGCGCTTAAACATAAGGTTGAAGGATGGAAAACGCACCCATACTCCCCAGCCCGTGAGAACGAAACGTTCACGACCGTCCTCTTTCGTCTTCTGGGCTTTCCAGAAGTGAAAGCTGATAACGAGGGTAACATTACCATCCATCAGGCATTGCGGCTTTCATATATAGACCAGATTTCAAGGACAACGTCACTCATGCGCGAAGAAGACTGGGATTCGCCAATGAAACGGAAGGTGGTGGCCGACCTGCTCTTTGGTGTTTATGACAACGAGTTGTATGATTTACAGATCCATCATCGCCTGCTGGAGCAGGAACTGAAGGACATAACTGAACAGATTAAATATAATTCTGACCTGCTCGACGCTGTGGGCGAGGGCTTGGACGCAGTTAAACTACTTAAGCGAAATGAAGAGCTGCTAGCGGAGCTGGAGAAAATTAATCTTTCGATTGAGGAGGTAGCCACGCAAGAGAAGGCAGTTAAAAACACTGCCGATGCAGAGCTAAACAAGTTAAGGTCTAAGGTTCTTTTTGAAAAAGAGGAGCTTGCTAAAATCGACGACTATCTAGAGGGCCTAAAACTTGAGATGAAGGATTCACAATTCTTCATTCAAAGTCTTGGGCGAAAGCTGCGAGCAATTGAGGAGTCTCTAACCACCCGGAAGGCATTTGGCAGTCTCCCTACCTGCCCGCTTTGTAATGTAGAAGTAAAGCATATCAAGGGTGAGGTGGCGTGTGAGTTTAGCGGCAAGAAAATCCTAGGGGATTTCGGCCTGACTAGCATGGTGAAAATGAAGGAGGAGCTATCCTTTCAAATCAAGGAATCGACTCGGCTTCAGATCCATAGACAGAAGCACTTGGAGGAAGTTCTTGCGAAGAGGTCGGCGATTGCGTCGGATTACGAAATCGATTCCAGAACTTACCAGCAGCGGGTTCGCTCTCTAAAATCTGCCCGGGATAACAGACTCGACAGTTTATATTTGGAAAAAGGCCGACTGGAAGCCGAGTTCAAATATCTTCGGCAGTTGCTTGAATATGTCGAGGTTTTAAAGAAGTCGAAGGTCAGGGAAGGAGAGCTGAAGGAGAGCATCTATCAGGTTAAGCTAAAGATTTCATCGAGACAATCTCAGCAGCACGGCCGGATTCAGCAAAGTGCTCAGCTAATTAAAAATCATGCGCGTGAAATCCTAACAAAAGATTTAGAGCGGCAAGATGAATTTCAGCACATCAATTCCATTGAGTTGTCATTTGAAAAGAATATTTACTACCTAAACGGGAAACATAATTTTTCCGCTAGCTCCAACGCCATTCTCAAGAATGCTATCATTTTTGGAGTTCTTTTTTCTTCCTGTGAGGATGACGAATTCCGTTATCCAAGATTTTTGCTGTGCGACAACATTGAGGATGCCGGAATGGAAGAGGCTCGTAGTAAAACATTCCAAAGTGTAGTTTGCGACAAAGCCGTAAGTGCAAAGCGGCCTTTTCAAATAATTTACACTACCTCCATGATTGAGGAGAAGCTTGACCAGCCCGAATACACTATTGGCGAGTATTACACCAAGACTAACAAGACACTGAAGCTGCCGCCTGATCTACAG
>CAMLQS010000349.1 GCA_946482165.1 uncultured Verrucomicrobiota bacterium | reverse complement strand
GTAAGTCAATCGTAAGCCGCCTCCAAATCCCCGGCCTCATTATACGGCACCCGCCCCGAGGCCGCCGGTCGGAGTTTAGTGCAATGATTGAAACCCGTTCCTCTGACATCGGCGCGAAGATCCTTCTTCGCGGAATCCACCTCACACTCACCGACGCCCTCCGCGACACGCTTCGCGGAAAAGCCGAACGCCTCCTCCGCCACGCGCGGGACATTGATCGGATCCGGATCGATCTGGAACACGACACGACGCGCGGTCGCGCCGTCTTCGTGGCCAAAGGTCACATCGAAATCGGCGGACCCGACCTGCTCGCGAGCGTCGCCTCCGAAGACGCCTACAAGGCGGTCGACCTCCTGATCGATAAGCTCGACCGCGCGCTCCATCGCCGCTCGGAGGTCTTCAAGGCGCGCCGCCACCGGAATGCGCCGCTGCGCGAGCTGAAAGCGTAAACCGCGCCCGCCGCGCAGACCACGACCTGCGCATCGTCTTCCACAGCCCCGCCCTCCGAGGTCGGGGCTTTTTCTTTCGCCAGGGCATCTCCGCTCCCGCAAGCCGCTCCGGGATATCGCCCTCCAGACACGCCCGGAGCTCCGCCAATTTGCGCAAGGCGTGTCTTTTTTCTCGGCTCCTCCGGACTCCGCGTTTTTCTCCCCGCCGTGCTTCCGCTCAAAGTCCTCTTCGTTTCGCCCGAAGTAGAGCCGTTCGTAAAAGTGGGAGGCTTGGCCGACATGGTTGGCTCGCTTCCGAAGGCCCTTGCCGCCCTTGGACACGACGTGCGCGTCGTGTGCCCCGCTTACGGAGGTCTTCGCCTCGATTCAGCCTGGCACGCCCTCCCCGACCCGCTCGGCGTCGACGTCGGCTCCGAAGCCCGCTGGGCGCGCACGTGGGAAAGCACGCTTCCCGGATCCAAGGTTCCCATCTACGCGCTTGAGCACGAAGAATTCTTCGGCCGCCTCGAGGTCTACGCCGGCCCGTGGGGCAACTTCCCCGACAACGACCTCCGCTTCGCCTTCCTCTGCCGCGGCGCGCTCAACCTTTGCCTCCAACTCGGCTGGATCCCCGACGTCGTCCACGCCCACGATTGGACCACCGGCCTGCTGCCCGTGCTGCTCAACACCACCCTGCGCAACACTCCCCTCGGCCAGACCGCCTCGGTTTTCACGATCCACAATCTCGAGCATCAAGGCTACTCCGACCGCCGCGTCGTCGACTTCGCCCACCTGCCTCCCGCCGAGTTCCGGCCCGACAGCCTGGAAAGCGTCGGCGCCGTCAACATGATGAAGGCCGGTCTCTATCACTCGACGAAGCTCACCACCGTCAGCCCCACCTACGCCGAGGAAATCAAAACCCCCGCCGGCGGCTTCGGTCTCGACAGCGTGCTCCGCTTCCGCGCCGCCGACCTGGTCGGCATCCTCAACGGCATCGACGCCGCCGCGTGGAACCCGGCGATGGATAAACACCTGCCGCGTCCCTACGACCCTCGTTCGCTGACCATCGGAAAGGCCGCCGCCAAAGCCGCCCTGCAAGAGCGCCTAGGTCTGACGCGCGATCCGCATATCGCGCTTTTCGGAATCGTGTCGCGCTTCGCCAGCCAGAAGGGCCTCGACCTCCTCGCGGAAGCGCTGCCGCACATCCTGCCCCGTATGCACGTGCAATTCGCGCTCCTCGGCGCGGGCGACCCCGGCCTGGAGCAGAGCTTCCGCTGGGCCGCCGAAGCCTACCCCGGCCGCGTCGGCGTGCATGTCGGCTACGACAACGCCCTCTCGCATCTCATCCAGGGCGGCTCGGATTTTTTCGTGATGCCCAGCCGCGCCGAGCCCTGCGGCCTCACGCAAATGTATGCCATGCGCTATGGCACCACGCCCATCGTTCGCTCCACCGGCGGACTCATCGACACCGTCGCGCAGTTCACCGAGGGCAAGGACAACGGCACCGGCTTTCGCTTCCAGGACGCCACCGCGCCGGCGCTTTACAACACCATCGGCTGGGCCTGCGCCACCTACTACGACCGTCCCGACGAACTCCACGCCCTCCGCCTCCGCGGCATGGCCCAGGATTTCTCCTGGAACGTCAGCGCCCGCAAATACGCCGAAGTATACGGCTGGGCCGTCGCCTCCCGCCGCGCCCCGGTCGTGGTCGCCGCCGCCTCGTAAGCGGCCCGCTCCCGGGCGCCGCTACCTCGCCGAATCACGTGTTTTCGGGTAGGGCGGGACCGCAGCGGTCCCGCCCTACCCTCGATCCCGACCCAAAAAATTTCGGGTCATTGGTCATTGGTCATTCTGAACCGCGCCTGCGGCGCGGTTCAGTGTATCCACCCGAGTCCTACACGAAGCCAGAGCGGCACCGCGAAAAGCCCCACCGCCGTGGTTCCGAGCACGACCTGCACCGCGACCAGCGGCTGGCCGCCGTAGTGCTTCGCGATCACGATGGGCAAGATGCCGGCCGGCATTGCCGCCTGGACGACAAGCACGCCTTTCAGCTCCGGAGGAATGGGCAGCGCCGCCGCCAGCCCGAGCATGCCGAGCGGAATCACGCCGAGGCGCAGTGCACAGGCGAGCGGCGTCACCTTGCGATCCACCAGCGTCCGTGGCGCCGCGAAATACTCGACCAAGGTCCCGCCGATCACGAGCAGGCCAAGCGGCACCGCGCAGGCCGCCGCCATCCGGATCGACTGCCGCAGGATGCCAGGCAGCCACGCGTCGCCATTCGCCAAGTTCAGCAGCACCGCCAGAATCAACGCGTAGATCGGCGGGTTGAGCAGCCGCCGCCAGCCGCCCTCGCGCAAGGACACGCCGGCAAGCATGACGATGCCGACCGTCCAGATCGCCGCCTCGCAACCGACGTTGAACACGAACAACACCCCCAGCGTTTCCCGTCCGAAAAGTTTCTCGACGAGCGGGATGGCCATGTATCCGTAATTGAAAATCCCTACGCTGAAGGCGAAGGTGCGCAGCCCCCCTCCCACTCCGAAGCCCGTCCGCTTCGCCACGGCGTAGGCGAGGAGGATGCCCCCGCCCATCGTCAAAAAACCGAGCGCCGGCGCGGCAAAGAGATTGCCCGGCGCACGCAACGCCTCGTTGCCGAGCGCGTTGTCGAAGATCAGGCAGGGATAGAGAAAATTGACGACCAGCTTGAGCAGGCTCTCGTCCGCCTCGGGCTTGAGCCAGGCGAGTCGGCGCGCGCCCGCTCCCGCCGCGATAACGGCAAAGACCGGCATCACCAGCGCCAGCAGCGTCCAATAACCCGGTAGTTCACCCGCCATAGGCTCACCATCACAGCCGGCTCGGCGGATTGGACAAGCCCGCGCCCGCATCTACCATTCTGGCCACCATCATGCCCACCGTAACCCGCCTCCTCCACACCCGCTATCGCGTCAACGATCTCGCCGCCTCGGTGAAGTTCTACACCGAGTGCCTCGGCCTTGCTGTCTCGCGCCAACACACATCGCCGCGCGGCGCCCAACTCGTGTTTCTCGCCACCCCGAACAGCCCCGAGGAGATCGAGCTTTGCCAGATGCCCGCCGGCGCCGCCGAGCCGGTAAAAGTGCAGCCCGACCTCACCCACCTCGCCTTCGAGGTGGAGAATCTGGAGAAATTCGCCGCCGAGGCCGCGGCCAAGGGCTACAAACTCAGCGATGGCCCGACGAAAACCGGCAGCGGCTCCGTCATCGCCTTCATCGACGCCCCCGAGGGCTACGAGGTGGAGCTGATCCAGCGGGCGAAATGAGGCGGAAAGGGTTTTAACGCAGAGACGCGGAGGCGCGGAGCACCGAACGGCCGAGCAATTCCGACGGCCGCTTTTTCAATCGGTCCGGCTTAAAAATCCCAGAACCGCGATCCCCCTCGTCTGCGGCAGCCTGTCCTGACACCAGGTGGACGGGCGGCCCTCTCCGCGCATGGTTCGTGACGCCGCACCCGGCAACCTTGCCTTGGACATCCCATGTCGATCAACCGTTGGTTTTGTTGATCTCCGCGGCTCTGCGTCTCCGCGTTAAAAAATAAAAGACCGCCCCGGTTTTCGGGGCGGTCTTGGAAAACTGAATACGCTCTTCTCGCGGCGGCTTAGCGCTTGGAGAACTGGAAGCGCTTGCGGGCGCCGGGCTGGCCGGGCTTCTTGCGCTCTTTTTCGCGCGGGTCGCGCTTGAGGTGGCCGGCCTTCTTGAGGGCCGCGCGCAACTCGGGGTTCATGCGCTGGAGGGCGCGGGCGATGCCGTGGGCAACCGCACCGGCCTGACCGGAGACGCCGCCGCCGGCGACGTTGGCGGTCACGTCGATCTTGTCGCGAAGCTCAACGGTGAGGAGCGGACGGAGGGCGGCCTTGGCGAAGTTCTCGTGGGAGAAGTAGTCGTCGAAGTCGCGGCCGTTGGCGACAAGCTTGCCGGTGCCTTCGGTGATGCGAATGCGGGCGGTGGAGGACTTGCGACGGCCGGTGGCGATGAAAATGGTGGTTTCAGCGGTCATGGGATAAGGTGCTTAACGAACGGAAATCTTGACCGGGTTCTGCGCCTCGTGGCCATGCTTGGCACCGGCGAACACGCGGAGCTTGGTGAGCATCTTGGCCGCGATACGGTTCTTGGGGAGCATGCCCTTGACGGCATGCTCGAGGATGAACTCGGGGTGACGCTCGCGCTGCTGCTGGAGCGAACGGTAGCTTTCGCCGCCAACGAAGCCGGAGAAGAACATATACTCGTTCTGCTCTTCCTTCTTGCCGGTGACAACCGCCTTCTCGGCGTTGATGATTACGACGTAGTCACCCGTGTCGACAGACGGGGTGTAGGAAGCCTTGTGACGACCGCGGATGATGTTGGCGGCTTTCACGGCGATACGGCCGAGAACCTCGCCCTCGGCATCGATGAGATACCACTTGGGCTGAACGGTCTCCTGCTTGGCGAGGAACGTTTTCATGAGAAAAGAGGTGGAAGGCATAGTCCGTAATGAGGGCTGTCAACCGTTCATTTAGGAGGAAAAGGAAAAACCCGCCCCCGCGCTGGCGGGGACGGGTCTCGAATGAATGGAAGCGGTTCCTTCGGACTAAGCTCGCAAGGCGAGATTAGAAGCCGATGGAGATGCCGGCCTTGCCAACGATGCCGTCTTCGTCGCCGTCGATGAGGTTGTCGCCGTCATTGATGACGTAGTCGACGCCCACGGTGAGGGTGGCGGTGTCGCTGAGCTTGAAGGGAACGGCGGCGCCGGCGACGTAGTAGGTGCGGTCGTCGCCAGGGGCGCCGACATGGCCGATCTTGGCGGACAGATCGAGCGAAGCGTTGATGGCGTCGACGG
>CAMLQS010000348.1 GCA_946482165.1 uncultured Verrucomicrobiota bacterium | reverse complement strand
GTAGACGGCGCGGTTGTCGCAGAGGATGCCGATGGCGGCCATGGAGGCCATGTTGTCGGTGTCCCAGTTCAGGCGGTAGTGGGTGTTGCCGCCCTTGGAGTGGGGGGTGCCGAAGTGCTCCCAGAGGAAGCGCACGTTTCCGGTGTAGAATACGCGCATCATCATGTCCTTGTAGGCCTGCTTTTCGGCGGCGGGCCAACCGGGGTAGGTGCTCAGGATTTCTCCGCCGGTGGCGAAGAGGTAGCCGCAGATGCCGGAGGCGAGCGCGGCGTTGGTGTTGCCGCCGACGCCGACCAGGCCGGACCAGACGTTGGCGATCTGGACGGCGCGGTTGGCGTAGGCGACGTCGCCGGTGAGTTTCCAACGTAGCGCGAGCTGGTAGATGGCCTGCGCGTCCTGTTGCGAGCGGGTGTAGTTGTTGCCGGTGTCGCCGCGGATGATCCAGTCGACGTCGTAGGCTCCCCACCAGGTCTGGGCATAGGCGTTGGCGAGAAGGGTGTCGTAGCTGCCTTTCCACGGCTGCGCGTTGGCGGCCACTTTCTCGATCATCCGATCAAAGTCCGCCTGCGTGTGCAGCGCGCCGGGGTGGGTGAAGGGCGCGTAGGGCGCGGCGGACTCGGTGAGGTTGGCCTGAAAAACGCGGTCGCCGGCGCGGGGCGTAACCGTGGAGCCACTACGGGTGAAGGCGGTGCCGGCGGCGTAGGGATCGCCGTTGGTGCCGTGCAGCTCGAGGTGGTTTGAGCTGCGGGCGATCGAGAGGTCGAAGCTGTAGGTGGTGTTCGGATCGAGGTGGACGGGGAAGGGCAGGGGAAAGGTGACGTAGGTGCCGGGGCCGTTGGCGCCGCTGCCGGAGCCGGGATGGCCGGTGCCGCCGGCCATGAAGTTCTGCATCGAGAGCGGCGCGTGCGTGGTGCCGGCGATCTTGCCGACCGTGACGATGAGCGGACCGTTGCTCGCGCCGAGATTCCACGAGGTGAGGTTGGCGCCGGAGGCGATGTTGCTGGTGTAGCCGGCGACGCGGAGGGTGATGCCGGTGAGCTCGTAGCCGTGGGCGTTGGAGCCGGTGGTGAAAGTCTGGCCCTGCGCGATGCCGTCATCCAGCACGCGGGTGCTCGCGTCGTTGGCGGTGCCGTTGTTCACGCCGCCGTCGGCGTTGACGCCGGAACCGCCGACGTTGGCGGCGTCGAAGGCGGCGCCGGTCCAGTTGGCGATGTCCGTCCCGGCGCCGGCCGGCTGGCTCGCCGAGTAGGCGATGACCGAGTTGAAGCTGGTCTCGTGAGCCGGGAGCGGGGTGACGAACGCGGCGATCAGGCCGAGTGCGAGAAGAGTCACCCGGTGCGCAACGGCACCGAACGAGAGCGGGGGGCGGACGGCCATGAGCATCGGCGTAGGGTAAGATAATGAGGGCGCTGCGCTTCCTCCGAACCGCAGTGGCGGCACGAGGCGTATGCGAAGGATTTCCGGGTTTTCACCGGGGCCGATGGCGGGGGCGTGTTAATTGTAACGCGACCGTGGCGCGTCCAGGCATGCGACGAGAGAGCGGGTCCACGCGAACCACCCCAAGCAACCAGCCGGCAGATTAGTTGCAAATCGAAGGTCCGGGCAAAGTGAGCTGGACGAGGTCGACGTCGAGCCAGCGGCCGAATTTGTAACCGACGCCGCGCAGCACGCCGGCGCGCGCGAAGCCGAAGGCGTCGTGGAGAGCGAGGCTGGCGAGATTGGCGGAGTCGATTACGCCCACCATCACGCGCACCTCGCGTGCGGTGGCTTGCGCGATCAGTTCGGTGAGCAGCGTCTTGGCCACGCCTCGGCGCCGATAGGATTGCCCCACGTAGACCGAGTGCTCGACCGTATGACGGAAGCCGGGGAGCGCGCCGCGAAAGGGGCCGTAGCTGGCGAAGCCGGCGAGCGCGCCGTCGGCGGCGAAGGCGCCGAGCACCGGCAGGTCGGCGCGTTCCTTGCCCTCAAACCACGCGGCCATGAACTCCGGGGTGCGAGGCTCGTATTCGTAGAGCGCGGTGGTGTGCAGGATGGCGTCATTGAAGATCGCGAGGATCTCCGGCGCGTGCGCGCGGGTGCAGGGGGAGACGGTCATTTTCTGGGCAACGGAAGGCCGCGGGCGGTCAGCCAGCGCGGATCGTGGATGGTGGCGGCATAGCGTGCGCCGCCATCGCAAAGGATGGCAACGAGCACGCGGCCGGGGCCGTGGGTTCGGGCGTCGCGCAGCGCGGCGGCGACATTCATCGCGGCGGAGAGTCCGACGAAGACGCCTTCTTCGTCGCGCAAACGGTGGAGAATGGAAATCGCCTCCGCGTCGGGAATGCGGTGGGCGGCCGCGACGCGCGCGAGGGCGACGTTCGCGGTGACGCGACACTGGCCGATGCCCTCGGCAACCGAGTCGCCCTCGACGTCGTCGAGATGGCCGTGCGTGAACCAGGACCACATCGCGGCGCCATGCGGATCGGCGCAGACGACGCGCACGGCGGGCGCATGCTCGGCGAAGTGGCGCGAGAGGCCGGCGAGCGTCCCGCCCGAGCCCACGGCGGCGAAGACCGCGGCCAGCTTGCCGCCGGTCTGACGCCAGATCTCGGGCGCGGTGCCAAGATAGTGCGCCTCGTGGTTGGCGAGGTTGTCGAACTGGTTGACCCACCACGCGGAGGGATCGGCCTCGGCGTCGCGCCGGGCGAGTTGTTGAAAATTCTCCGGATGACCGCAGGGCCGGTCGGGCACGCGGCGAACCTCGGCGCCGAGCGCGGTGAGCAAGTCGGTTTTGGCGGCGCAGATGGATTCGGGAACGAAGAAACGGCAGCGGTAGCCGCGGGGCCGGCCGAAGAGCGCGAGCGCGGCGCCGGTATTGCCCGCGGTGCCCTCGACGATGAGGCCGCCGGGACGGAGCGCTCCCGCGCGCTCGGCGGCGTCGAGCATGGCGAGCGCCGCACGGTCCTTGATCGAACCGCCGGGGTTGAGGAACTCGGCCTTTCCAAGAATTTCGCAGCCGGTTTCGGCGGAGAGCCGTCCGAGCCGGACAAGCGGGGTGCCGCCGACGGCGGAGGCGAGCGAGAGAAGTGGCGGCGGGGAATCGGCCATGGAAACGATCCGGGAAAGAAGAGACTTCCGGGGCGTGCGCCAAATCCGGAATCCATGCGGAGCGGAAAAGGCGTCGCCCGGGGCGCGAGCGGGGCTCTCTCTCGAACCGGATGATTTGCGTCGTTCGCGCCCAAAAGCGGTCGCTTTTCGGGGGCGAGATCGTTTCAGGCCAACCGCTGCCACGATGAGGATCTATTTCATGGATATTCAGGTTTAGGAGGGAGAATGGGGTAATTATGCCCCTGTTTTATCCCCTTTCTGACCTAAATGAACGACTGCGCCGACGAGGCCACGGAGTGCGTTTGGGACCACGCCACAAATGTGCAGGGCTTGGTCCGGCATCGGGAAAGCGGCCGCTATTACGCGCGATTCAAGCTGCATGGGCGGCGGACGATGAAAGCGCTGAAGACCTCTGTTTGTTCGGTGGCCAAATTGCGGTTGGCGGATGAACTCGCGAAGGCCGGGAAGCTGCGGGCAAAAGCGCGCTGGGTCGTTGAAAGCGGTGATGTTCGAAGTGAACCCCGAAAGTTGGACAGAGGGGAGAGACTAAACCCAAAGGAAGTCCAAGATGTCGAAGAAACGTCGTTCATTCATCGCCGAGTTTAATGCGCAGGCGGGGCTGGAGGCCCTCAATGGCATTGGCGTTGATGCGGGTGATCGACGGAACGTATCTGGCGTTCCCGTTCTTCGGGAGCCGACAGACGACGCGCCGGCTGTGCCGCCAAGGCCATCGGGTGAACCGCAAGCGGGTGCGCCGGCTGATGGCCGCGATGGGGCCGGAGGCGATTTATCGCCGGCCGAACCTGTCGAAGGCGACGAAGGCGCGTCCGATTTATCCGTATCTGTAAGTTCGGCCGGGGTCCTTCGGGTGGGATTTAGTCGCAAGCTACCTCGCCAAGCCGTTCAATACGGAACAGCCCAGCTCCGCCTTGGCGGTGGCATAACGTCCATGCGCTTCGCTTTCCATGTTTCGGACGAACGATGAGCCGTCGCGTCGGCGTGGATATCGCGGGCGTTTGACTTGCGTAAAAGTGAAGCCTTGCGCGGCTTGCCCGCGTGGGCTCCGCTGTGAACTGAGAGGGGCGAAGGCGACACGCGATGGACACGGAGAGATTCGCGGCCTGAAGCTGCCGCGTAATGTTGTAGCCACGACGATTCAGCGATAGTGAAAAGACCATCGCATGCGTTTACTTTGGCCATGGCTTCTGATGATCCTGCTCGGCTCCCCTACGATGGCCGCAGGCCTGCATCGCGGATTGTGGGTGGGGGATTGGATATGGACGGACACGACGCAGGATAGGCAAGAGTGTCGTTTCGTGCGGGTGATCGACGTGCCGGCGGGGAGCGAAGTCGAGGCGGCCTTGCTGCGCATCACGGCCGACAACTTTTACCGCGTGTATCTGGACGGCCACTTCATCGGTCAGGGCAGCGACTGGCGGGCGCTGACCGAATATGACATCACGCGGCTGCTCACGCGGGGCCGCCACGTGCTGGCGGTGAGCGTGGTGAACGACTTCGATTTCGGCGGCTTGCTCGCGGGTCTGCGCATCCGCCTGCGCGACGGTCGGGAGATCGAGATCCCGACGGACGAGACCTGGTATCTGGTTCCGGAACAGGCCCCCAACTGGCCGTTTCCAAAGCTCGGCACGACCCAGGAAAAAGCGCGCGTCATCCGGCGCTTCGACACCTGGCTGCGCCCTCGGGTTTACGAGGCCCCGGTCTCGGTGCCGGAAGTGAAATCGTTTTGGCAGCGCCGTTGGTTCCAGGTCTCGCTGATAGCGGTGAGCGCCGCGGCGATACTCGGGGGGCTGTTCGTCACCGGCATGCTCCTGCTGAAACTCCAATCGGAGCGGGTGGTCCGCCGGGAGCGGGCGCGGATCGCGAACGACCTGCACGACAACCTTGGCGGCGGCCTCACGCAACTGGTCCTGCTCGGCGAGGCGGTGCGGCGCGAACTCGGCGGAGGAGCCGGCCCCTCCGGCGAGAAGCTGAAGCGCCTCTGCGAACAAGCGCGCGCGATGGGCCGGAACATGAAGGAGACCGTGTGGCTCATCAATTCCCAGCGCGACACGGTGAGCGAGCTCGCCTCCTACCTGGCGCGCTACGCGGAAACCTTTTTCCGGGATACGCCTATCCGATGCCGCTTCGCGATCGACGAGGACCTGCCGGAGGTTCCCTGCGGACTCGGCGTCCGCCGCAATCTGCTCCTTGGCGTGAAGGAGGCGTTCAACAACGCCCTCCGCCATTCCGGCGCGAGCGAGGTCGAGCTGAT
>CAMLQS010000347.1 GCA_946482165.1 uncultured Verrucomicrobiota bacterium | reverse complement strand
AGCTCGCCGGCACCACCAAGGGCATCACCGGCTTCCAGCTCGACCTCAAGATCAAGGGCCTGCCCTTCGAGATTGCCAAGACCGCCATCCACCAGGCCCGCGAGGCCCGCGTCGAAATCCTCCGCGTCATGCTCGGCAGCCTGCCCGCGCCCCGCAAGGAGCTCAGCACCTTCGCTCCCCGCATCCAGACCATCCAGATCGATCCCGAGAAGATCGGCGCCCTCATCGGCCCCGGCGGCAAAAACATCCGCCGCATCGTCGAGACCACCGGCGCGCAGATCGACATCGCCGACGACGATTCCGGCAAGGTCTTCGTCTACTCCAACAACGGCGCCGCGATGCAGCGCGCCATCCAGGAAATCGACGCCGTCTGCGGCGGCGCCGGCGGCGGTGGCGGCGGTCGTGACGGCGGACGCGGCGGCAACGCCGGCGGCCCCCCGATCGAGATCAACAAGATCTACACCGGCCGCGTCACCGGCGTGAAGGACTTCGGCGCCTTCGTCGAGTGCACCCCCGGCAAGGAAGGCCTCTGCCACATCAGCGAGCTGGCCGACTTCCGCGTGCGCCGCACCGAAGACGTCGTGAAGATGGGCGACAGCATCACCGTGAAGTGCATCGGCATCGACGAGAAGACCGGCAAGGTCCGCCTCTCCCGCAAGGCCGCGATGAAGGACCTCGAGACCCAAGGCGAGCAAGCCGGCGCCCCCGCCGACGCCCCCTCGGCCCCGAGCGCCTAAGCCTCACCCATCGCGGAACGGCTCAGCCGTTCCGCTCCCCTCCCGCCCGCGAGCGCCCAGCGCCTCGCGGGCGTTTTTGTTTTCCACCCGCGATCCATATCGAATGCATCGATACAAGATCGCCGCGCGATCCCCGGCGTCCGCGCAGCAAAAAGCCGGCCCTTTCGGGCCGGCTCAAGTGGTGGAGGTGGCGGGAGTTGAACCCGCGTGCCCCTGGCCTTCGCGCCTGGCGTCTACCCTTATAGTGCTGTTTTAAATTCGCCGACGCCCCGCGACCGCACGCGCAATGACGTCAACTAACCCCCGGATCGAAGATACGACGCCCACACCGCGGGTGGCTCTGGGCGTTATGTTCGCTGTCGTCGATCTTTCAGCTAGCGAACATCACTGATCGATCGTCACTGCACTTAGGCAGCGAGGGGCATTTCTTCGTAGGTGCCGATTATTGTTTTTGAAGGGGGATTAACGCGGGGCCTTCACCCGCCAAGGGCAGCCATGCACTCCAACCAAGGGTCGAATCCAGAACACCCCCAAAATGATTTCATTTCGGTGATCTTCCGAGACACGGCCTGCGCCGCGTCGTGCCGGTAATCAAAGAACAAGTCCGGGACAATCAGGCCCGAACGCCCGGTTGGCAAGCGGGCGCTCGCAATTCTCCGCGCGCCACCCACTCCGCCACGATCGGCGCATCCGCCGCCGGCATCGGCATCGTCCCGATCTCGGCGCGGGTCACCCAACGCAACGCCGCGTGCTCGCGCGCCTCCGGCGTCGCGCCCACATTCGCGAACCGCACCAGAAAGGGCATCAGGCACACCGTCACGGTCTCATACGCATGGGTCACGGGCGTAAGCGCCTCGCCCGGCGTCGCCACGCACCCCAGCTCCTCGGCAATTTCGCGTATCAAGGCCTCCCGAGGGCTCTCGCCCGTCTCGATCTTCCCGCCCGGAAATTCCCACAAACCAGCAAGATGCTTGCCCGGCGGACGTTGCGCCAAGAGCAGCCGTCCGGCCTCGTCTTCGATCAAGGCACAGACTACGCGCAGCGCCGGTATTGCATCCATGACTCCCACTCAACTAGGGTCCGTGGCTCCGACAAGGCCCGATCTCCGCTGATCGCGAAGTAACCCCGTTTCTTCGGCATTCGTCTCCCCCTTCCATGCGCGCTTCAACCGACGCCACCCCTGCTTCGTGGCCCTTGCGCATACTCCGACCGTGGCTCGTCGCCACCATGGCGGGGCTGGCCCTCGGTAAGTTGCTGCTCTCCGTATCCCCTCAAAACACCTGGGACGAGTTCGATTATCTCGAGGCGATGCCGCGCGCCGCCGTCCACGACGCCAGAGAGGACGGCCCGGCCGGTGGCGACTCCGCTTCCTCTCCCGCGGCAGCCTCCCTGATCGTCACTTTGGAAGAGCTCGGAGGCGCGCCCGTCTCCCAGGCCCCCGACGCGACCATCCTTTTGCCGGTCGTCGAGCATTACGACGAAGAGGACAACGCGCCCTGACGCCCCCCGCCCAGCCGGGATCGCGGAACCCCGGCTCAGGGTAGGTCCTAGCAGCCTCCCTCAGGCCCCGACGCTCTGCCAGAGCACGAAGACGAGCAGCTGCGCGCAAAACACCCGCAGCAGCATCACCAGCGGATAGACGGAAGCGTAGGCCACCGCCGGCGCGTCGCTCGCCGTCGTCTGCTGCGCGAAAGCCAGCGCCGGCGGGTCCGTCATCGAGCCCGCAAGCAGACCGCAGATTTCGGCGTAGTTGATCTTCTTCCAGGCCCGCGCGACCAAACCGACCAGCAGCAACGGAATCGCGGTCACCACCGCGCCCCAACCCAGCCAGGCAAGACCGTCGCCGTCGAGGAGGATGCCCACGAACTTCTCGCCCGACTTCATGCCGACGGCCGCGAGGAAAAGCGTGATGCCGATCTCGCGCAGCGCGAGGTTTGCGCTCGGCGGCAGATGCCAGACCAGCGAGCCCGTGTTGGCGGCGCGAGAAAGCAGGATCGCCACCACGAGCGGGCCGCCCGCGAGGCCGAGCTTCACCGGCGCCGGCAGGCCGGGCACCAAAAGCGGTATCGATCCCGCCACTACGCCGAGGGCGATGCCGAGGAAAAACGGGATCGGGTGCGGGTGCTCCAGCGCCTTGGGCGAGTTGCCCACCACGGCCGCCACCGCGTCGATGCCGGGCGCCTCGCCGACCGCCATCACGATGTCGCCGAACTGCAGGCGGAACCCCGACGTCGGCGTGAATTCCAGCCCCTGGCGCGTCACGCGCGTGACGACGACGTTGTGCTGCGCGAGCGTGGTGATCTCGCCCAGCGCCTTGCCCAGCACCGCGCCCTGCGTCACGAGCAGGCGCCGGTTGGTCACGTCGCCCGGCACCGCCTTCAGATCGACGCCGGCATCCGCGCCCACCACCACGCGCAGCCCGTCGAGGCCCTCCTCCGGGCCCACCGCGTGCAACACGTCGCCAAGCGCGAGCGTCGTCTCCGGCCTCGCCACCGCCACCACGCCTCCGCGCGAGAAGCGCGACACCACCACGCCCGAACCCGGCAATCCCGGAATCGCGCTGATGCGCCGCCCCACCAGGTTCGCGTTGCGCACCTCGAAGTTCCGACCGGTCGGCGGCGGCATCGACGGACGCAGGTTGGCCTCCGCCGCCCGCACTTCCGCCGCCACGTCCACGCGGAACAGGGTGCGCACCGTCAGCATCGTGAGGATGATGCCCAGGATGCCGAAGGGATAGGCCACCGCGTAGGCCAGCCCTTGGATCGCGGTCGCGTCCGCCGCCGCGCCCACCTGCTTGAACGCCTCGCCCGCGGCGGCCAGCGAGGGCGTGTTGGTCGTCGCGCCCGAGAGCAGGCCCGAGCCCGCCGTGATCGGCACGCGGCCGGTCAGAATGAGCGTCGCCGCAAGCCCGGTGCCGAGCAGCACCACCGACGCGGCGAACGCGTTCAGCATCAGCCCGCGCGCACGCAGCGAGGCGAAAAAGCCCGGGCCGATTTGCAGGCCCAGCGTATAGACGAAAAGGATAAGCCCGAACTCCCGCACAAAGTCCAAAACCTCGTGATGCGGGGCGAGCTTAAGGTGCCCGAGCACCAGTCCGGCAAACAACACCCCCGCCACGCCCAGGCCGACGCCGCGCACTTTTAGCTTCCCGAAAGCGGTGCCGGCCGCGCCGGCGGCCGCGAGCAGGATCACGGTGCGCGCGACTGATTCGTTGCTGAACAGGTTGATGAGCCAATCCATTCGCTCATCTTATCAGGTTTGCCGGTCTTCGGCCTCCTCATTTTTTGTCCGCGAGGCCGCTTCCAAGCAGCGCCCAATCCGCAAGCCCCGCGCAGCGCTTCCCAAGAACCGCGAAGTGCCCCCGGCTCCTCTGTGGCATGCTTGCGGAGTCATGCCCAACGTCGCCCGCCACCTCGTCCCCCTCATCGCCGCCGCCGTCGCGCTTCCCGCGACGCGCGCCGCCTCGCCGGCCCCCGCCGGTCCGGCCTGGGAGGTCGCGCTCGGCTCCTCGGTCGGCTTCGACTCCAACGTCTATCTCGCCGAATTCGGCCCCTTGGCGAAGCGCGAATCCGCCATCGCCACCGCCTCCGCGCGCCTCGGCGCGAAGTTCGGCTCCGGCGTCGCGCTCGCCTGGACCGCGACCGCCACCGACTTCTCGGAAGAATCCGACGAGAACAACATCAAGCAGACGCTCGCCGCGTCCTGGACGCGCAAGCTCGAGAGCCTTTCTTGGGCCGCGGCCACCGAGTTCGCCCTCGTCGACGGCGACGACCGCGGCGTCGACTACGGCGCCGGCATCGGCAGCGCCTTCTCCACCGTCGCGCCCCGCGAGCGCCGCGACCAGTGGCAAAACAAGACCGACCTCTCCCTCCGCCATGACACGCCGGCCGGCTTCGTCCGCGCCGTCGGCAAGCTCCAGTATTGGGACATGCGCACCGCCGGGGTGGGCGGCTGCAACTACGTCGACCGCTACGACGCGCAAGGCGGCGTCGATCTCGGACGCGCCCTCCCCGAGGCCGGCCCCGAGCTCTATCTCGGCTACCGCCGCGGCTACCAGTTTCAGGACAACGACCAGAGTCCCTCCTCGGCCGCCAACGCCTCCAACCACTACGACCGCACCTTTGTCGGTGTCGACGGCGCCCCGGTGAAGTCGCTCAAGGTAAACGCGCAAATCGGTTGGGCGACGCACGGCTACAACGCCGACTATGCCGGCAGCGCCCACGAGGAGGACCTGTTCGCCGACGCCACCGTCACCTGGTCTCCGACCCAGGCGGACGAGTTCCAGCTCAGGGCCTGCCAGTCGCGCACCTTCTCCACCACCGGGAAAAACAGCTTCCTGGTCACCTGCGAGAAACTCTCGTGGAAACACCGCTTCGGCGAGCGTTGGAGCGCCTCGCTGGCCGGCGCCGTCACCGAGGCCGAATACGCGCCCTACCGCCGCGACGACCTCGACTACGCCGTCACCGCCGCCCTTGGGTGGGACGCCGCCTCGAACCTGAGCTGCACCCTGTCCGTCACGCAGGAGTGGGGCCGGAACAACCTCAACGGCCTCGCCGGCCTGCCCGAGGACCGCCGCGAGTTCGACCGCACCTTCGTCTCCCTCGGCGTGAACTGGAAACTTTAGGGA
>CAMLQS010000346.1 GCA_946482165.1 uncultured Verrucomicrobiota bacterium | reverse complement strand
GGTGTTCATCGCGATGCGCTACTCGCGTCCGTCCGCCGCGGATGTGCCTCGCAGACCGTGCCAGACCCAGGGGAGGAGATGCCGGCGCCCCCAGCGCAGCTCCCCCGCCAGCCACTGTCGGCGCGTGCGGGTCGGGGCCGCAGGCAAGGGCTCACGCCAGGCGGAGTCGCTTTCGGGTAGCTTCAACGCCTCGGCAAGCGCCTCGGCGATGCGCGCATGGCCGTCGGAGTTGGCGTGGATCCGGTCTTCGCTCCACAGCCGCCGATCCGTCGCGACCGGATACGCCGCAAAATCCACAAGGATCGCGCCGGTGTTTCGCGAGGCCCGCGCGAGGGCTTGGTTGAGCGCCGCGATGCGGGGGGCGATCAGGCGCGCCAGCGGCATCAGCGGAGTGAGGTCGGGCAACGTGAAGCTCAGCACCGTGGCGCCGCCCGCGATCAGGGCGCGTTGCATGTCCTCGATGTCGCGCGCCACCTGCGCCGCATCGAAGCGCACCGCCGTGACGTCGTTCGTGCCGCAGAACACCGTCGCGAGATCCGGGCGCAGCGCGAGCGCGGCGGCGAGCTGGCCCTCGCGCACCTGCGCGGTGGTGAGGCCGCGCACCGCGAGGTTCGCGTAGCTCAAGCCGCCGCCTTGGGCGCCATGGACGCGCTCGGCCAGCCGTTGAGACCAACCGCGGTAGCCTCCTGCGCCGTCGGGATCGTCGACTCCCTCCGTGGAGCTGTCGCCGAGCGCGACGTAGCGGGCGTAGCGGAGGGAGGGCGACGTCTCGGCGCGGCTCGGGCCGTCCGCCTTGGTTTTGCGCGCGTTGAGATTCACGAAGTGGTTTTCTATCCACTCACGGCCGGATGGTGCCGATGATTTCGGACATGCGCGAAGGGTGGGGAAGAGGATCGCCGCTCGGCCAGCCCCTTCAGCGTTTCTTTTCGCCCCGGGGGAAGTGCTCGCCGAGGCGGCGCCCGCCGGCCCCGCCATTCGACGTCCCGCTGTGGTTCGCGCCGCCCCGGATTGGGCGCTCACTTTCTCCGCGACGAACCCCGCCCATCTTCACCGCGGCCGACCTGGTCCGGCAAAGTTCCTCGTGTTTCGTCGACGGCGCGGGATCGTGCTTCCCTGGCGAGCACGCGAAACCTATCGAGGCAGGCGGGCCGCCGGGCTTTCCGCGACGGCGATCCACCACTCGGCGTCGCGGCAATCTTCCTCGGTCGGGAGGCAGGAGGGGATCTCCCGAAGGATGCGCGGCTGGGGGCGCTTCCAGCCGCCGCCGGCGTTCTGGCGAAACAGCCGGCGCCAGTCGAAGAAGGCCGCGACCTGCGTCTCGAACTGCTCGTGGTCGTAGATGTGCAGGTGATACGGCACGGGGTTGTGCCCGTGCTCGTCGATCCAGAGGTTGGGCACCGATCCGATGAAACGGCCGCCGGGCTTGAGCACGCGGGCGAACTCGCGCAGCAGCCGCAGGGGATTGGGCAGGTGCTCGAGCGTCTCGAAACTCACCACGAGATCGACCGACGCGTCGGCTACAAAGGCGAGCCGCGTGGCGTCGCAGGCGTGGAACTCCGTCGCCGGATGCGTGGCGGAGTAGTGCCGGCGCGCGTAGTCCACCGCCCAGTCGCCACAATCGACGCCGATGACCCGCGCGACGTCCGTTCCGGCGGCGAGGATGGCCGAGCCGTAGCCGAGCCCGCAGGCTGCGTCCAGGACCACCATGCCCGGCGAAACGAGTTCGCGCGCGAGCGTGTAGCGGGCGAGGTGGGCGTCGGAACGGACGCCGGGCTCGCGGAGCATGTCCATGTGGAGGTCGCGCTCGGCCTTGAGGACGGAGAGCGGATGGGCGAGCGCGGCGGCGGGCGGAAGCTTTTCCAACACGAGCACGATCGCGCCGCCTTCGGTCTCGAGGTCTTCATAGGGCACGATGCGGTGGGCGAGCGGATGTTTGCGGAAGCCGGCCTCGAGGCAACGGGCTTCCCACCAGACACGGTCGCGCCCGGGCGTCGCCTCGACCGCGATCCAGGCCGGGCCGGCGCCGAGGCGGGCGAGCTCGGCGAGGGCGTCGGAGAGGCGGAGGTCGTCGAGGGTGGCGAGGCTGCCGAGATTGAAGACCAGCTCCGCGACATCGTCTTTCAACGGCAGGCGTGAGCCGTGCTCGCCGGAGGCGAGGCGACGCGAAACCGGAAACTCCCGGCGCAGATCGTGCCAGACGAGATCGACCGCCGCGGGCGTCGCCCAGTCGAGCTGGAGCAGGGTGCCGACCCGGAAAAACCCGCCCAGCTGGCGCCGGAACGCGTCGAGCGAGGGGTCGATGGAGTCATGCCGGCGCGGCGCCTTCCCGGCAAACGCCTCCGCGGCGAGCGGCCCGTCGGCGAAGGGGAGGTCGGAGGCGGGCGAGGGGGCGGCGAGCATGGGCATGGCGGAGGCGTATTCGAAGGTTGGCGACGCGTTCGGAACGGGCTCTAGGCGACGGTTCGGCCGGGAACGTAGAATTCGCAGCCGGCGGAAAAACGGGGTCGGAAGCCGGGGCTGGCGTCGGCGTTATCCGGCTCCTCCAGCCAGACGAAGGCGGGCGAACGCCAGACGGCGCGGCGGCGGGCGTGGCCGTCGACGCCCGCGGATTCCAGGCGGATCGTATGCGCGCCGTGCGCGACGGCGGGGACGGGAAACTCGAACCACCACCACTTGCGGTCCTCGGGGCTGTCGCGGAGATCGAGCGTGGCGTCGAGCAGGGTCTGCCCGTCGGCGGAGACGACAAAACGGCAGGGGCCGGAATCGGGGTGCGTCCAGTCGGCGGGATGCAGGGAAAGCGCGAGGCTGAGCTTGCCCGCGCGGCCGCCCGGGATCGCGTAGGTTAGGCGCGCGGGCGATCCGGTCACGAGCGAACGCACGCCGCGGCCGTCGATGCCGACAAACTCCACCGCGGCCTCTCCTTCGCGCCCGGCGCCGGGGAGTTGGTCGACGAGCGAAAAATGGCGCGCGCGCGCGACGTCGGCGCCGGCGAGGGCTTCGGCGAACTCGATGGCGTCGCGCTGGAGAAAGCCCTTTTCGTTGCGCGTGTGGCGGAGGAGGTGGTGCGCGGCGGCCAGCTCGTATTGGAGCACCGGCGCCGAGCCGATGGAGAAGGCGCTGAGCTCGGAATGCACCTGGCGGTAATCGAGGCGGCCGTCGGGGCGTCCTGGCGCGGGCGGGGGAAGTTGACCGCCGGGAACGCGCGGGCGGGCGATGGCCTCCACCAGCACGCGGAGGAGGGACGCCGTGGAGTCACCGCGTTCGAGTTCGTCGGCGTAACAGGCGTCCTGCCACGCGAGTTTTTGCGGGGGCGGATAAAGCAGTTCCTGCACGACGCCGGGGATGTGATCGGCGCAACGAATCTCCCACGCGCTCGCCACATAGGGCGGCGCGGCGCGGTAGTCGATTTGGGCGACCGGGACTCCCTTGTGCATCGCCTCCAGGACGCAGGTCGAGGTGAAGGAGAGGAGAGCGGCGCACGAGGAGAGGACCTCGGAGAATCCGCCGCCCACGTCGGAGATGACGCCGATGTCCTCGGCCAGGTCGGCGGCGATTCGCCAGACGGGCTCGATCTGCGGCATGGTGTCGAGCCAGTCCTTCAGATCGCGGAGGGCGCGGCGCGCCATGATCTGTTGCTCGACGTCGTGGCCGGCGGTGCGGGCGGTGGCGACGAGCAGGCGGGGACGCGAACCGGGGCGGACGACGCGTTCGCGCGGGAGCGAATCGAAGCGCGGCAGGCCGACGACGTGGATGCGTTCCGCGAGACCCATCGCGGCGAGGATGCGCGCGGGGTGGCGGCCGATGACGCAGAGATCGCTGGCGAGGAGCGGCTGGAGCATCGTGCCCCAGGGGCGGATGAAACTGAGGTTGTTCCAGACGTAGGACCATTCGAGCACGCCATCCATGACGTAGACGACGGGAACGCCCGCGCGTCGCGCGACGGCGGAGACGAGACGCCATTCGTGCGTCCACTCGCTGCTCAAGAGGATCGCGGCGGGGTCCAGCGCGAGGACGGCGTCGGCGTCTCGGTCGTCGGCATGGACGACGGGGCGGTCGAGCCGCCGTGGCGCGTCGCCAAAGATCTCGCGCGCCCGACCGGGCGCGTCGAGGACGACAAGCGGGCGGGTGTCACTCATGCGACGGTGGCCTCGGCGGGCGCGGGGACGTTTCGTTTGAGAAGGCCGCGGTAAGTCTCGTGCAAGCGACGCGCCACGGCGGCGGCGTCGCAGCGTTCGGCGAGTTGCGCGGAAAGCGCGCGACGGCGCTCGGCGACTAGGGGGTGGGCGCGGAGCGCGGTGATCACGGCGTTGCGGATCGAGGCGACGTCGGCGGGGTCGCAGTAGACGGCGACGTTGCCGAAGTATTCCTGCTCCGCCGGGCGACGGGCGGCGACGAGGCTGCAGCCGGCGATGGCGGCCTCGACCGAGGTTTGAAAGCGGCAATCCAGGAAGGACGGCGCGACGTGGACGCGCGCGGCGCGGTAGACGGAGGCGAGTTCGTCGGGTTCGAGGTGTTCGATGAAGGTCGTCTCGGCGGTGGCGTTGCGCTGGCAGAGCTCGACGTAGTCGCTGTTGCGGTGGTGGCCGACGAGGACGAGCGGCAGTCCGGTGCCGCGCAGGGCCTGGAGGAGCAGGATCTGGTTTTTCTGCGGGGCGAGCTCTCCGACGCAGAGGATGAAATCGCGCGCCGGGTTTCGGGCGTGGAACCAGTCGGGCGTGGCGGCGAGCAGTCGCGCGGTATCGATCGGGAAGGGCAGGAGCGTGTGCGCGGGGTTCGCGCCGAGCTCGCGGCGGAGGTCCGCCAATTCGGCGCCGCTGGCGGGCAACACGTGGTCGACGAGCGCGAGGAGGCGGGCTTGGGCGGCCTCGGCGGGCTTGCGGGCCAGATGAACGCTGCGCGGGGCGGGACGGGTTTCCCCGGAGACCGGATTGAGGCCGCGGGCGAAGGCGCGGAGGCGGGTCTCGGTCTGGGAGTCGGCGGAGCCGTTGGGGAACAGGGCTCCGAGCGACGAGGCGACCCAGGCGGCTTCGCGCGGGTCGGCGTAGAGCGGGGTGAGACAGACGGTGATGCCGGGCGCGGCGACGCGGATCGCATTGAGCTGAGAAAGCGTTTGGAAGGGGAAGGCGGTGTTCCAGACGTGGACCAGGTCGAAGCCACGCGGATCGGGGCGGGCGGTTTGCGCGAACTCCACCTGCACGCCCTCGTCGGCGAGCGCCGCGCCGAGAAGACGCATGAGTGGCAGGTCGTCGTCGGGCAGGCGGGGCTGGAAGGCGTTCACCATGAGCACGCGGAGCGGGCGGAGAAACGGCGGAGCCGTTTCGCCACGGAGAGGGACGGGCGGGCGGAGAAACGGTTCCGCCGTTTCGCCACGG
>CAMLQS010000345.1 GCA_946482165.1 uncultured Verrucomicrobiota bacterium | reverse complement strand
TCGACCGCGGCTTCGATGGCCTGCCTGAAGACGTAGTCTCCCGAGCTAACAGGGACCGCCCGATCAACCTTTTGGTTGTAGGCCATGCCGACGTAGCGACTTTGAATCCGAAGGTCCTCGTCGCTCCTCCCCATGAAACGGCTGTCGGTTTCGCGGAGGCGCTTGATTGCGGCTTCGCGGGCAAGGTCCTTCTCGCCCTGCGATTCGATGTCCATGGCCTTCTCCATGAATGCCTGAACGTAGGCGAGCGGCTCCGAAAAGGCGCGGAGGATGGCCGCGCCGAATTGGGCGGCTACACCTAAAAGGGCTTTGCCCGTCCCCGCCCAAAAATCTTGGCTGCCCATGGCAATCGACAGCGCCGTTGTGGAAGTCGTTAAAACACGCTCTAGCCCGCCTGCGAACGCGTTCATCGCCCGAAACCCAGCTCCAACGCCGTGGCAACGACGTCGGACAGCTGGCCGGATGCGAACGCCGCTTGAAGGCCGGCGATGACGCGAGCAACGCGCTGGCCAAACTCCTGTGCGGCCGGCCCCATCTCCTTCACGCGCTCGATAATTCCTTCCACCGCCGGCTTGAGCACCTGAATGATTGGCTCTCCGAACTCACGGAACCGCGCCATGATGTTGTCCGCGAGGGTGGACATCAGGCCGTTGAAAGTGCGCGACTGGCGGGCGAGCATCCCCGAGAACAAGCCGCCCTCCTTCGTCATGTCTTGGAAGGCCTTCACCATCTGCTCCGAGCCGACCTGTCCGGCCTCGACGAGCCCCATCAACTCGTTCTCCGCGACGCCGAATTGCTTCGCGAGGGCCGCGACGATGGGGATGCCGCGGCTCTGGAACTGGTAGATGTCGCGCGAGAAGAGGCGCCCTTGGACGAGGTTGCGGCCGTAGACGTCGGTCAGCTCCGAGAGCGGGATGTTCAGGCCTGCGGCGACGTCACCGAGCATGCGCAGGGTGTTCACCACGTCCTTGGCGCCGACACCGAAGGCGAGGAGTTGCTTCGCCGCGCCTGCGACCTCGGGCATCTGGAATGTCGTCTCGTCGGCGAAACGCTGGAGATCTTGGAGCGTCTTTTTTGCGACGTCGGCCGAGCCGATAAGAACCTCGAACGAGGTCTGAAGCTGCTCCATCTTCGCCGCCTCATCGACTGCCTTGTGCATGCCAAGCAGGGCGAGCGTGACACCGCCGACCCCAGCCGCCACCGGGGCGAACGCCATGGCCATCCGTCCGGCGATGCCGGCGAAATTGCCAGCGAGCGCGGCCAACCGCGCCTCCATTTGGTTCAGGTGGGAGAAGAACTGAGAGTCCTCCATCCGAATCGTAGTGGTGATGACGCTCATCGTTTAAACGGCCTGTAGTTATAGAATGGTTACGCCCCGCCGAACTTCTCAGAACAGCGGGGCGCTTTTCACACACGCCTCTCATATCAGCCTCCACATCACATGATGCGGAGGAAAGTCATTGGTAAGATGGCCCACCCTTCCGGAGGAAGAGGGACTTCTCGCATGGCGCGACCGATGTTCAAGGCAAGTGAAAGGGGTTATGGCTTCGTCGCGGCGGGCGAAGCAGAGGAAATGCCGACGGCCTTTTCCAAAGCGGCGATGCGGGCTTCAGCTGCAATGCGCGCGGCACGCTCCTCGTCGTGGGCGATAGTGAGCAGCATCACGATTTCGCCGATAGGACCTTGCTTGCGCATCTGCTCCGCCGCCTCGAAGGAAGCGACGGCCTCGGCGCTCTTGGCGACCTCGGCTTCGGCAACGTCGAGCTTCGCCTGACTTTCGACCAGCGCGGTAGCGGTGTCGGAACGGCGGGCGAAGAGCAGGCTCGTGTGATGTTGACTTGCGGCATCACGCACGCCTTGTGACTGGCTCAACGCCAATCGAAGACGCTCATGCTCATGACGGCGGGTCGCGTCGGCGTGGCGGGCAGCTTCGGGGTCTTGCGTCGCGAGGAGTCGCTGAACGAGGGCGGTGTGGGCTTTCTGACTGACGATGCTGGACGTGTTCATTGGATGCGGGCGGGCTTTGAGGTTTTGGTGGAGTTGGTTTTGATGGCGCGGTCGGTTAGTGAACCGGGCTTCACGTCGGAGACATGAACATCGAGTTCCGAGTGGCGGGCGGGCGTCTGGAGCGTCACCCCCAGGGCCTCCGCCGCGATCTCGGTGAGTGTTTGGTGGCCCGCTGGAGGGAGCGGCGGGTAGGCGCCGCTTTGATTGGCCACGGCATGAGCGGATCGAATGCGATCAACGAGGGGAGCAGGGCCGTTCATCGGACACCTCCCTGCTTCGCGTCGATGGCGGCTTGGGCGCGTTCGGTGAGCGTCATCTTGCTCTCGTCCTTCTTTCCGCCGTTGGTGTCGGCGCCGAGGGGGCTGGGTTGGCCGACCTTGTTGAGCTGGCGGCGAGCGATCTCCTCGGCGGTGGCACGGCTGGCGACAAGTGCGTCGCGCTCCGCGGTCAGCGTGCGGTTTTGTGTCTCCAGCTCGGTTACACGGGCGCGGGCGGCGTCGCGTTCCGTGGTCAATGCAGTGATGGCGCCGTTATCAATCACTTCGTCGTCATCTTCGTCGTCGGGATGACCTGCCCCGTGTAATTTCTCCAACTCACCGATCCGGGCGTAAGCCAACGTGAGATCATCAATCGCCTGCTGAACGCGCTCGGTGGGCGAAAGGTTTGTGTGCTGGTTCCGCCACTCGTCTGCCGCCTTGAAAGCCGACGTCGCGGCCAATCCAAGGTGCATAACCGCCTTGAAACTTGTGGCACTGTATGCCTTCGCACCGACCGCGAATGAGAGAATCTGTAACCGCTCGGCGAGCGTGAAAACCTGACCTCCATTTTTAGCCTGAAGGGCCTCAAATGCCTCGGCCACTTGTTGATTTAGTTGGGACATGCTTAGGTAGGTGGGAAGTCGTTTCGCCGCCGTTTAAACGCTCGCAGACAGGCCGAGGGCCGCGCGCAGATCAGGCACACGAGTCGCGTCGAAAATCGGCACGCGGCGGCGCCCGAACTGAACGACTCCATCGGGAAGGAGGCCACGCATGGTCAATTCGCGGGCGACTGTTTCATCACATTTGCCCACCTCGGCAGCAAAGCCCGGTAGAGTCAGAAAACTACGAAAGCTGACAGTGCCGTCGGGCTGGATTGTGACGTTGGATGGGTTGGATGGTAGGTTCATTGGGTTCTCCTACTAACCTGCATGGTGTCAAAACTAGTGGCTGCCGATTCACTGCCGTTTCCCGCGACCGCTCGCCGGTTCATGGTTCACCCTCGGGGGTTGCATCCCCTCCCGGATAGCGGGCCTCCGGCCGAACCCCCGTAGCGGCTGGGCTGCAAAGAGATTCCTTCCCCGGGGGGTGGGTGCGGGGTAGGGGACCTCGGCAGCGGCTTTTACATTTTCACAAGCGAGGTGTTTTGTATTCACAGTCACACTACGCTATCGTGCCGTCCCAATCGAGCTTGGCACCCTCGGCATCGTTCTCCACGCGCCGCAATCGCTGGGGGCTGGCCGCTCCCCCGTCATCGTATGTGAGTCGAACGCCGCATCGCCTCTGCGAGGTCGGCGTAGGGGAGCCGGAAGCGGGCGGCGAATCCGCTGGCTAACCCGTGGAGACGCTCAGGAGTCCACCCGTATTCCGCGGCAATGCGGTCAAGTCGCTTTCCCTTCAGTGCGTCGCGACGCACGACGTAGGCAGCGGCAATCGTCCGCTGGATGATCTCAGCCTCGATCAGCTCACCCGTAATCGGATCGTCTCCGTAGAGGAGCCAACCATGCAGTTCGACGAGAGGATTGAACAAACGCTCCGTTTCTTCGCCGCTAATTGTGCGCGTGGTTAGGGGAATTGTAGATCTCATCGCCAATCGGTTACTGATGGTATTTGAATTCTAGTTACGTTTAAACGCCGTGAAAGAAGCCCTTCGCGTGGTCAGCGGCAGTGGGGGCGGCGGTGATGTGTGACGGGCGGGCTCCATTGGCGGAGGCCTTGGGCGGGAAGAGCCCCTGCCATTGCTGGCGAATCGACTCGCGGATGCTGGCGATGGCGCCGGCTTCCCCCCACGCCGCGAGCTCGGCGAACTGAGCCTTGAGCGATGTCGGCTTGTAGGCGGTCAGGCGGCGCTCGCGACGGTAGGCGAGCCAGTCGCCCCACGCCGAGACAAATTCCGGTGAATCGAAGGGCAATGGCACATCGGCCGCACCTCCCGCGGCGCCAGCCGCCTTTTTCGTCTCTGTGTTTTCTTTTTCCCTCTCCGTCTTTTCAGAAACCGTATTCTCGGAACCTGTGTTTTCGGAGAGTCGGCTTTGCCCGGGGTCGGCTGAACCGGACTCGGATTCACTGGGTGTCGGCTTTTCCGAGTCCGGTTGGGCCGGCCTCGGGTTAACCGGGTTCGGTTTTTCCGGGTCCGGTTGGGCCGGGTCCGGTAAATTGCTACCCGGTGACTCGCGGAAGAGCCTAACGCTTTTGAACCTCCCACGGTCGATGCGGAGCTTCTTAAACTCTGCGAATCCGAGGCGCTCCAACTCGCGCAGGGCGCTGCGAATGGCCTCGACGCCTTCGGTGGATGCTGCCGCGAGAGACTCGGCGCTGTGCTCCCAAGTCGTCGGCTTCGACAGGACGTAGGCGAGCACGCCGCGAGCACGAAAGCTCAGACGCGGATCTTGGATGGTGGCGTTGTCGATAGCAACGAATCGGGTAGCCGACTCTTTCACCTTGGGGCTACGAAAGACGGTCGTGTCGCGTTCACTCATTTTCTGCTCCCTTCCCCCTGTCGGTGGCGATTGGACGGACAACGACAACTCCACCGAGGCGTTGCCAGTTGGCAAAGGCGTCGGCGGCCTCCTCCTCGTCACCTTGGGCGAGGGCGTCGTAGTAACGTTTAAACGCTAGCTTACGCTGGACGGCCGGGATCAGTTGAGGCGAGAGGAGGCCGAGGCCGGGATGGGTGGCGGCGATCATCGAATTCGAAAGCTCTCGCGGTTAGCTGGTCTCACCCACCGCGCGGCGGCGGAAACGATTCTCGAAGCTGGCGAGATCTTCCTCACGGAAGAAGACGATGGAACGACCAAGGCCACCGGCCCCCCCTAATTTCACATACGAGATAAGCCGCTTCTTCATCCATTTCTGAAGGGTCTTCTTGTGGACCCCGTAACGCTTGGCGACCGCATCGGGCGAGAGGCGGTCGGAGAGAGTTTTGTTTTCCATACACACAGGTCCTCAAAGTCAGATTCCGCTCCCCATTTTACCTCTGAGCGCCTGTCAAATTTGAGGAAGGCAGACGTTTAAACGGGAGGTCTGCCTAGACGCCACGCCTCATCGTCTTTTTCCCGTCAGTTCCCGACATAGAAACGTCCCCAACGCTCCCTTTTCTTCCAAGCCGGCGTTAACC
>CAMLQS010000344.1 GCA_946482165.1 uncultured Verrucomicrobiota bacterium | reverse complement strand
TCGGGCTCGTGCGTGAGGCGCGCGTCGTCCGCCTCGGCGAAGCGGTGGTAGCGCAACAAGACCGGCGCCTATGGGAGCCGTGGCAGAGCTTTCGTCAGTTCCGTCAGCCATTCCGTGAGCCGTGGGGGTAGGGACAAGATGAATACGCATATGTTTTGTCAGTTTCGTCCCCCTCTTCCCTTCCCGTTAATCCACGCTCCAAGGTGAAGGCGTTGTCCTCTCTTCACTGAACTCCTGCACCGATACGCGCGCGCGTGACCCCAGCTACGCGCGCGTGAGACAGAAATAAGCGCAGACATCGCGCGTGCGCGCGCGAGGCTTCGGGATCACCGGCGAAGACGAAGGAAATTCATCTGCGTTTTCCCCGTTCATTGGCGGCATTTTAGAACCACAGGCACCTTTCTTTAGAAGCTGTGCCCAGAATTCGAATACGAAAAGCCCCGGAACCTTTTTAGATTCCGGGGCTTCCATTTAAAATGGAGCAGGCGAAGAGACTCGAACTCTCGACGTCCACCTTGGCAAGGTGGTGCTCTACCAACTGAGCTACGCCTGCATGACCAACTGAGGGAGACGGAGCAAAGAGCGCCGCGCGTTACGGTCAATAGCTTTTTCGCGCGAAGTTCGTTTTTTTTGGGTTACTTGTTTTCGATATCAAAAACGAGCTGGTTGCGCGCCTGGACGGGGAGCGGAACCACACCGGCCGCTTGCAGCACCGGGACCGTTTCGTCGGCGAGAAGATGTTTGATCACCCGCCCGACTTTGGCCGCCTCGCCTTTGCGGAAAACCACGTGCACCGGCAAGCGGAGCGGATAGTCGCCAGTGTGCAGATTCTCCGCGGTGGGCGGATAGGCCACGTCGCCCGCACGCGTGCCTTTCGAGACGAGCAAGACCTTGAGCTTGGAACCGGCCGGCGGCGGAGTCGGCAGAACCGCAATGCCACCCTCCTCGCCCGTCAGACGGGCATAGATGTCGGCCGGGGCTTCCAGCTGCGCGACCGTTGGCTTCAACTCCGGCTTTTGCAGAACATTGTAGCGAAAGAGATCAAGCGAGAGCCCCGCGCTCCGGCGAAGCGCCATAGCGGAGATAGTGCGCGGCGCCCAGTTCCCGAGCGCGCCCACGTCGCTCCAACGCTTGTGGTTGGTGAGCTCGTTCGCGCCGAAGATACCCGCGAGCTGCGGAAAGCTGATCTGATTGAGAGAAATATCCGCGGGCACGACGATCACGCTGGTCAAGTATCCGCAGATCGAGCTGCTGAATTCCGGACCCGGCTTCGGATCCTGCTCCGCAAAGACGAGCAGCGCCAGATCCGCCTTGCCTCCCTGCAAGGACTCGAGGCCGAGGCGGCTGCCTCGTAGATCGAGGGCGAGGTCGAGATCGTTCTGCTTCGCAAACTCGTTCAGGTTCGGACGGAGCGCCTCGGCGAGCAAATCGGAGCCGGCGAGTCGAATCGTTTCCGCTCCGACCAGAGACGAGAAGAGCAGCGAAGTCGCGAATGCGGCGGAGGCGATGAGCGGGGGAACACGCATAAAGGGTGCTTTCGTGCTGTCCGGGCCCGCCGCGACTGGCAAACGCAAATCCGGATCCCGCCTCCCCCGACGCGTTCGTGCCCGACCGGTTCAGTCCACCGTGTCCAGCTCAGGCCATTGGGCGAGTTTCCTATGCAAAGTGCGGCGGCTGATGCCCATGAGCTGAGCCGCTTTCGTGCGATTACCCCGGGCTTTCAACAGCGCCTCCCGCAAGAGCCTCCGTTCGTTCTCCTCCATTGAAAGCGAAGAGCCCAGCGGCCCCGGCAGCGCAAGCGGCGTAGACGGTCCCGCGGAGACGCCCGCGCCCGCTCCGCCCGCAATCGTTCCCATGCCTTCCTTCGCTGGCAGCGAAGGCGCTCCGGAGTAAGAAACCGGCGCTGGCGCCAGGCCTCGATAGCGCGGATCGAGATCGTATTCCGTAAGCTTTTCGCCGCGGTGCATAACAACCGCGTTCTCGCAAAAATTCCGCAGCTCGCGGATGTTTCCCGGCCAGCGATAGGCGCAGAGCGTGCGCAGCGCCCCCGCCTCGAGCTGCGGCGGCGGAGTGCCGTTCTCCTTCGCGAAATACCTCAGATAATGCGCGAGCAGGAGCGGGATATCGTCGGCGCGTTCGCGCAGCGGCGGCATCACGAGCCGCACCACGTTGAGCCGGAAAAACAGATCTTCGCGGAACTTCCCCTCCCCGACCATGCGCTCGAGATTGCGGTTGGTCGCCGCCACGAGCCGCACCTCGAGCTGGATGGGCTTTCCGCCACCGACGCGCTCGATCGTGCGCGTCTCGAGAAAACGCAGCAACTTCACCTGCGTGCTGGCGGTGATCTCCCCGATTTCGTCGAGAAAAAGCGTGCCGCCGTCCGCCGATTCGAAACGGCCGATCCGCCGCTCGGTCGCGCCCGTGAAAGAGCCTCGTTCATGGCCGAAGAGTTCGCTCTCGAGCAGGTTTTCCGAAAGCGCCGCGCAATGAACCGCCACGAAGGGAGCTCGCGCGCGCGGGCTCGCCTGATGCACGGCCTGGGCGATCAGCTCCTTGCCGGTGCCGCTCTCGCCCTCCAGCAGGATCGTGGCCTTCGCCGGCGCGACGAGCCGCACTTTGTCGATCAGGTCGCGCAACGCCGCCGAATGCCCGACGATGCCCTCGAAGCTAAACTTCTCGTCGAGGCGCTCGTGCAGCTGCTTCACCTCGACCTCGAGCGTCTTGGTCTTGAGCGCGCGCTGAAGCAATACTTCGAGACGTTCGAGATTAACCGGCTTGGTGAGAAAATCGACCGCGCCGCGCTTCATCGCCTCGACCGCCGTATCCACATTTCCATACGCGGTCATCATGATGACCGCCGGACGCTGGGGCAGCGCGAGCGCCTTGTCGATGACCTTGAGCCCCGACTTCCCCGGCATCCTCAGATCGGTCAGCACCGCGTCAAAGGGCTGCGCGTCGAGCAGATTGAACGCCTCGTCCGCGCTGGCCGCCAGCGACACATCGTAGCTGTCCTCCAAGGCCTGGCGCAGGCCCTCGCGGGTATGCTTCTCGTCATCAACGATCAGGACGCTGGGCGACATACCGCGAATCACGCCTCCCAACACGGCGGGGTCAAGCCGGCGTGCGCCATTTCGTCCCGCTTTGCCGGTTGCACTCCCGGAGCCCTGCCTTTGTTTGCGTGATCTCGTGCGTATCCCGGCTCTCTTGCTCCTTCTTGGCGCTTTCGTCGCGTGCGGCGCCGGAGCTCCGCGCGCGGAAGAGACAGTGGCTTCGGCCCGCTCGCTGCTCGCCGCCTCGCGTCTGCCCGAGGCGCGCGAGCCGCTGGAGAGCTTGCTGAAGCTCGAGCCGGACAACATGGAGGCCGCTCTTCTCCTGGCAGATGTCTATCACGGTCTCGGCCGGCACGACCGGGCGGTCGACTTGCTCGAGCCTTTTCTCGAAAGGCATCCGGACAACGCCCGCCTCGTCGGCGCCTATGGCGGGCAGTGCATGCTGCGCGCCGGAGAATTGGGCTTCGGCATCCGCGCGCTTCGCCTCGCCCGCCGCGGGCGCGAACAGATGGAGCGCGCCGTCACCCTCGCGCCAAAGGAAATCGCTTATCGCGAAGGCCTGGTGGATTTTTACCGGCACGCGCCCTCGATGGCCGGAGGAGACCTGGGCCAGGCGCGTCGCCACGCCGACGCCATCGCCCGCATCGATCCGGTGCGCGGAGGCGCCTGGCTGGCTTCGATCCTCGTGCAGGAGAAAAAATTCCCCGAGGCGCTCGCCGCGTGCGACACCGCCCTCGCCGCCCGCCCCGACGACTACGTCGCGCTGTTCACACTCGGGCGCACGGTCGCGGAAAGCGGTCTGCGGCTCGACGATGGCGAAGCCGCCTTGCGCCGCTGCCTGGAACGCGCGCCCGCGCCAAGCGAGCCACGTCACGCAGACGTGTGGTTCCGGCTCGGCCTGATCGCCGAGCACCGCGGCGATCACCCCGCCGCGCGGGCTGCCTACGGGCAATCGCTGAAGCTCGAGCCCGGTTCCGATCGGGCCGCGGAGGCGCTGAAACGGCTCGGGGAATCGGATTGAAGAGAGTCGCCGCCGCGACTCAGACGCCGACGTCGAGGAAGCGCCTCAATGTCTCTTCAAGCGTCCACTGCATACCGCGGGCGCGTGCCGCGCCATAAAAACGCAGGAAAGGCACGATCTGGTGCGTTCCGGTCTCCATCTCGCGATAGAAAAGCCGGCCGAGCGGCCCCGCCTTGTCGAGGTAGCCGCTCTCCCGAAAGCGCCGCAACGTGGCGCCAACGTCGTAGCGCACCGCACGGTGACGAATCACCCACTCCCGCGCCGCGCTTGCGTTGCCCGACGGAGCCGCCGAACCGCCACATTCGAGCACGAGGAATTGCGCCGCGGGATTGCCATCCTGGGGCAGCCCGATGCTGCCGGTGGTGACGATGCGCCGCGCACCCCACTCGCGCGTCGAGCAAGCGTGGTTATGCCCGCGCACGATCAGCTTCACCGCCGAATCCATCCCCTCGAACATCGGGTCGAGATGAGCTTCCGGCGTATAGGGAAAAATCGAGTCGTTGTCCCCGCGAAGGGAGGCATGCACCACGAGCAAATCGGGCAAAGTCGGATCGCTCCAGTGCGGTGGCAGCGCCGCCAGCTCCGCGACTTCGGCCGCGTTCAACTCCGCGCGGGCGAAGCGCAGGGGGGCGAACTGCGGAGACGTCCACGCGGGATCGGCCCGCGGCGTGCCATAGTCGAAAACATACCTCTCGTGGTTGCCCCGAATAACCGGGCACCCGAGCGCCTTCACCCGACGCCAGCAGGCGGCGGAATCCGGCCCTCCGTCGACAATATCTCCCGCGACTATCAGCCGATCAGGCCGAAGCGTCTCGATTTCGGCGAGAGCGGCTTCGAGCGCGGGCAAGTTCCCATGGATGTCGGCAATGAGGACGAGGCGCATCCCGCACCATGCGCCCGCGCGGCGCGCCTCGCCAAGCCAAAGTCGTGCGCAAAAATCCCACGCGACACCGGCGTTGTTCAGAGTTTCGCCGCGGCCGGTTCGTCGACCATCCACACCACTCGGTCCGCGCAGGTTTTGAGAACCTGCGAAGGCACATTCTCCACGTCGGCCGGACCGCGATGCACGCGGTGCAGCGCCTCCGCTTTGCCCGCGCCCAGCGCCATGACGATGATCTTGCCGCAGGCACGCAGCCCGCTCGGCGTAATGGTCAAACGCCAGCCCTTGCCCGGCACCTCCTGGCCTCCGAAGAGCAAACCGCCGTCGTCCTTGAGCAACGGAGTCTGCGGAAAGAGCGAAGCGGTGTGGCAATCGTCTCCCATCCCAAGGAAGCACAGATCGTAGGCGCGGCCAGGGCGGGCCAGGCCAGCGACAGCCCATTCAACACCGCACACTCGGGGTAAGAAAAC
>CAMLQS010000343.1 GCA_946482165.1 uncultured Verrucomicrobiota bacterium | reverse complement strand
GCCGGAATCGCGCAGGCGAACCTCGGCGCCGACGATGGAGGTGTTGCCGGAGTAGGTGTTGTTGGCCGTGAGATCCAGGCGGCCGTTGCCGGTGACGTCGAGCGACCCGTTGGTGATGGCCTGCGAGACACGGCCTTCGGCGCCGGTGAATGACGAAACGCCGTCGATCACCCGGATGGTCTGGGTCGTGTTCCCAAGGTGAAGTCCCTTGTCCCAGACAAGCGTGGCGTTGGCGCTGCTGGAGCCGAGAACGAGGGCCGAGCCGGAATCGACGAAATTGGTCGCGCCCCAAGTGATGGAGGCGGTGGAGTTGTTGAGACGGACAGTGATGTCGGCGCCCGAGGCGGCGAATCCGCCGTCTTTGTTGTCGGCCCAACGGACCGCCTCCTCGGTCGCGAGGGCGCCGAGGTTGCGGGTGAAAGTCGAGGCGCTGCCGGCGTTCAGTTCCAAGACTCCGCCCGCGAGCTGAACGGCTTGAAAATTATTGCCGGTGTTTGAGGTGTCGAAGCCGCCAGGGAGGGAGGACGAGGTGACCCGCAGGGCGCCTCCACGAACCTCGGTGGCTCCGCGGTAGGTATTGGCGCCGGTGAGGGAGAGCGTGCCCTCGCCGGTTTTGATCAAGCCACCGGTGCCGGCGTTGTTGTCCCCGCCCTGCAGGATCCCCGAAAGGACGCCATCCACGGCGGCGGAACCATCGGCGACACGCACCTCCCGCTGGCCATTGTTAAAACTCAGCGCATTCGCGAAGGTGGTGGTCGAATCGGAATACGCGGAGGAGAGGAGGAGCGCGTAGCCGCTATCGACGAAATTGGTCGCTCCCCAGGTGATGTTGTTGGCGTTGCCGTTCAGGCGGACCGTGCGATCCCCGCCCGACGCGGAGAAGCCGCCGTCGGCGTTCGCGGCCCACTGGAGGTTGGTGCCGCCGGTGCCGAGAGACTGGGAGTAGTCGCCGGTGGTGCCGCCACCGTTGAGATCGCCCGCGATCTCAAGAACTCCGCCGGCGAGCTGAAGATTGCTGCTGGAAGAAAGGGCGGACGAGGCCGTGATGCGCAGCGCCCCGCCCTCGATGACCGTGGCTCCGCTGTAGGAATTGGTGCCGGAGAGGGTGAGCACGCCGTCGCCGGCCTTCGTGAGGGTGCGTCCCGTCCCGGCCTGGCCGATGTTGCCCGAGATGATCAGATTGCCGTCTCGCGAACGGATCGTGGAGTTCGCCGCGAGCGTAACCGCTCCGGAAAGCTCGCTGGAGCCGCCGTCATTGTAGATCGCGCCGGCGAGTTCGCCGCGGCCAAGGGTGGTGCCGGTTCCGGAGATGAACAGTCGCTCCGCGCTGTTCGTGCCGCCACGCAGCGTGAGCGTGCCCCCGGAATTCACCGTGGTGTGCCCGGTCGAGAACGTGAAGGTGTTGCCGGACGAAACCGCCGAGCTCAGCGGCTTGGACAAGGTGACGGTGCGGTTGCCGCCCGTGCCGGAGATCGAAGTGATAAAAGATCCCGGAGCGATGCCGGCGCCGAACACCTCCTGGCCCACGCTGAGATTCCCGGCGACGGTGGAGGTCACCCGGATCGTGGTGTTGCCCGCGGCGGAGTTCTGGTTGATCGCCTGGTTCGTCGCGGCGCCGAGGCCGCCGAGGGCGTTGTCGGCCAGGACGACGAGCTGGCCGCCGTTGACGCTGGTCTCGCCCGTCCACGAACCGTTGTTTCCCGAGATGGTGACGATGCCCGCGCCGGTGTTGGGAATCGAGCTGCCGCTCACGATGAGATCGCCCGAGCCGCTGATCACGCCGTTGAGATTCGTGGCGCCGTAGCCGGCGGTGGTGATGCTGTTGCCGCCGGTGGCGATGTTGCCGTTGATGCAGAGGGTGCTGAAGGAGTAGTTGTTGATCCTCAGGTTTTCGGCGAGCGAGAGCGGGACGTTGATCTTGTGGCGGGCGTTGGCCCCGTTGTAGTCGTTGACGTTGATCGAGGGCAGGCCGGTGACGCCGGTGTTCCCCAGGGTGATTGTATTCGTCCCGTTGATACTGTAGTTCGACGGCGAGTCGAAGGTGATGGAGTTGAGCTGGCGGTCGGAATCGAGCTGGACGGGCTGGCTCGAACCGGTCGTGGGCGCGTCGCCGAAGAGGATGTCGGCGTTGGTCGAGGGCACGTTGCCGCCGACCCAGTTTCCGCCCACTGCCCAGCTGTCGCCGCCGGCGGCGTCGCTCCACTCGAAGGAGTCGGGCTGCCAGGGGGTCATGTTGACCTTCACGTTGCGGACTTCGTGGATCTCGTAGGCGCCGCCCGTGCTGGCGGTAAAGCCGATCTTGAAATACTCGGGACGGTCAAATGCGGAGAGATCGGCGGTGAACGCCTCGATGTATTCGCCCGCGGCGTCGAACTTCATCTCGACGAGCAACTGGTTGTTCGCGTCGAGGGTGAGGCGAAAGGACCGGTAGCCGGATCCGGATTGATCGGGACGGGTGGACTGGTCGGGAAAATCCATCTGTCCGCCGCCGACCAAGTTCTGAAGCGGGGAGCTTGATTCGATCAGTCCCCAGCCGGTGGAGTTGTTGCCATCGCCATCGTCGGGACCGCGGACGGAGATCGTGTTTTGATGGCCTTGGGCGGGCGCGGCGAAGTTGCCGTCGCGCCCTTCGGTCGAGTCGCCGTAGTTGCCCCAATTGTCGAATCCGAACCCGAGGTAGCCGCCGGGCATGCCGCTTTTGTCGTTAACGTCCCAGACGTTGTTCTCGTTGGCGTCGAGCGGCGCGTAGCCGAGAGAGCCGCCATAGGCGCCGGCTTGGAAGTTGGACTCGCTGGCATCGACCAGAAAAAAGGCCATGCCGTCTCCGCCGCCCATGGTGCTGACGCCCTTGTCGTAAAAGGCATACTCCATCTCGATCTGAATCTGGGCGTTGACCGAAAAAACGGCGTTATCCCAAAGCGCATAGGTCGCTTGGTTCGACGCGCTTTCCGTCAAACGCAGCCAGCCATTGCCATCCGTGTCGCCAGGCACCACCCCTGCGGTGAGGTAAGGCGTGGTGGACCCGGAGGTCGCGCCGAAGCTCCAGCCCGCGGCGGAGGTCCCCTTGAACGTCTCGCTTACATTGATCTGCGCGGATGCGTCGGCCGCGGACATCGCCGCAAGCAACGCGAGAGCCGAAGCGGATGCTCGCGCGCTTGCTCGATGGGAAGAGCGAGCATGGAGGCGGCTGCTTTGGAGATGGGACTTCACGCGTAAAAAAACTACAAACGCGAAGCTGAGGGAAATAACCCAGAAAACAAGCAATCACGCATAAACAGGCCTAGCCAAGTGTTCCTACGCAGCGCGCTGCCGACGAAACCCGAACAAGCTCGTCAGCTCACGACCCGCCGCAGAGCAACAAGGGTGATATCGTCCGCCTGCGTAGCGCCGGCCTCGTAGGCCAGAACATCCATGAAAACGGCATCGATCAACGCGGAGGCGGCAGGCACGAAGCGGCCTGTCACAAGCGCGGAGAGACGTGCGTCGCCATAGAGCTCCTCTGCCGGCGACATGGCCTCGGTCACGCCGTCGCTAAAAACCAGGAGCGTGTCCCCGTGATCCAGTCGCGCGTGGTGGGTTTGATAGACGTTGGTCTCGAAAACGGCGAGCGGCGTGGCACGGACGCCATCGAGCGCCTCGACCCCGCCGTCGGCCCGAACAAGGCGGGGCGGCGGATGACCGCAATTGGTCCAGGAGAGTTCACCGGTGCCGGGATCGAAAATGGCGGCGAACATCGTCACGAACTGAAGCGTCTCGTTGCGCTCGCAGAGGAGGCGATTCAGGCGCGTCATGAGTTCGCCGATGTCGCCGACCGTCGGGGCGAGGGCGCGCAGCCCGGTGGCGGTCACCGCCATGAAAAGCGCCGCGGACACGCCCTTTCCCGCCACGTCGCCGAGTGCGCAAAGAAACCGCCCGTCGGGCAGGAAAAAGCCGTCGTAAAGATCTCCGCCGGCCTCGCGCGCGGGTTTCATTCGGGCGGCGAAGTCCACCCGCGCGCGCTCGCCGGGCGTGAGCGCGGGAGGCAGAAAGCTGGCCTGGATCTCGCCCGCGATGCGCAGCTCGCTCTCGATGGCTTCGCGGCGGGCCGTCGCGGTGCGGAGCTCATCCAGGTAGGCGCGAAGCTGGCCCACCAGGTGATCGAGCGCGCCCGCGACGGCGCCGACCTCGTCTCCGCGGCGGACGGCGCTGGCGAGCGCCGCGCGATCCCACTCGGTTTCCCCGAAGCGGCTGGCCGCGAGGCCGCGGATGGCATGGGCGAGACGGGCAAGCGGGTCCTTGAGCTCGGTGTTGGCAAACGCGACGCGCTCGGCGAGAAGTCCGGCGACATGGCGATGCATCGCGAGGGCGAGCGCGGGCGATTCCCGCTCCATCTGCTGCAACTGTGACGACGACAGACGCCAGAGTCGCGAGGGCGCGAGGGCTTCCACGGTCGCGGCGCGGGTGTCGCGACGGTAAAGCGCCATCTCGCCGAGACACTGGCCCGGGCCGAAACGCCGCACGGGCACGCGCCCGGCGTCGGGGATTTCGAGCACGACGGCGAGTTCGCCCGACTCGACGAAACAAAGAAAATCCGACGGATCGCCCTGGCGAAACAACACTTCCCCGGCCGCGAGCTCGACCGGTTCCAGATGGCGAATCCAAGTGGCGCGGTCGGTGACGGAAGAGGCGAAGGGCGCGAGCGAATCGGACCCCAAGGGGGAAGCGGACGAGGCGTTCACGAAGTATTTATGGCGGCATTTCGCGCCGCTTATCGAGCGAAGCGAGCGGGAAAGGAGAAAGCCCGGCGAAGCGCCCGCCCCGGACGGCGCCCCGGAAGACCGAGGCGGCGAGGCCGCGTCCTCACCGTTCGCGGCGGGTGAACACGTAACGCAGCGCGTCGAGGACGCCGGCATAGCGGCGCCCTCGGCCTGCGTAGTTTTCCAAGACGTAGAAAAGGTAGTAGTAGAAACGGCAGAAGGACCAGATCCCGATCCCGAGCAGCGCGGCGGTGCGCAGCCTCGGCGATTCGAGGAGAACGCCTCCGACCGCGATCAGACCTGCGACCAGGAAGAGCAGGCCTTTGGCGTGGAGGAGAGGTTTGCTGGTGATGTCGCGAGAGAGGGACATGGCTACATGTGGGGTGATACCTCGCGCATACGCTTCACCTTTTCCTCCAATAAATTCACCAGGAGCGCCTTTCGTTGGGCACTTTCCTCCAATGCCACCTGCCTGCGCAATTTTTCCACCTCCAAAACGATGCCTTGGTAGGATGAAAGTTCAGCCTCCAGCACGGTTCTTGAATACTCCCGATTAAACCGCGCCGTAAACTCCGCCATTTCTTCGGGCGCAACGTCGGCCGCAAATTCAATTTGGAACGGATGGCCATCGTCCAACAAGCGAATGGTGTAGAGCCCCTCTCGTTTGATCCAATTCGGGGCATCGGCC
>CAMLQS010000342.1 GCA_946482165.1 uncultured Verrucomicrobiota bacterium | reverse complement strand
GATAGGGGACGAGGGGGCGGTGAAGCCCCAGGCGGGTCAGCAGGGAGCCGGTGGTGCGGGTATCCTCGCAGGCGACAAGGTCGACGGTGGAAAGAATGAGGCGAGCGCGCTCGGTGAGGTCGGCGAGGTTGCCGATGGGAGTGGCGACGACGTAGAGGTGGCCGGGCCGGGCGGAGAGGCGGGCGGCGGTGTCGTCGGTCGGGGCGGCGGGCTGGTCGGGGACGGGCGCGGACATCGATCCGAGGAGAACGAGAACGAGTATGAGAACGAGAACGATTTCAGCCGCCGGAGACGGGGGGGATGAGGGCGACCTCGTCTTCGGGATGAAAAAGGGCGTCGTCGGCGGCGAATTCGCCGTTGCGGGCGAGGCGGATGACCGGGTGGAGCAGGGCGAGGTCGGGGTGGCGGCGCAGGATCTCGGCCCAGAGTTCGTCGGCCGTGAGCGGGGCGGCGGGCGTGAGGTTTTCCGAGGGGATGCCGGTGACTCGTCTGGCTTGGGCGAAGTAGAGGAGGGTCATTCGCGGAGGGGTTTTAACGCGAAGATCGCGAAGGGCACGAAAGAAGCGCGGGCATCACTCGCCGCCGTTCCCCGGGCGCGCCGGCGGGTGGTCGTGCTTTTCCTCGAGCCGACCCAGCACGCGCAGCAGCCCGTCGAGAATCGTCAGCGGATGGGGCGGCCATCCCGGGATAAATAGATCGACGGGCAGGATGGAGCCGACGCCGTCCCTTGTCTCCTCGTGGCCGGAAAACGGGCCGCCGGAGATCGCGCAAGCGCCGACGGCGATGACGATTTTCGGGTCGGGCATCGCGTCGTAGGTTTTCCGCAGCGCGAGTTCCATGCCGGCGGAGACGGGGCCCGTCACCACGAGGCCGTCGGCGTGGCGGGGCGACGCCACGAACTGGATGCCGAAGCGTCCGAGGTCCCACCCGATGGTGCCGAGCACGTTGAGATCGGCTTCGTCGGCGCCGTTGCCGCCGGCGCTCACCTGTCGCAGCCGGAGGGATCGGCCGAAAAGCCGGCGCAGTTTTTCATCCAGCGCGGAGGCGAGCCGCACCTCCTCTTTGCCCGGTTCGCCGAGAATAAAGTCCTCCCGTCGCTTCGCCGCCATCCGGTGGTCGCCCGTCCGCGTGATGACCTTTTCGGGGCACGCGGCGACGCAATCGCCGCAGAACAGGCATTTGCCGAGGTCGAGCGTGACGCCTTTCGAGGCGAGCGGCGCGATGGCGCTCGTGGGGCACACGTCGACGCAGGCGTCGCAGCCTTCGGCGCAGCGCGCGGACTCGACCCGCAGCGAGCCGCCGTGGCGGTCGGGCAACGCGGGCGCCGGCGCGTCCGGATACGCCATGGTCTCGCGGCCGCGCTTCAAACGATGGAGGAGGGTATCGAGAACAAACATGACGGGGCGCCGAGCGGCTTAGCCTTTTGGCTCAGAGATCGAAACCGCAATACGACAGGTTGAAGCTCTTGTTGCAGACCGGGAAGTCGGAGATGGCCTGGCCGCGGAGCGCGAGCGCCAGCCCGATCCAGTTGTGAAACGACGGATCGACGATCTTGTAGCGGCGGAGGCGGCCGTCGCCATCGGTGATCGCGACATGGCAGATCTCGCCGCGCCAGCCTTCGACCAGCGCGACCGCCACGAGGTCCGGCTGGGCGGCGGCGAGATCCTGCCGGATTTCGCCTTCGGGGGCGGCGCCGAGTTGCTCGCGCAGAAACTCGCCCGAGCGCTGCAATTCCAATCCCCGCACGCGGGCGCGGGCGAAAACGTCGCCGCCCGGCCAGACGGACACCGGCGCCTGCGCCATGCGATGCCAGCCGGCGGGATGATCGTAGCGCACGTCGCGCACGACGCCGCACGCGCGCGCGGCGGGGCCGACCAGTCCGAGGTCCATCGCCTGTCTCGACGAAAGGGGGCCCGTGTTTTCAAAGCGGGCGCGGACGGCGGCGGCGTCCCACAACCAGCTCGCCGCGCGTTCCGCCTCCCCGAGCGCCAGGTCGAGGCGCGCCGCCATTTGCTCCATTCGGGCGGTCTCGAGGTCGTGGCGGACCCCGCCCGGTCTCACCAGGCCGCGGCCGAAACGGTTGCCGCAGAGCAGCGCGGTGAGATTCAGGAAATCGCCGCGGATTTTCCCGCAGGCCGAGGCGGTCGGGAGAAAGGCCACGTCGTTCGCGAGCGCGCCGAGATCGCCGGTGTGGTTCGCGAGGCGTTCGAGCTCCAGGGCCAGCGCGCGCAGCCATTGGGCGCGCAAGGGGGCTTCGGCGCCCGCCAGCGCCTCCATGACGGAGGCGTGGGCGGTCGCGTGTCCGATGGTCGTGTCCCCGGCCGCGACTTCCATCTGGCTCATCGTCGCGCGATGCGGTCCGCCGACGGCCGCGCGCTCGATGCCGCGGTGCTGATAACCGAGCGAGATCTCGAGGTGCAGGACCTCTTCGCCGGAGCATTGGAAGCGGAAGTGGCCCGGCTCGATGATGCCCGCATGCACGGGGCCGACCGCCACCTCATGGACCTCGCGGCCCTCGACGCGGAAGAAGTCCGCGAGCACCGGCGCCCCTCCCGACGCTTTGCGCACGGGCTTGAGCCACGGGTGCCCTTCCGGCGTGAGCGCGTGTTCTTCCCAGACTTCGCGCTCGAACAAGTGCGCCTGCGGATGCGTCGCCGCGAGCGATCGATAGCCGCCCCGGGCCGGCGTGCTCCGCGCGATCGCGAGCGTGTTGTCGGTGTCGAAGGCCAGCACCGCCACGACGCGCGTGCCGAGATCCTCCGGCACGCCGAACCAGGCGCAGAGGCGGGCGCCGCGATCGAGTTCGGCCGCGGTCCGGCGGACGAGGTCCGCCACGGGCCATTCCGGGACCTCCGCCCACGGGAGCGAGGTGGCATTGGCGAGAAGGGCGAAGGGGGACGAACTGCTCATCGCGCGGGAAAGATTTGCTCAAGGGCGGCGGTCCAGGCGTCGCGCAGGACCTCCGGCGTGGCGAGGCCCAGCCAGATCGAGAAGCCGAGCAGGACGAGGGGCGGAAGGACGACGCCGGCGGTTTCGCGCACGCCGGCCGCGCCGGGTTTCGCGGCGGTGCGCGGCCGGCCGTCCACGATGGCGAAGACCAGCCGCGTGAGGCCGAAGAAGATGAACAGCAGCCCGGCGAGGAAGCCCGCCGTCGCGGCGTGGTGGCCGGTTTCGATCCCCGCCCGCAGGACGCTCAGTTCGCTGAAAAAGGGGCCGAAGGGCGGGCACGCGGTCACGGCGAACATGCCGGCGACAAAGATCGCGGCGGAGCGCGGCGTGACGACGGCCATGCCGCGCACCTCGTCCATCGTGCGGGCCCCGGCCGCGCGGCGGATGTTGCCCGCGCTCAGGAAGAGGGCGCCCTTGGTGAGGCTGTTGCTCCACACGTGAAACAGCGCGGCCCACACGCCCGGGCGTCCGAACGACGAGGCGAGCACGAGGATGCCCATGTGCTCGACGCTCGAATACGCGAGCATGCGTTTGAAGTCGCGCGCGCCGAGGATCAGCAGCGCCGCGACGAGCATCGAGAACAAGCCGATCGCGAGGAGGGTCCGGTCGGCGACGGCGCCGTGTCCCGCCGCGTCGACGACCCCGCGCACGCGCAGGATGGCGGTGAACGCCACGGACGTCACGCCGCCCGCGAGGATCGCGCCGACGATGCCGGGGGCTTCGCCATAGGCGTCGGGCTTCCAGGTGTGCATCGGCGCGAGGCCCATCTTCGTGCCGTAGCCGACGAGGAGCAGGACCCAGGCGATCAACACCCACGCGCGCGACAATCCGGCGCCTTGCTCCACGAGCGCGGCGAAGGTCAGGTCGCCCGAGCCGCCGCCGTGCAGCGAGGCGTATCCGAGGCAGAACGAGCCGAAGAGCGAAAGCGCGATGCCGGTGCCGCCGACGAGCAGGTATTTCCAGGTCGCCTCGAAGGCGCGCGGGGTGGCGTTGAAATGCAGGAGCGGCACCGCGGCGAGCGTGACGGCCTCCGTCGTGATCCAAAGCAGCCCGAGGTGGCGGGCCTGATGGCCGGCGCTCAAGAGGCCGAGAATCGCGAGCAGCAGCGCGACAAAGGTCCGGTTGGGCCGTTCCGCGCGGAGCTTCAGGTAGGTGACGGCGTAGATCGCGCAGACGAGGAAAAGCAGGGACACCGCGGGCAGCACCGCGCGCGCCATCGGATCGAAGGCCAGCCAGGCGCCGTCCGGCACGCTTCCGGGATGCGCGAGCATCCAAAACGCGAGCGCGGCGTGGGGGGCGGCGAACGCCGGCAACAGGAGAGGCCGCGTCCGTTCGTTCGGCCAGATCGCGGCGAGCGCCGCGCCCGCCAGCGGAATCAGAACGAGAAGATAACTGTTCATTCGCGGAGCACGGTGAGTTTGCGGGTGTCGAGGGAATCGAAGGCGCGCTGGATGCGGTCCACGATGATGCCGATCACGAACACGCCCGCGGTCAGATCGAGGAGGATGCCGGACTCCACCAGCAGGGGTGTCGAGTGGATGAGGAGCATGCCGAAAAGGTAGATGCCGTTCTCCAGGATCAGATATCCGCACACCTGCAAAATCGCCTTCACCCGGCCGACGAGCAGAACGAAGCCGGTGAACATGGAGGCCAGCGCGCCCGGCACCAGCAGGGTGTCCGCGTGTTCGGGCAGCTGCGGCAGCGCGCGCGCCGCCGCGATCGCGGCGATGGTGCCGGCCGCCCCGAGCAAGAGCGACGGCACGAACCCGATGAAGGGCTCGGTTTCATGTTCGATGTGCGCGGCGCGCATCGCCCGGCGCAGCAGCGAGGGGATGAGGAATCCTTTGACGACCATCGTGAGCACGGCGACCAGGGCCACCAGCAAGTCGAACTCCGCCTCGAGGACGAGCGGGAGGAGACCGAGCGCCATGCCCTGGACCGACATCGCGCGGATGACGGACGGCAGCCGGTTGCTGCCGAGCGCGACCAGATTCAGCCCCATCGCGAGGCCGATCAGCAGATTCGCCGTCCCGCTCACGACGCACCGCCTTTCCACGCGAGCAGCAACGCGAACAGGCAGAGCAGAAAGGCGGTCGTGAGGAGGAGCGGCACGCGCCGGAAGGCGAAGCGCGCCAGCAACGACTCGACGGCCCCCACGCCGACGGTGACGGCGAGCACGGCGCCCGCCAGCGACACGGCGGCGAGCGCCGGCGTCATTTGCCCGATGGGAAGCACGGCCTGGGCGAGCAGCACGGAGAACAGGAGCAGCTTCATCGCGGCGCCGTGCAGGATCACCGCCAGGGGCGGCCCGCTGTGGTCCAGCACCATCGCCTCGTGGATCATGGTCAGCTCGAGATGCGTGTTGGGATCGTCGAAGGGCACCCGGCAGTTTTCCGCCAGAAGCACGGCGAAGAGCCCCGCTCCGAGCAGGACGGCCCCCGGCGCGGCCGAAGGCGCGAGCATCCCGTTCAAGGTC
>CAMLQS010000341.1 GCA_946482165.1 uncultured Verrucomicrobiota bacterium | reverse complement strand
TCTTCCTGCTACGCCGAGCCATCATCCGGTATTCAAACTTTGGACACCGTTGCCCCTTATTCTGCTCCTTATTTTTTTATTTTTCTTCTTAGCCCTATCGCTTTGTATTCATGGGTTCGGAGCCGATAAACACAAATACATACACCACATTTTCACTTTTAATCACACTAAATGTTTGATTATCCCGCAATCGAATATCAGCCGGACAATACTTCTCCTTCATACTTAACTGATCAAGAGGCGCGGGAGGAGTCCACCACTCATTGTTAGGCACCTCCCGCTTGAGGAAGAATGTATTCGGAACTCCTTGCCCGCCTCTCACTAAACCCAAATCCTCAATGAATCGCTTGAAATCATCGTCTTCCATCTCCAGTCGAGCATGCAGGAGAAGACTGTGCTTGGATTTTCTCGCTGCGAGGAAGATCTGCCGAGCAGAGGCAGGGGCCTTTACGCCAAGAAAGCTTCCCAATAAAACTGGATCGACACTGATCTGGGTCTTCACGGCCCTGCCACAACCCATTATGAGTATCGAGATCCAAGTGAATATCAATAGCCTGATTACCATGTGGCCTCCCCTGGCGGATTGAGGGCTTGGCCCCAGTCGATCCACTCACTTCGTATTACAACGGGGCGCGGCCTTGCTACTGCACCAACAGCGGGAGTGAGCTGAACAATACCAGATACCACAGCACCTACAGCATTTTTGAATCGTCCCCCGCCGGTTGTTCCTTCGCCCAAGGTTTTATCCAGCACCCACGTGTCTTCAATTCTAAACTGCCCTTTGAACGTCCAATTCCCCATTCCTGTGCATTTTCCCTTCCCTTTTATCCTAATCGCGAAATGCCCCAGAAGGTCGTCCGCGTTAAGTCCGTCATAGACGCCAGCATCAGGAATAAAGCCCATCCTCAATGCTTCGGTTTCCGTCACTTCAAATGAAACTGAACGTGCCTCGACTGCCCGCGCCCACTTCTGGACGGCAACGGGAAATAGAAAAAAATCGATTTTCGGGCTAATCGCAAATTTACGCACAGAGTTGGCACTTAAAGTATACTTTCCAGCCCCGCTGAAATAGATGGCAATCACTGCGGCAAGCTCGGGAGAGGCTGGATTTTTTCCAAGCAGAAGATCATCACCCACTCCACTTGGCATTGACGGCGCTTGTTGAGTGATTGGATACACAGGATATGGATATAGCCCCATATCAGGAGGAAGAAGAGAGAGCAACCCCAGCACATCATACCGTTGCACCGGATCGTTTCCGACCATACCGTAAAGGTTCAGCCCGCCCCGTTCCTCAATCGGGTCCCTGCTGAGCCAGCGCCCGGCAGAGGGGTTGTAGTATCTGAAGCCGTAGTAATACAGCTCGGTTTCGCTGTCCCGATACTTGGTGCTGAAGGCGAAGGGGAGGCTGGCGGCGTTGCCGGTCGCAAGCACCGTTTCCCCGAAAGCGTCGTAATCGCGGCGACCGGTGACCGTGCCATTGGCGAGGTCGACCCACGCGACAATGTTGCCGTTGGCGTCGTAGCCTGGGGCATGGGCGGCGGTGCCGGAAATCGACCAGAGCAAGCCGCCGACTCCGCCGGCGCCTTGCTCGCCGCCGCTTAGGTCAAGGCCCCAGACGTGGCTGCGGACGACGGCATTGCTCGCGAGGGCGTTGTATTCGGCCAGGAGGTTCCAGCCGTCGTAGAGGAAACGCAGGTCGCTGGTGGGCGCGGCGGCCCAGGCGCTGCCGGTCCAGGCGAAGACCTGTTTGCGGATGCGGCGGCCTTGGGCGTCGTAGGCGAAGGTCAGCTTCGCGGGCGCCAGGCTCCCGGTCTGCCCCGCAGACGCGGCGGCGACGTCGGCGCGGGTCGCGATCTCAACGAGGCGGTTCTCGGCGTCCCAGACATAGGTCCAACGGCCGTCCTGAGTCAGGTTGCCGTCGAGGTCGTAGGTGTAGGTCTCGGGCGTGCGGGCCACGAATGCGCTCCGCGTTTCGGTCGCGACTTGGTCGGGGTTGCCGGGACGGGCGGCAAGGATCGTCACGCTTTCGAAAACGGGGGCGGCGGCGTTGTCCACTGGCGACGCCTTGTAAAAGAGCTGGCCGCTGCGGGCGGGCTGCTCGCCGTCCACCAGCATATTCACATCGAGCGGGGCGGAGCCGAGCACATCGAAGGCGGCAGGCACCGTGCGCGACACATATTGGTTGCGCAGGTCGGGCGTGTAGAGGGCCAGGCGGCCGTTGGTGGTCGTGCTCACGCGGTTGCCTATCGTGTCGTAAACGTAGGCGTGGTCGTAGCCGGGAAGCAAGGCCGACGCCGCGTCCCGTTTCTGTGCGGTCTGGACCTGGCCCAGCGCGTCGTAGCCGTAAAGCCACCGCAGGTTGTCCTCATGCACGACCTCCGTGCGCTGGTTCGCGGCGTTGTAGGCGTAGTCGCGGCGGGCGTGCAGGGTGGCTCCGCTCGTGGTATCAATGCGGCTGATACGACCGAGTGAATCGCTGGTCCGGGTCGTCGCATGGCGCGCGACACCCGAAACCGTGATCGCGGTGCTTTGGTGGGTGCCCACCTGGGGCTTGTAACCGAGCGTGGCCACGCGGGTGCCTTGGGTGATGGTGCCGAGGCGGCCGGCGTTGTCGTAGCCGTAGGTCAGGGAGGTCAGCGAGGTGGCGCCGAGGGTCGCCGGACGATTATAGGTTCCTGGGGCGCGGGTAACTGCAAGGCCGGATAGGTGGGCCGATCCGGTAGCGGCGGTATACGTTTCGTCGTCCAAGCGGCCGTTCTGGTAGGTGCGGGTGAGCAGACCGGCGGCATCGGTAATGGTCTTGAGGCGGCCGAGACGGTCGTAGGTGTTAATCACGTCCTGGGTGGCATCGGCGTAGTCGATCATGGCGAGATCGCCGGCGTTGGTGTAAGCGTAGCTGGTGCGAAGGCGCACGCCGGACACGCTCCGGGCCCAGTCGCGGGTCTTGAGGCGCCCGGAGGCCCAGTAGTCGTAGTCGGGGCCGGTCGAATCGGTGTAGCGCTTGGAGACGAGCCAGCCGCGAGAGGAGCTGTAGTTCCACGTGGTGACGGCGGCACCCGCGCTGGTGGCAAAGTTTTGCCAGGTGGTGAGGGTTTTGACGCGGCCTTGAGCGTCGTAGGCGTATTCGCTCGGATAGGTGCGCGAACCCCAGGTCCGCTTCACCGCGCCGGTCGGCCAGTAGGTGGTAAAGGCCTGGGTGGCGTCCGGGTGCGTCACGGTAACCACGCGACCGGCGGCGTCGTAGGCGTAGGTGGTGGTCTGCGCGTCGTAGCCCGAGCCGCTGCGGGTGGTGTCAGGATCGGGCGTTGTTACCGTGCAGGGCCGGTCGTCGGCGTAGTAGGTGGTCGTGGTCACCAGCGGGGAACCGGCGGCGGGAAGCGAGGAGCCGGCGGCTTGAAGCGCGGAGACGACGTTGGGGCGGCCATGGGCGTCGTAGCCATAGGCGACGAAGATGACGGCGAGGGGGGCATTGTCCCTGCGCGTCTCGGAGAGGACCCGATCACCGACAGACACTCGGACGGTGGAGGTGGTGTCGGGGAAGGTGGTGGTGTCGGTGCGCTGGCCGGTGGCGACGGAATAGGTCGTCACGCTGGCCGTGGTAAGACCGTAGGTGGCCTGCCAGGTGCGAAGACCGTCGGGCGTGGTCTCGGTGACGGAGACTGTCGTGGGCGTGGACGAAGGTTCGCTCTCCCACACTTCGGTGGTGGTGCGATCAACGATGTAAGACGTGCCCGCGCGAGTCCCGATCAGGCGGGTCTGGCGGGTGACGCGATCCGTGCCGGTGTAGTCGATAACTCCGTCTCGATCCATATCGACCGCGGTGACTTGCACCTCGCCGGTAGTGGCGGTGGCCGGAGTGTAGGCGTGGAGCATCTGGACTCCATCGGGATCGGTTTGGCGGACCAGACGGCCGGCGGTGTCGTAAAAACTGCGGGCGACCGCGCCGTCGCCATAGACGGTCTTGATGGTGCGGCCCAGGAAGTCGGAATACGTGGTGATGACCTCGGCGGTATCGACGCCGGCGGCGTCGAGTTTGATTTCGCGCGAGAATGGGAACGGCGTGGCCGGATCGAGGCCCCACTGAGCGGCGTCGGCGAGGGCGGCGGTGCCGTATTCGTAGCGAACAGGAGCGACGGCGCCGCCGGTGCGGCGGAGCGTGCGGCCGGCGCGGTCGGTCACCGTGATCTCGGTGCCGCCGCCGGGCAGGGTGACGGTCCGCGTGGTGCGGCCGGTGGCGGTATCGTAGGCGGAGGCGTAGGTGGTGACGCGGGTAAGCGTCGCATCGGTCACGAGGCTGGCAGGCGTGGCGGTGGAGAGGAGAGTGCCCGCGTTGTCGTAAACGTTGCGCTCGATCAACTGGCCCGCGCCGGAAGTAGGGACCCGCGTCTTCGTGAGCACGCGGCCTTGGGAATCGTAGGTGTAGGAGTAATGCGAGAGTGTCTGGAGACTCGCGCCGGAGCCGGCCTCGACTTTTTCCCACTCGCGGCGGCCAAAGACGTCGTAGCCATAGGTGGTGGTGATGCCACGGTGCGTGACTTTGGACAACTGACCGCAGCATGGACTGTATTCGCGAGTTTCCTCGGAGCCGTCGGAGTGGACGACGAGTTGAGGACGGCCGACCGCGTCATAATTGCCATACTCCTGCTCCGAGATCACCAAACCGGAGTTTCTCGCTCCGCCCGCTTCCGTTGCCACATCGCGCACGATCTCCGAGACGAGGAGGTTCAACTCCGTGCGCTCTTCGACAGTGCGCGTTCCCGCCACGATATCGGTTCGAGCCGCGTTTGGCTGGCCCTCCCAGCGCTCGGTCGTCGGGTTTTCTGAAACCGGATTCGTCGAATGGCGCACAAGCAACATAGTCCCGTCGGGGCGGTCTTGCCGAACAAGCAGATCCGGCTGGTCCGCACCCAAGGAATAGTAATTGTGAGTCAACAGGTTTTCCGAATGATCCCAAGCCCGGCTTCCGCCGGGAACCGTCGCCCGGCCCTCGATTTCGTGCCGCACGTGCGTGCCATCCTCGATGTTGACCTCCTGCCCAATGGCAACCTTCAGGGGATTTGTATGGTCGGTGGCGCGTATAAATTTGTGCGTCCTTGATATCTCGATTCCCCCCTGAGTTTCGATGGTCGTGATCAAGTCTCCATCCCCATATAATGGATGGGCGGTGACCGCAGTCTTCACCCGCTCAACACACCTTAGCAAAGCGGCATCGGTGGTCGCAGGACCCGCGTCCGCAAGGGGCGACCAGGTATAGCGCAACTCTCCACCGGAATACTCATAGCGCTGCCAACCGCCATCGGAAGACTGAGTGGATTTCAGATACCCGTAAGTTGCCGAAGCCGGGACCTCGTCGTAAGTATAATTTGTCGACACCATCGACGTCCCCGTGCCTCTGGATTCCTCGATGACCGCCTTTCCAAAAGCAAACGCCCTCTCGATCTTAGTCGTGACATAGTCC
>CAMLQS010000340.1 GCA_946482165.1 uncultured Verrucomicrobiota bacterium | reverse complement strand
GGGAGGGGGGGGGGGGCGGGGGGGGGGGGTGGGGGGGTGGGCGGGTGGGGGGGGGGGGGGGGGGCCGCGGGAGGGCGGGCCGACGCTGTATGTGGCGCGCGGGGATCGGCTGCAGCTGGCGTTGGCGGGGACCTCGGAGCGGCTGAGCGCGGTGGTGTGGAAACGGGTGGTGGCGGCGCAGGCGATGGAGCTGCGTCTGGTCTCGGCGGGCGCGGCGAACGTGGGGCTGACGGCGGCGGCGGGCGCGCCGCGGATCGCGTCGGGGGTCGCACGCTTTGATTTTCCCGACGCGAGCGTGGAGCTGCCCTTTCGGCCCGGGCACCGCGTGGTGGTCGGGCGGCGGGAGGCGTTTTTCAGTTACACGCTAAAGGCCGAGGACGGGCGGGAGCTGGTGGTGCTGCCGGCGCGCCTGAAGCTGGAGCCTCGCACCCTCGTGGAGTTGGGCGGGGCCTTGCGGCCGGTGCCGTGGGCCTTCGCGTTGTGGCGCGACGACGGCCGCTTTTATTCGCATTGGGAGCCCGGCCTGTTGGACGCGGGCGGGAGGGAAGTGAATCTGACCGAGTCCAAGCTGGGCTTTTCGGGGACGATGCGGTCGCGCGCCGGGCCGCCGCCGAAGGAGGGCGTGTTGGAGGACGATCAGGTGAAGCTCTGGTCGCAGCCGGAGCAGCACTTCGTGTGGGATCTGCGGTGGACCTGGGGCCGCGAGGAGCGGTTCACCGGTCCGGCGCTGGGCATGCGCGAGATGAAATCGGAGCGCTTCGTCGTGCGGGTGCCTCCGCCTTGGGTGCAACGCGGGGAGAATTATCTGGAGCAACTGGAGCGAACGCACGCGGCCTATCGCGCGACCTGCGGACGGAACGGGCCGCGCTGGACGACGGTGGGCTGGCGGCAGAACACCCACAACGCGAAGGCGCAGGTGGGAGGCGACACGCCTTGGATGAGCATGCCGTTTCAAGGGCTACGCGAGGCGATGGGGCCCTATCGTAATCCGTGGTTCCTGACGCACGAGATGGGGCACACTTTTGGCTACCATCACGGCGCCGAGATGGATGCGGCGATCGCGGCGGCCGAGGCGGAGTGCGAACGGCGGCGCTGGGCGGAGGTGGACGCGGCGGCGGAGTGAATCCGGGCTACCACGTAACAGGTTCCTCGCTGTTTTCGGTGGATGAATAAAGGCCGTGTTTGACCGCTAAAGCCGCGTGCCAATGGCCGCGACTGCTTATAGCAGGCAGGCCAGGCCTGCCTGGGGAGGTCGATGTATCGGCCAATGGCCTCGGCGAAAATCGTTCCAATCCGGGGACAACACGAGAATTCCGGGTTCCGACCAAAGCGAGGACTTTGGCCGTCGCATCGACTTCCCCATTCGCGTAGCGAAACCACCTTTCTTGGCCACGCTCTTTGAGCCGTGGCATTAGCGGTCCATCCCTCGGCTTTACCCACTGAAAACAGCGAAGAGCCAAGTAACAACTTGAGGGCATCTCGAAACCAGCGGGTTATGAATCCGAAAAGGTGGATGGGCGCGTCCTTGCGCCCGTGGTTTGGGTTCGCGGGCGGGCCGCGAACCACGCGCGGAGGGACCCGCGCGGCCACCGGACGAAAACATCTCCGTTACTTCACTGCTTTGCCCGTTTTTGTCCGCGGGCGGACGCTTCTACGGCGGCAGCACGACGCGCAGGCGCAGGAAATGGCGCCAGGCGTCGGCGAGGGGTTCGGTGACGGTGGTGGCGAGGAGTTCGCCGGAGCCGGTCTCGGAGACGGCGGCGGGGCCGGTCCAAGTGGACGAGCCGGCGGCGAGCGTGGCGATGGCCGTCCAGCTTTGGAGGTCGGAGGAGGCTTCCACGACGTAGTCGAGCGGGGGCGGGTTGAGGTGGTCGAAATGGAGCGAGAGCGCGTCGCCGTCGGCGGTGACGAGGGCGGGCGAGGTCGCGGGGGAACCGGGGACGATTCCCACGGCGTATTTGAGCAGGAGCGGGATGCCGTCGCCGTCGGGCGCGTCGGTGTCGGGCGTCGATTCGGAGAAGCCGTGGGCGAGTTTCCAGGTTTGGTAGCCGCTGCGCGGGGTGGCGGAGACGGGGAGGGAGTCGGCGCCGAGGTAGTCGCCGTTGGCGGCGGCGACGATGTAGCGATAGGTGGCGGCGTTGACGGCGGAGGTGTCGACGTAGCTTGTCGCGGCGACTCCGGAGGCGACGACCGAGTAGGGTCCGGCGGGGGAGGAGGCGCGCTTGACGATGTATCCGGTGGCATGTGACACGGCGGTCCAGGAGAGGGAGACGCGGGCGTCGCCGGCGGTGGCGGACACCGCGGGCACGAGGTCTTGCGAGACGTGCGAACCGAGGGCGGCGCGGGGCACGCGGATGACGGTGCCGTGGCGCGGGTGGCTGACGGGCATGACGAGATCGGAGGTCTCGTTGGTCCACGCCGCTAGGTCGGTGCTGGTGTAGAGGGAGTAGTGGCCGGCGGTGTAGGCGTCGACGTAGAGGAGCCACTTGCCGGCGTGGCGGACGAGGGACTGGCCTTCCTGGGTGGAGACGATGGTGGAGTGGTTGCGCATGTCGTCCCAGGAGGCGGCGATGGCGGGGCTGTCGAGGGAGGCGGTGGTGGAGGTCCAGCGGACGCCTTGGGTGCCGACGGAGGGGGATCCTCCGCCGGCGACGACCATGGTGACGAGCCAGCGGTCGTCGCCGCTCGCGACCGTCTCGCGGTCGTCGTAGAAGAGGTGGCTGTCGATGAGGCTGAAGTTTTGGTCGAAGAACAGGCGGGCGGTGGAGAACGTGGAGAAATCCGAGGTGGTGACGACGTAGGCGCGTTGGTCGTAGCTGGGGGCGGCCGGATCCTGGCTGCCGTCGCCGTCGTTGAGTTCGGAGTAGAGCGTGGAGGTGAAGACGATTTTGTAGTCACCCGCCACGGGGTCGCGGAAGAGCTCGGGGGCCCAGACGACCTTGGGTTGTTCGCCGACGAAGGGGGTGATCTGGAGTGGCTCGGACCAGTTGAGCAGGTCGGTCGAGTGGGCGTAGCCGAACACGCCGCCGGTCCAGCCGCTGGTCCAGACGAGGTGAAACTTGCCCTCGGCGTAGAGGACGGAGGGATCGCGGGCGAGGTTTTGGCCGGGCCAGGCGGGCGGGGTGAAGAGGGTGGCGCCTGCGTTCAGGGCGGTGAAGCGGCGACCGTCTTCGCTGACGGCGCCGTAGACGGTCTCGCCGTTGCCCTGGAAGTAGACGAAGAGGAAGACGTCGTGGGAGAGGACGACGCCGGTGGCGGCGGAGGAGGGGCCGGGGCCGGAGGGGCCGGCGGCGGCGACGGTGTAGAAATAGTGAACGTCGCGGGCGAGGCCGGTGTCGAGGCAGCCGGTGTCGGGGAGGTCGGAGGCGATGGCGGAGTAGGGGCCGTCGCGGGTGGTGGAGCGAAGGACGGTGTAGGAGGTGGCGCCGGGGACGGCGTCCCACGTCAGCGTAGCGACGCCGAGGCCGGGGGTGGCGACGAGGTTTTTGGGGGCGGAGAGGCCATCGAGGAGCGAGGCGACCTCGGCGGGGCCGAGCGCGCCGGCGAAAAGCCGGAAGTCGTCGATGCTGCCGTTGAGGTAGGGGTCGGCGTTGAACTGGGAGCGGCCGAGCCGGTTCTGGGTGGTGCGGCCGAGCGAGAGGGGGCGCAGGCTCATGGCTTCGTTGCGGCCGACCTCGACGCCATCGACGTAGAGGATGCCGACGCGGCCGGAGAGGGTGACGGCGACGTGGGTCCAGACTCCGGTGGGGAGGGCGGCGGCGCCGTTGATGACCTGTTCGGAGCCGTAGCTCGAAGTGGAGATCGCGAAGCGGATTTTGCCCGAGCTGGAGCGCGGGGTGAGGAACATGTAGGCGCTGGTGCCGCTGCCGAAATCGAAGATGCGGCTCCATTGGGCAACGGCGTCGAGGCGCACCCAAGCGGAGAGGGTGAAGGCGCCGAGGTCCTCGACGAGACCGGCGGGCAGGGTGACGTGGTCGTTGGCGCCGTCGAGATCGACGGCGGCGCCGGAGTGGCCGGCGGTCCAGCCGGCGCCGTTGACCAAGGTGCCCGTCCAACCGAGGCCGGTGGAGTCGGCGGCGAGGGTGCCGGCGTTTTCGTCGAAGAGGAGGCGGGCGCGGGCTTCGGCGGGGAGCGCGGCGGCGGAGGACTCGTTGGAGGCGTCGCTCGTGGCGGTCGCGTTGACCGCGCGGACGGTGTAGTAATACGTCACGCCTTCGGGGGCGGCGTCGTAGGCGGTCGTGCCGGTGACGCCGGTGGCGACGAGCGCGTAGGGGCCGCCGCTTTGGGTGGCGCGATGGATCGAGTAGGTCTCGGCGTCGGCGGCGGCGCTCCAAGAGAGCCGGTTTTCGGTGCGGCCGGCGGTGGCGACCAGGTTGACGGGCGGCTCCGGCGGCGGGGGCAGGAGGGCTTGAATGACGGAGCCGGGGACCTGGATGATGGTGCCGTGGCGCGCGCCGGAGGGGATGGAGATCTGGCCGGTGATGTCGGTCCAGTTGACGAGATCGGTGGAGCTGGAGGCGCGGTAGAGGCCGGAGGTGTAGGCGTCGTAGATGACGACCCAGGCGTCGCCTACCTTGACGACGGTGGGACCTTCGACCCAGACGCCCGACGGGGTGAAGCCGGCGCCGCTTGGGGTGATGCCGGAATAGGTGCCGTCGAGAGTGGGGGAGGAGGCGAGCTGGAGATATTTCCGGTTAACCAAGTATTGGGTCTCGTCCTTGAAGCACATCCACCACGTCGGACCGTCTTGGAAGAAAGTGCCGTCGATGACGTCGTAGCCGGGATTGAAGAAGAGGCGGGGCGACGCGAAGGTGGCGAAATCGGTGGTCGTGGTCGCGTAGAGCCGAGGGTTGTAGGTGTCGTCCGCGGCGTCGGCGAATTTGCCGGCGATGTTGGAGGCCCAGACGATGAGGAAGCGGGAGTTGGCTGCGTCGTAGGTGATCTCGGGCGCCCAGGTGAAGGCGACGTCGGCGGCGTCGGGGTGGCCGTTCCACACGGGAACGGCTTGCTGCGCAGACCAGGTTTTCAGGTCGGTTGAGGAGGCGTGGCCGAAGACGGCGCCGCTCCAGCTGGTGGTCCACACGAGGTGAAAGGTGCCGTCGGGGGCGCGAGCGAGCGAGGGGTCTCGCATGAGCCCTCCGCCGACGGCGGGCACGAGATAGGGGGCGCCGTTGTTAAGCGGCGCGTAGGACAGGCCGTCCGCGCTCCACGCGAGGCGCAGGCCGCCGGTCTCGTTGGTGAAGTAGGAAAACAGATAGCAGGTGTCGGGGACGGAGACCGCGCGGGCGGAGCGGATGGCGAAGGCGCCGAGGAGCAGGGCGAAGGCGAGGCGGAGGAGGTGCGAGGCTTGCATGGGGTCGGGCGCCGACGCGCTTGATGCGTCGAGTTTGCCCGGGGCGCGGGCGGGCCCGCAACGGTTTCACCCGAGCCGTGCGACGAATGTCGTCCGGGCTCATCAAAGGCATCAGCCCCGATTATCCTGAATGCCGCAGATGGATAAACCGCTAAGATACGCTAAGGATCGCTAA
>CAMLQS010000339.1 GCA_946482165.1 uncultured Verrucomicrobiota bacterium | reverse complement strand
GCAAAAACAAGCGCTTCTACCTCTATCCCACAACCGACGGCGTCACCGACTGGAACGGCTCGGTCTTTCGCGCCTTTTCCTCCGGGAACCTCGTGGACTGGAAAGACGAGGGCGTGATCCTCGACCTCGGCCCCGACGTCTCCTGGGCCGACCGCCGCGCCTGGGCCCCCTGCATCATTGAGAAGTAGACCCCCGCCGGCTACCGCTACTACTACTATTTCTGCGCCGAGCAAAAAATCGGCGTCGCCGTCGCTTCCGACCCCGCCGGCCCCTTCAAGGACAGCGGCCGCCCCGTCGTCGCCAAGCGCCCCCCCGGCGCGCCCGGCGGCCAGCAGATCGACCCCGCCGTGTTCCAGGACCCGAAGACCGGGAAATATCATCTGTATTGGGGAAATAACTACCTGGCGGTCGCCGAGCTCTCCGACGACATGCTCTCGATCAAGGAGGACACGATCCGCGTCATGACCCCCGACAAGACCTTCCGCGAGGGAATCACGGTCTTTCATCGCGGGGGGCGCTACTACTTCCTCTGGTCCGAGGACGACACCCGCAGCGAGAACTATCGCGTGCGTTACGCCACGGCCGCCTCGCCCCTCGGTCCGCTGGAGATCCCGAAGGACAATCTCGTGGTCGCCAAGGACCCCGCGGCCGGCATCCGCGCCACCGGCCACAACTCCGTCATCCAGATGCCGGGCCGCGACGAGTGGTATATCGTGTATCACCGTTTTAACTACCCCAAGGGGATCGCCATGGGCCGCGACGCCGGCTATCACCGCGAGGTCTGCGTCGACCGCATGGAGTTCGCCCCCGACGGCTCCATCCGTCGTGTCACCCCCACCCACGCCGGCATCCGGCCCGTCCGCCTCGCGCCCTGACCCCGCGTTCCCTTCTCCGCATCCTTCCGTTGACACCTCGGCACACCATGAAAACCCGTTCACGCTTGTTCCCCCTCCTCGTCTCGCTGCTGTTTGTCGCGGCCGACGCCGTCGCCGCCCTGCCCGCCGGCTATCTCTTTGTCACCTATCGCGGGGAAAGGCAGCGGCAGGAGGAGCAGATCCATTTCGGGCTCAGCCCGGACGGCCGCGAGTGGTCCGCCCTAAACGGCGGCGAGCCCGTGCTAGTGAACGAGGTGGGGGAGGGGGGCGCGCGCGATCCCTTCCTGCTGCGCTCCCACGACGGAGGGAAGTTCTATCTTCTGGCCACCAATCTCGCCATCCATCGCAACCGCGACTGGAAACGGGCCACGCGCACCGGCAGCCGTTCCATCGTCATATGGGAGTCGTCGGACTTGGTGAACTGGTCCGCCCCGCGTCTCGTCCCGGTCGCCCACGAGTTGTGCGGCTGCGCTTGGGCTCCCGGGGCCGTTTACGATACGGAGAAAAAGGCCTACCTCGTCTATTGGGCCTCCACCATCTCGACCGACGGATTCTCGAAACTCAGCGTCTGGGCGAGCTACACCCGCGATTTCGTCACTTTCGACGCCCCCGTCCCATTCATCGAAAAACCCGGCAACTTCGGCGACCCCGCGGTGATCCACGCAGGCCAAGCCTACTACCGCTTCGCGAAGGACCAGGAGTCGAGATCCATCCTCATGGAGACCGCCCCGCGGCTAGGCGGCCCATGGCGTGAGATCTCCGGGTTCTCGCTGGGCGGGGAGGCCGATTTGGAGGCCCCCGCTTGCTATCCGCTGTCGATCGACGGCGCTTCCTCCGCCTGGGTTCTGCTCCTCTCCGATCGCCGAAGGGGCTACCAGTCCTTTCTTGCGGGAAATCCCGCCGACGGACTGTTCTTCCCGATCGAGGGAGCCCGCTTCCCGTTTCGCTTCCAGCAGGGCTCCGTCCTTCCCCTGCGCGCCGAGGAATACGAACGCCTCCAGGCCGCCTATTCGCGTTGAGGCGCGCCTTCGTCCCCCCTCGTTCACATCCATCCCGGCATCAGCGCCCACCCACATCCTATGCAGCGCTTCTCGCCCTCCCTCGTCGTCCTGGTTCTCGGCTTTGGCGCTCTCGGTTGCCACCTCGCCGCCGCCCCCGTCGAACTTCAGGCGCGAGCCTTCCCGCTCGACCACGTCCACCTCCTGCCCGGCGGGCCCTTCAAGGAGCGCTTCGACGTCAACATCCGTTACCTCCTCGACGACATCCAGCCCGACCGCCTCCTGGCCGGCTTTCGCGAGCAGGCCGGTCTACACAAAAAAGCCGATCGCTACGGCGGCTGGGAAGCCCGCGGCATCAACGGCCACGGCCTCGGCCACTACCTCTCCGCCATCGCCGCCCTCCACGCCGCCTCCGGCGAACCCGGCGTGAAACTCGGCGCCAAGCAGCGCGTGGATTACATCGTCTCCGAACTCGCCGCCTGCCAGCAGGCCAACGGCGACGGCTACGTCCTTCCCGTAAACAAACGCATCTACGAGGAACTGCGCGCCGGACAAATCAAGGCCTCCGGCTTCAACCTCAACGGCGAATGGGTGCCCAACTACACCTTGCACAAGGTCTTCGCCGGCCTGCGCGACGCCTACCGCCATACCGGCAACAAACAGGCCCTTGAAGTCGAACGCCGCCTCGCCGACTACCTCGCCGGCATCTACGACAAACTCACCCCCGCCCAGGCCCAGGAAATCCTCAAGGCCGAGTTCGGCGGCATGAACGAGGTCTTCGCCGACCTCACCGTCGACACCGGCGACCCCAAATACCTCAAGCTCGCAGAGACCGTCTTCCACCACGACGCCATCCTCGGCCCGCTCAAGCAGGGCCGCGACATCCTCGACGGAAAACACGGCAACACCCAGGTCCCCAAGCTCGTCGGCCTCGCCCGCGACTACCTCCTCACCGGCGATCCCGCCGACCTGCGCGGCGTGGACACCTTCTGGGACTCCGTCGTCAACCACCGCTCCTTCGCCAACGGCGGCCACGGCGACCACGAACACTTTTTCCCGCCCCGGCAGTTCCCGCAAAAACTCGGCCCGCAGAACGCCGAGACCTGCAACACCTACAACATGATCAAGCTCGCCGGCATGCGCTTCTCCTGGGCGCCCTCCGCCGCCGACATGGACTTCGTCGAGCGCGGCCTGATCAACCACCTCCTCGCCAACATCGGCCCCCAGCCCGGCGAATTCGGCTACTTCCTCCCCCTCGGCAACGTCGCCTACAAGACCTTCTCCACCGAACACGACTCCTGGTGGTGCTGCGTCGGCACCGGCATGGAGAACCCCCAGCTCTACCCCGAGCAGGCCTATTTCCACCACGACAGCACGCTTTGGGTTAACCTCTACCTCGCCTCGCAGCTCGACTGGCCCGAGCGCGGCTTCGCCCTGAAACAGGAAACCTCCTTCCCCGAGTCGGACATCGTGCGCTTCGCCATCGCGGCCAAGCGCCCCGCACGCCTCGCCCTCAAGCTCCGCCACCCCTACTGGTGCGCCGCCCCCGAGGTGAAGGTCAACGGCCGCGCCGTCGCCGTCGATTCCAAGCCCTCCTCCTACCTCACCCTCGAACGCGAATGGCGCGCCGGCGACACCATCGAGCTGCGCCTCCCTATGACCCTGCGCACCGAGCCCCTCCCGCATTCCGACGGCAAGATCGTCGCCCTCATGTATGGCCCGATGCAGCTCGTCGCCCGCGTGCCGGCCGCCGACGAGAAAAACGACCCCGCCGACCGCCGCTACGGCGACCACCTCAAGTCCCCCGGCCGCGTGGACACCGTGCCGCCCGTCCTCGTCGCCGCCGACACCGCCGCACTCATCGCCTCGCTCCGTCCCGAGCCCGGCTCCGGCTACGGCGCCTTCCGCGCCTCCGACACGCTCCGGCCCGATTACCTCCTCAGGCCCTTCCACCGCGTTTACCGGGGGCACTACGCCGCCTACTTCCCGTTCCACACGCCCGCCGAGTGGGCCGCGCGCGAGGCCGAGGTCCGCGCCGCCGAGGCCGCCCGCGTCGCCCTCGAAGCCGCCACCATCGACCGCGTCGAACCCGGCTTCCAACAATCCGAGGTCGAGCACAAGTTCGCCTCCGACAAGAGCGAGACCGGCGACCACCGCAACCGCAAGTGGCGCGACGCCCTCCCCGGTGGCTGGTTCTCCTACCGCATGGCCGTCAGCCCCGACAAACCCGTCGCCCTCGTCACCGAACACGGGGGCACCGACCGCGGCCGCACCCACGAGCTTTGGGTGGACGGACACCGCATCCCCGCGACCCTGCGCCCCGGCAAACGCGAGGGATTCTTCGAGGCCGCCTACGCCATCCCGCCCGAGCTCACCCGCGGAAAACGCGAGGTCACCGTGCGCTTCGTCGCCTCCGCCGGCCGCTCCGGCACCTTCGGCCTCCGCATCGTCGAGGCCTCCGCCGTCACCGAGGCCCAGTGGAAGGAAGGCGTCGCTCCCTGAGCTCGCGCCCACTTCCGCACCACGCCGCCACCCGCGCCACCGCTCCGCCCATGACCCTACGCTCCCGCCTCGCCGCCCTGGCCCTCCTCGGCTCCTTGTCCGCCTCCGCGTTCGCCCAACCGATCACGCTGACGATCGATACCGCCGCCGCCGGCAAAGCCATCAGCCCCGACCTTGTCGGCATCTTCTTCGAGGACCTCAGCCACGCCGCCGACGGCGGCCTCTACGCCGAGCTCGTGCAGAACCGCGACTTCGAATACTCCGCCGCCGACAACCCCGATTGGCACCCGCTCACCTCCTGGCAGGCCGTTCTCCTCGACGACGCCAAAGGCACGCTTACCGCCGAGTTCGACCGCCCCCTCCATGCCAACACGGCCCACTACGCCGTGCTCACCATGCTCTCGCCCCACGGCCAGGTCGGCCTGCGCAACGAGGGCTTCGACGGCATCCCCGTCAAGGCCGGCGAAAACTACGACTTCTCCGTCTTCGCCCGCCGTGTCTCCGGCGCCAGCCGGCCCGTCAACGTCCGCCTCGAAAGCAAAACCGGCGCTCTCCTCGGCGAAGCCGTCCTCCCCGCGCCGACCGGATCGTGGGCCAAATACACCGCCTGCATCGCCGCCAAAGCCACCGACCCCGAGGCCCGCCTCGTCGTGTCGAGCTCCGGTTTCGGCCGGCTCGCCCTCGACCAGATTTCTCTCTTCCCAGAAAAAACTTTTCGCAACCGCCCCAATGGCCTCCGCGCCGACCTCGCCCAGACCATCGCCGACCTGAAGCCGAAGTTCATGCGCTTCCCCGGCGGCTGCCTCGTCCACGGCGACGGCCTCGACAATTTCTACAACTGGAAGGACACCGTCGGCCCCGTCGAGCAGCGCAAGGGCCAGCGCAACATCTGGAAATACCACCAGACCGTCGGCCTCGGCTACTTCGAGTATTTCCAATTCTGCGAAGACATCGGCGCCAAGCCCATCCCCGTCGTCGCCGCCGGCGTCTCCTGCCAAAACACCGACGCCCGCTTCACCCGCAAATACGGCATCGGCCAGGAGTGCCTGCCCCTCGACCAGATGCCCGCCTACATTCAGGACGTGCTCGACCTCATCGAGTGGGCCAACGGCTCCGTCACCTCCACCTGGGGCGCCAAGCGCGCCGCCGCCGGCCACCCCGAGCCCTTCGGCCTCC
>CAMLQS010000338.1 GCA_946482165.1 uncultured Verrucomicrobiota bacterium | reverse complement strand
AAATACACCGTCACTTTCGCCGCGGCGCAGCGCGCGACCGGCGCGAGCTGGAACCTCAACGGCCAGACCTGGAACCTCGCCGTGAACGGCGCGGTCGTCGCGAGCTTTGGCCCGCCTCAGTCGGCGACGAGCTACGTCGACTACAACGCCACGTTCACCGCCACCGCGGCCACGCACACGATCGCATTTGCCGGCACGAATCTCCGCGGCGGCGACAACACCGTGTTCATCGACAAAGTTCGTTTCGGTCCCGGTCCGCTTACGCCCGCCCAGGCCTGGCGCCAGGAACGCTTCGGCACGTTCGCCAACAGCGGCCCGGCGGCCGACGAGGCCGACCCGGACGGCGATTCGCTCAACAATCTCCTCGAACGCGCCTTCGGCGGAAGCCCATCGCTCGCCGACGCCGAGCTGGCGCCGCGGGTCGACGAGGCCGCGTCGCCGCTGAGCCTCGTTTATCGCCGCGCATCCCTGGCCACCGACCTGGATTTCCTCGTCGAGGAAAGCGCCGACCTCGCCTCCGGCTGGATCGAGGCGGCGGGAAGCGAAGAGCTCCTCTCCGACGACGGCACGGTGCAGCGCGTCCGCTTCACGCGACCATTGGCGGACGACGCCCGGCTCTTCCTCCGGCTCAAAGTCGCCGCCCGATAAGCCGGGCTGCGGCCGCCGCGGGACACACCCTTTCGGGTGTATTGTTTTGTAACGGAATCACGGATACTATCGGCCCGGCTCACGCAAGTGAGCGATCCCCATCAACCCAACACGCATTCGCCATGACCCTACCTCGCCAACTCGCCATTCTCGCCGCCTCGGCTTTCGCCGGCGCCTCCGTCGTCTCCGGCCAGATCCTCTTTTCCGACAACTTCACCACCTCGGGCCAGAGCGACGACATCAATTTCGAATATGGCGCCGGCCGCCAATCCGGCACCCTCGGCGACATCCAATGGCGCCAAGGCGCGGGCAACCTCTTCGCCACCATCTCGGGCTCGCTCGGCAACGAAGGATTCGGCGGCTACCAGACCCAGGTCGGCAACGCCGGCGGCCCCGGCCAACTCTGGCTCGTCGGCGCGGGTTCCGCGGGAGACGGCGACGAGCTCGGCTTCGCCTCGCCCGAGCACAACTTCAACATCAACGCCGGCGTGGGCGGCTATCTCTCCATCAGCTTCGACATCGACCCCGTGACCGGCTCCGCCGGCACCAGCGGCGACTGGGGCGCGATCACGATCGGCTCTTCCGACAACGCCAACTTCGGCGCATCGGGCTCCGGCGCCCGCGGCCAGGGCATTCTCAATTCGGAAGTAAAGTTCGGCATCCTGTTCCGTGACAACGGCGGCTACGAGGCCTTCGGCGTCGGCGGCAGCGGCACCTACTCCGCCACGCCGACCACCACCACGACGCACGCCATCGAGCTGCGCATCCATGGCGTCGGCGACGGCAACGCCTTCGACGGCTCCGGCGACGCCCAGATCGAGGTCTTCGCCGACAGCTCCATCGTGGCGACATTCACCCGCACGGGCGGCTTTACGGACAACTACATCACGCTCATGGGCTACAACGGCGGTTTCGCGGTCAACAGCTTCGATAACTTTCAGGTGTCGTCCGTGCCCGAACCCGCCTCCTTTGCGCTTCTTGCCGGCCTGGCCACCCTTTCCATTGGCGCATCACGCCGTCGCCGCCGCGGGTGAAAAGAGGGACCTGTAGAACCTGAAGCCAGATCCGTTTCTCGAACGGAATTACACCGTCGGCGTATTCCGAATCGCCGGCGTCAATGCGCGCAGGCGCAGGCGTATTCCGCGCGTTCGCACTCGCCGCACCGGGCGAGGTTGAGCTGGAAACGGATCGTCACGGACTGAGCCCCGGCCTCCCGCTTGGCGCGAAGAATGGCCGGCATGGTGGCGCCTTCGGGGAGAGCGGTCGTGCTCAGCAATGTCGCGGCCGCCCCTTCGCCCTCCTTGGCAAACTGAAGAATGGTTGGCGCCGAGCGATCACCGGTCGCCAGAGTCGCGGTGAAGCCTTCGGGAATAGCGATGGGCTTGCCCGAATCATCCACAAAGGTCAGGCGCACCTTCCGCTCGGCGGTCACGAAAAACTCCGCGTGGGGCTCAAGCTGAGCGAGGATGCGCCCCTTGTTGGGACCGGCGATTTTCGGCGCATGCTCGTGAGGATGGTCATGCCCCGGCGCGGCAAAAACCGGGGCGGAGCAGGCGAGAACGAGGGCCAGGAGTCGGAGCAGGATGGACGATTTCATTGTAGGGTCGGGTTGATTTTTTCGGTCGCTTACGGGCGACGGGGGAATGGCTTACTCAAACGTGTCGCCATGCGCGGCGAGCGAGCGCTCGGCGGAGCGCCGGCCAAAGGCGAAAAACACCGCTGGCGTGACGACGAAGGTCAGGAGCGTGCAGGACGCGAGTCCTCCGACGATGGCCACGGCGACCGGGTGCAGGATCTCCTTGCCCGGCTCGTCCGCGGCGAGAACGAGCGGAACGAGCGCGATGCCGGCGGCCAGCGCGGTCATGAGCACGGGGATGACGCGCTCGAGCGTGCCGCGCACGACCATCTCGCGCGTGAATTTTTCCCCCTCGTGCTGCATGAGATGCAGGTAGTGGGAGAGCAGCATGATGTTGTTCCGCGCGGCGACGCCGCCCACCGCGATGAAGCCGACCAGGGTGGCGATGCTGATGTTGTCGAGTTTCCACCACGTGAAGGCGAGCGCGCCGGCCAGCGCGAGCGGGAGGCTGAGCATGACTTGGAGCGCGAGGCCGACGCTCCGGAAATACGCCTGCAGCAGGATGACGATGACCACCACGATGACCGCGCCGAGGATCGCGATGCGCCGGGTGGCGTCGCGCTGGGCCTCAAACTCGCCTTCATAGGTCACGAAGTAGCCCTCTGGAAACTTCACTTGATCGGCCACCGCTTCGCGCAGTCGCTCCACGCTGGCGCCGACATCGCGGCCGGCGGGCCGGATCGCGAGGGTGATGCGACGCTGGCTGTTTTCCCGGAAGATCACATTCGGCCCGCGCGCTTCCCGCAGGTCGGCGACCGCGCTCAACGGGACGCGAGGCCCGAGCGGCGTCTCGATCGGCAGGTCCCGCAGGCGGTCCGGAGACTCGCGCCAGCTCTCTGGCAAACGCAGGACGAGCGGCACGGTGCGCTGGCCCTCGCGCAGCTCGGCGATCTCCCGCCCTCCGACGAGCGTGGCCAGGAGATCGTTGAGCGAGCCGGGGGTTAGCCCGTAGGCGGCCGCGCGCTCCCGGTCCGCCTCGATGCGAAGCTGGGGTATCTCCGCCTGGGCATCGAGCCTCGCTCGCTCAAAGCCGGGAATCTCGCGCGCGATGGCCTGCATTTGCCCGCCGATGCGACGCAGCTCCGCGAGGTCGGGGCCGAAGACCTTGGCGGCGACCGGCGCCGAAACACCGCTGAGCATATGGCCGATGCGGTCGGCGAGCGGACCGCTCACCACGGCGAATATTCCGGGGATACGGCGCAGCCGCGTATTCATTTCTTCGATAATCTCGGCGCGTCCTCGTTTGCTATCCGGCACAAAGTCGACGTCGAACTCGGCGGTGGAGACGGGCACGACGTGATCGCCGCGTTCCGCGCGGCCAAGGCGGCGGCCGACTTTGGACACGCCCTCGGTCGCCAGCAGCTCGCGTTCGATGATGTCGCCGATGCGATTCATTTCCGTCAGCGAAGTCCCGGGGGCCGCGGTCGCGGCGACGAGCGCGGTCTCCTCCCGGAATTTGGGCAGAAAATCCTTCCCCATCCCCGGGTAGAGGACAAAGCACGCGACGAGAAACGCCGCAACGAGGGCGAGGGCGGAAATCGGGAACCGAAGCGCCGGGGCGATGGCCGTGGCTTCGACCACGCGTTTGAGGCCGCGGACGAACATGCCCTCGGCGTGGACGGCCCCCGGCTTGGGACGGAGCAACAACGCGCAGAGCACGGGGATGACGGTGAGCGAAACGAGAAACGACGCCGCCATGCTCAGGATGGTGGCGACCGCGATGGGGGCGAAGAGCTTGCCTTCCACGCCGCTCAATCCGAGCAAGGGCAGGAACACGAGCACGATGAGAATCGTGGCGTAGAGAATGGAGTTTCTCACCTCGCCAGAGGCCTCCGCGATGACCGTAAGTCGCGGGCGCGGAGCCGCGCGGGCGGCGTTCTCCCGGAGGCGGCGAAAGACGTTCTCCACGTCCACGATGGCATCGTCCACGACCATGCCCATCGCGACGGCGAGGCCGCCGAGCGTCATCGAGTTCACCGAGAGCCCAAACCAGGTGAAGGCGAGCAACGTGATCGCGAAGCTCAGCGGAATGGCCGTCAGCGTGATGACGGTCGTGCGGACGTTGAGCAGGAAGAGAAACAGGATGATCGACACCATGATGCCGGCGTCGCGAATCGCGTCCTTCAGATTGCCGATGGCGTGGTCGATGAACTGGCGCTGCTGGAAAAGAGGCACGACTTCGACTCCGGGCGGCAAAGCCGGTTTCAACTCGGCGAGGGCTTTTTCGATCTTCCCGGTAAGGTCGCGCGTATCGAAACCCGGCGCCTTCGTGATCGACATGATCACCCCGCGCGTGGGCTCCTTTTCCGGCACGACGCTGACGGATGCGTCGCCGCGCATCGGCTCGATGCCCCAGGCCAGGGTGGCCACGTCGGCGAGCACGATCGGGCGGCCTTCCACGACTTTGACCACGGTGCGCCCCAACGCGGCGAGATCGGTGCTCATCGCGAGATTGCGCACCATGATTTCCGTGGAGCCCTTGTCCAAAAAGCCGCCCGTGGTGGTGCCGGCGGCGGCCGCCGCCGCCAGGGACAATTCGTCATAGTTAACTGAATACGCGGCCATCCGCGCCGGATCGGGCCGGACCTCCAGCCGGCGGATGCCACCGCCCATGTTGAGGATCTCTGCTATGCCCGGGATGCTTTGCAGGCGGCGCCGGATCGTCCAATCCGCCAGCGTTCGCACCTCCGCGGGCGCGAGGTGTCCCGGCTTTCCTTCGGGCACGGTGGAGCGGACGCCGACGAGCATGATCTCGCCCATGAGGGAGGCCACGGGCGTCATGAAGGGCTGCACGCCCTCGGGCAGTTGCTCACGGGCGGTTTGCAAACGCTCCTGAACCTGGATGCGCGCGGCGTGGATGTCGGTGTCCCAGCCGAACTCGGCGTAGATCAGGGAGAGCGCGACATCGGAATTGGAGCGCAACCGGGTGAGGTTGGCCACGCCCATGAGCGAGCTCTCGAGCGGTTGGGTCACCCGGGCCTCGACTTCCTCCGGCGCGAGTCCGGGAGACTCGGTGAGGATGGCGACGGTGGGTTTGGTGAGATCGGGCAGGACCTCGACGGGCAGCCGGACGCCGGTGCGCAGGCCGAGGGCGAGCACGATGAGGGCGAGCCCCAGCACGACCGCGCGGTGTTGCAGCGACCAGCGAATGAGAAAATTGAGCATCGCCTAGGTCTCCTTCCGGTTCGAGGTGGAGCGGCGGGTGAAGCCCAGCGTGAGGGCGACGAGGGCGAGCACGCCGGTGGCGATCTGCCAGGGGCGCTCGGGGTGG
>CAMLQS010000337.1 GCA_946482165.1 uncultured Verrucomicrobiota bacterium | reverse complement strand
TTCCGTCTCACCCGCAGGGCGCTAGCAAAGCACCGGGTTATTTTGAAGACAGCGCCTAACTTTCTCGCCAGCCCTCAGTCGTCGCCAGATGCCGCTTGCCCCTCCCCGCGAGCGACGCTCACTCGCTCGCCGACGCATTCGCGCTCCGATTTCCACCGGCTCACCCGCCCTCCCCATCCCGCTCAATACCGCCCTCGCCATGCTTCAGACCCTGCGCATCCGCAACCTCGCCCTCCTCGAAGAAGTCGCCCTCGAATTCGAATCCGGTTTCACCGTCGTCACCGGCGAGACTGGCGCCGGGAAAAGCATCCTGCTCGGCGCCCTCGCCCTCCTTGCCGGCGAACGCGCCGATAAAACGCTCATCCGCCAAGGCGCGCCCGCCTGCGAGGTCGAAGCCGCGCTCCATTTCGCCAACCCGAAACGCATCGACGCGCTGCTCGCCGAGCTCGACCTGCCCGCCTGCGAAGACGGCGTCCTCCTCCTCAAACGCAGTCTGCCGCGCGACAAAGCGCCGCGCATCAGCGTCAATGGCGGCCTCGCCACGCTCGCCGCCCTTCAGCGCCTTGGAGAGACATGGATCGATTTCCACGGCCCCAGCGAGCCCCGCCGCCTCCTCAAGGAATCCTGCCAGCTTGAATTGCTCGATCTCTTTTCCCGCGACGAAAACGAACTGGGCGCCTATCACGCCGCCTATCGCGCCTGGCGCGAACTCGTCGCCGAACGCGAGCGCCTCGCGCGCGAAACCCGCCTCGCCCCCGACCAGATAGCCTTCGTCGAAGCGCAACTCGCCAAGCTCGACGGTCTCGAACTCGCCGAGGACGCCATCGCCACCCTTGAGCGCGACCACTCGCGCATGAGCCGCGCCCAGGAACTCACCCAGCTCTGCGGCGCCCTGGAGAACGGTCTTTCCGGCGACGACGGCGTCACCTCCCGCCTAGGCGCCCTCCTCCGCGAAGCCCATCAGCTGGAGCAACTCGATTCCGCCAGCCGCCCGCTCGTGGAACGTCTCCACTCCGCCAGCATCGAGCTCAACGATCTGGCCGAGGAGATCCGCGCCCTCGGGGGACAGTTTCAATTCGACCCCGAGCAGGCCGAGCAACTCGCGCAAAACATGTCCGCCTGGCTCGACGCCAAGCGCCGGCACGGTCCGGACCTCGCCGCCGTCGCCGCCGCGCGCGAAGAGCTGCGCCGCCGCCTGGAGGTGCAAGGCGACATCGAGGGCGCGCTCGCCCGGCTCGACGACCGGATCGCGGCCGCCCACCGCGATGCGCTCTCCGCCGCCCGCGCGCTTCGCGCCGTCCGCGAGAAAGGCGCGCGCGAGCTCGCCAAGGTCGGCGCCAAAAGCATCGCGCGCCTCGGCTTCAAAAAAGCCGAATTCCAGGTGCGCCTCGTCCTCCTTCCCGAACTCGCCGCCCACGGCGATTGCGGCGTCGAGTTCCTCTTCTCTCCCAACGTGGGCGAGGCGCCCCTCCCCCTCGCGCGCATCGCTTCCAGCGGCGAACTCGCCCGCGTCATGCTCGCGCTCAAAACCGTGCTGGCCGATCTCGACGGCGTGCCGGTGCTGGTCTTCGACGAGGTCGACGCCAACGTCGGCGGAGAGATCGGCCGCGTCGTCGGCGAGCAGATGGCGGAAATCGCCCGCGGGCACCAGGTGCTCTGCGTCACCCACCTCCCCCAGGTCGCCGGCCTCGGCGACAGCCACCTCCTGGTGGAGAAGGACCAGTCGGGCGAACGCGCCGTTGTCACCATTAAACCAATACACGGCCAAAAGCCCGACCGCGTCGGCGAACTCGCGCGCATGCTCGGCGACCGCAACGCCAGGAGCGCGCGTCAGCACGCCGAGGAGTTGCTCAAGGCCTGACCGCCGCCCCCGCGCGCCAACGCCGCAAAACGCGCGCCTCGGAAACGCGCACGTCCCTTCGGGAAGGGACGGCGCGTTGAAAATCGCCGCGGCCCTCGAACCCGTCCGCGCTCCGGCGGAACTCGGCGGCGGATCCCGCCCGTCGCCCTCCCCGCTCCGATCGCAGGTATTGCTACGCCGCGGTCGAGTTCACGCTGTTCGCCGCATCTTTGACCACGGTGATGAGCTCGCGCAGCTCGACCGGTTTCACCAGATAACGAAACACGGCGGCCTCGTTGACCGCGCGCAAAAGCATTTCGGGCTTCATGAAGCCGGTCACCAAGACGCGCGCCGCTTCCGGATGCTCCTCCCGGACCCGCACCAACAGACTGAGTCCATTCCCCCCCGGCATCAAGTGGTCCGCCACCACGACTCGGTATGGCTTTTTGTGCAAAGCAAACTCCGCCTCCTTCACCGACGAAACCGTCGTGACGTCGAAGTGCGGAGCCAGCGCGGCCTTATACATTTCAAGCAAGGGCGCTTCGTCGTCCACGACGAGAACGGAGTCCTTCTTGTGGTTATCGTTGGCGGCGGCGTGAACCTGCGTCATATCGACAAGTTCGACACAACCCCGTCGCCACGCAAATCGTTTCCCCTTGGGTAATTCGCCTTATCGCTGTGCTCTTGCAGCCAAACCCCGCGCGGCGACAAGCTGCGCAACAGCCCTTATGGATGCCGCCACCCTTCAAGCCGCGATTCGCTCCGGTCAGGACCTCGCTCCGTCCTCCGAACTCACGGACCGGCGCCTCTGGCTGGCGCCCAACGCCGCGGGCAACACCGCTCTCCACCTCGCCGCCCGCCACGGCCGGCTCTGCCTGGTTCCGCCCGATCTGTTCGAACCCGAGGCCTTCTCCACCAAAAATCAGGCCGGCTACACCCCGCTTCACCACGCCTTCGAAGCACCCACGCCGCCCACTCTCCTCCCGCCTCGCCTGCTGATGCACGACCTGCTCGCGATAACGAGCAACGCCGGTTTCTCCGTTTACCACATCGCCGCGGCCCACGGCCGGCTTGGATTGTTCTCCCACTCGATCCTGACTCCCGAGCTGCTCACGATTCGCACCCATCTTGGCAACACCTTGCTCCATGAGGCGGCCGAGGCCGGCCACATTGACGACGTTCCCCCTGTCTTTTTCAACGCAGCCGCGTTCGCGATAGCCAACCACACCGGCGAAACCCCGCTCCACACCGCCGCGCTCAACGGACATCTTCCGCAAATCCCGCGCGCCTTGCTCACCCGCGAAGCGCTGCTCGCGCGCACCAGCGCCGGCGACACCGTGCTCCACGCCGCCGCGCTCGCCGGACACTTGGACGACATTCCGGCCGAATACCTCGTCCACGATATCCTGACCGTTGCCAGCAAAGGCGGCTACACCGTCATCCACGCCGCCGCCGAGACCGGCCAGCTCGCCGCCATCCCCCGGGCATCCTTGACCAGTGATTTGCTCCGTGCCCGCAACGACCACGGCGACACCCCCCTCCACGCCGCCGCCGCCGAAGGTTATCTCGATCAAATACCGCCCGCCCTGCTTAGCGCCGAAGTGCTGGCCTCCCGGAACTACGACGGCCTGTGCCCCTTGGAAATCGCCCGGCATCGCGGTCATCTCGCGCAAATCCCGGAGCATCTTCAACCGCGCGACTCCGGTCTGCTCGACCGAATCGGCGCCGCCTTGGGCCTGAACAAGAAATAAGACGCGGGCTCCGCCTTTGCCCCGCTTCGCCGCCCCACCCTGGCCGGCAACAGTCTCGCCGACGCCCTCGTGGCCGCCCTGCCCCCGGGTCGCCAAGCGACGCCCTCGGCCTGGGCCTCTGGTCATTGGTCATTCAAAGCGGGCGGCCCCAGCCCCCCGCAAATCCTGCCCAAAGCCCCGCGCCGCCCGCTTTGTGCTTTCCTCGCCATCGCCCCCCCGTTTCGCTCGCGCCTTTCGCGTCCCTGCGGACGCGGCAACGCAACCGCTTCCTCACCACATGAGCAACACCACCATCACCAGCATCACCGCGCGCGAGATCATCGACTCCCGCGGCAATCCCACCGTCGAGGTCGACGTCCGCCTCGCCGACGGCACCCTCGGCCGCGCCGCCGTCCCCTCCGGCGCCTCCACCGGTGAACACGAGGCCCACGAGCTCCGCGACGCCGACGTCACCGCCAAGTCCCTCCCCAAGGGCGTCAACGGCAAGACCCGCTTCCTCGGCAAGGGCGTCCTCGCCGCCGTCGGCAACGTGAAGTCCGTCATCGCTCCCGTCCTCGTCGGAGCCGACGCCTGCGACCAGGTCGGCATCGACCAGCTCATGCTCAAGCTCGACGGCACCAAGACCAAGTCGAAGCTCGGCGCCAACGCCATCCTCGGCGTCTCCCTCGCCACCGCCCACGCCGCCGCCAACAGCCTCGGCCAGCCCCTCTACAAATACATCGGCGGCCCGAACGCGAAGGTCCTCCCCGTTCCGATGATGAACATCATGAACGGCGGCGCCCACTCGGACGCCCCCATCGACTTCCAGGAGTTCATGATCCGCCCGATCAACTTCGACACCTTCTCCGAGGCCCTCCGCGCCGGTTGCGAAGTGTTCCACTCGCTCAAGAAGGTTCTCAAGGCCAAGGGCCTCGCCACCGCCGTCGGCGACGAGGGCGGCTTCGCCCCCAAGCTCGCCTCCACCACCGACGCCCTCGACGCCATCGCCGAGGCCGTGAAGGGCGCCGGCTACAAGCTCGGCAAGGACATCACCCTCGCCCTCGACGTCGCCTCCTCCGAGTTCTACGACAAGAAGACCGGCAAATACGTCTTCAAGAAGTCCTCCGGCCAGCAGTTCACCGGCGACGAGTTCGTCGCCTACTACAAGGAGCTCTGCGCCAAGTATCCCATCGACTCCATCGAGGACGGCTGCGCCGAGAACGACTGGACCACCTGGAAGAAGCTCACCGACGCCATCGGCGACAAGGTGCAGCTCGTCGGCGACGATCTCTTCGTCACCAACGTCGAGTTCCTCCAGAAGGGCATCGATACCGGCACCGCCAACTCGATCCTCGTCAAGGTGAACCAGATCGGCTCCCTCACCGAGACCCTCGACGCCGTCGAGCTCGCCCACAAGAGCAACTACACCGCCGTCCTCTCCCACCGCTCCGGCGAGACCGAGGACGTCACCATCGCCGACATCGCCGTCGCCACCAACTGCGGCCAGATCAAGACCGGCTCCGCCTCCCGCACCGACCGCGTGGCCAAATACAACCAGCTCCTCCGCATCGAGGAAGAGCTCGGCTCCACCGCCATCTACGCCGGCCGCCTGTAACCGCTTCGCGGATACAAAATACGCCCGCACCGGCTGCCAAGGCCCGTCCCGCTCCCGCGGGACGGGCTTTTCTTTTTCAACGCAGAGACGCGAAGGCGCGGAGGCCGAAAAACACCAATCCCCGATGGCGATTCCCTCCGTCTCTCCGCGCCTCCGCGTTACTTTATTTCTGCGCCCGCCCGCCCGCCAGCAGCCGCAGCGAGTTCACGCACACCAGCACCGTGCTCCCCTCGTGCGCGGCCACGCCGAGCCCTAGCGGCACCACGCCGATCACGCTCGCGATCGCCATCACGACGACAACGCCAAGCGCGATAGTCAGGTTCTGCCGGATGATCGCCCGCGCCCGCCGGCTCAGCTCAAAAGCCGCCAACGCGTTCTCGATCCGGTCGTGCATCAGCACGATCTCCGCCTGCTCCA
>CAMLQS010000336.1 GCA_946482165.1 uncultured Verrucomicrobiota bacterium | reverse complement strand
CGACGTTCGTCTGGAACATCATGTTGAAGGCGCGGGGCGGGGTGAGGTCGGGGTTGCCGGTGGCTGGCGAGGGGATCTGGCCGATCTCCTCGGGTTTGGCCTCGGTGAAGTCGCGCGGCTGCACGGGGGCGAGCGTGCCTTGGATGGCCTTCTTGCGCTTGAAAAGTTCGGCGGCGGCCTGGAGCTCCTCGGTGGTCTTCTCGCTTTCGAGGGCGGAGACGTAGCCGACGGTGTTGCCGTCGATGACGACGGGGGCGAAGAAGAGCTGGTCGGCGCGGTAGCGGTTTTTGGAGACCTTGCAGTCGACGAGGGGATCGGAGAAGCCGGCGACGTGGCCGGAGGCTTCCCAGACCTTGGGGTGCATGATGATGGAGGTCTCGATGCCGACGACGTCGTCGCGGCGGCGGACCATGTCGTTCCACCAGCAGTCGCGGATGTTTTTCTTCAACTCGACGCCGAGCGGACCGTAGTCGAAGAAGCCGTTGAGTCCGCCGTAGATTTCGGAGGAGGGGAAAACGAAGCCGCGGCGCTTGGCGAGCGACACGAGGGCTTCCATGAGGTTGGCGGGTTCGGCGGCGGACGTGGACATGACGGCGGGTAGGATGGGAGACCCGTGGCTCGAGACGGGCGGCTCGGTGCGCCTGCCACCACCGCTGGCTTGCGGGGCGGTAGACGCGAATCGGTGAGGCAACCGGGCTAAGCAGGCGGGGTCAAGGGCAGGGGAGGGCCGCGAAGGCGAAGGACCGATACGCCGTCAGCCGATGACGAGCGCGATGGCGGTGAACATCAGCCCGGAACCGAGGAGCCGGCGACGGAAGACCGCGCGCGGGAGATTCTGCTCGTCATCCGTTCCTAGCCAGGCGCCGAGGAGGCCGATCGCGAGCACGCTCCACAGGCCGCGCGTGCTGTAGAGGATGTTGGCCACGGTGGCCCGGCCGTAGGCGCCGACCGCGTAGGCCATGCCGGTGGCTTGAATCGCGAGAAGGATGGAGCCGGGCGCGAGCCACCGCCAGGCGGCGCGCGGCAGAGTGCGCAGCGGGGCGGTGAAAAAAGGGATGAGGGCGAACGAGAAAAGCAGCAAAAAACCGAACATGCAGGGCAGGTAGCGGCCGGCCCCCCACGAGGAGGCGAAGCGCTGCACGAGCACGTCGGAAATCGCGAAACACGCCGCGGCGAGCGCCGCGCAGACGATTGTGCGGCGCGGGCTCTGCCGGCCGGAGTTCCGCGGCGGGGAGGATACGACGGCGCCGCCGGCCAGGGCCGGGGCGGGCGAGGCGGAGCGGGGCGAGGATTGCAGGAGCGCGATCGCGGCCGTGCCCAGCGCCGCGGCCACCCACCACGCCGGACGCACCGGCTCGGAGACGAGCAGCGAGCTGGCGGCGGCGACGAAGAGAATTTTCAACCCGAGGACCGGCGTGGCCAAGGACACGTCGCCGGCCATGGCCATGAAGGTGAAAACCTGGCCGGCGAGGAAAAGGGCGCCTCCGACGGCGGGTTGCCAGAGCTCGGGCCAGGCGAGTTCGCGGCCGCCCAGCAACCAGAGCGGCGCGAAACAAAGTCCCATGGCGACGTTGGAAACAAAGGCGGTGCGCCAGAGGCCCACGCCGTGGGCGGAGGCGCGCTTGATGAACAACACGGCCGCGACGTAGCCCGCTCCGCTGGCGAGCGGCAGCAGGATGGAGGCAAGGGGCGCGGCGTCGGGGCCGGAGGCGGCGAGCGCGCTCACGGGATGCGGTAGAAGGGGTTGGGGAGCTTGAACACGCGCTCCGCGTGGCCCCCGACGAGGTCGCTCTCCTGGTCGCCGACGGCCGCGATGATCGTCCACCCCTCGGCGGCCCAGGCGGCCCGGGCGGCGGTCTTGCGCGCCGCGCTGGTCGGCAGTCCGGCGTCGGCGGGACTATCAAGGCGCAGGGCGGCGTAGCCGGCGAAGCCGGCGCGGCGAAGGTTCTCCTCGGTGCCGGCGCGTTCGCGAGGATCGCGGCGGCCGGAGAGGAAAAGCACGGCGACATCGCGCGCGCGCGCGGCGCGGAAAAGGTCGAGCATGGGCCGGAGGGCCGGGGCGTTGGCGGAGTCGATCCAGTCGGACCAGTTGCGCGGGTGATAACCGAAGTCCTCGGCGCGCATGTGGGGGAGGTTCGAAAGGACGGTTTCGTCGACATCGAGCACGATGGCGAGGCGTTCGCCTGGGCGCCGGGCGTCGGCGCGGCGTTCGATCCAGGCGCGCGCCTCCGCGGCGGCGGCGGCGAAGTCGCGGGCGTAGGCCCCGGAGTCGATATAGGCGAGGATGGCGGCCTTCGCGTCGGAGAGGTTGGGCGGCTCGGTGAAGTCGGATGGAGCGCGGCGTGTCTCCGTGGCCACGCGGGAGCCGGTCGCGCAGCCGGCCAGTGTGAGGGCGAGGGTGAGCGCGAGAAGCGGTGGACTGAGGCGTCGGAGGGCTCCGGGGCGGAAAACCATACGCGGGGACGATGCGCGGAGGCGGTGGTGGGGCAATCACGAGCGCGGGAACTTGTGGCGCGTCGTTTGCATGCGGCCCGGGAGTGATTTGCCTGCCCGATGGATTTTTCGGCGGGAGGAGTCGGGCCGCGCGCCACGCGGGAGGAGGGATGGAAACGCCTAGAGGCGTTTTTGCCCTACGCCTGGGGCTACGCGGAGCGTCGCGATTTCGTCGAGCCGCCCGGCCACCGCAACGTCTCGGGCTTGTCGCCGTGGCTGCAAAAACGACTCCTGCTCGAGGAAGAGGTGGTGGCCGCGGCGCGGGCTTGGTGGGGCTTTCGTCGCGTGGAAAAATTTATCCAGGAAGCCTGCTGGCGCACCTATTGGAAGGGCTGGCTGGAGCATCGGCCGGAGGCCTGGGAGCGCTGGCGCGCGGCGTTGCCGATGCGGTTCGATGAGCTGGGTGGCGGCGGTGCGGGCGACTATGCCGCGGCGATCGCGGGGGAGACGGACATCGCCTGCTTCAACGTCTGGGCCCGGGAGCTGCGGGAGACGGGATGGCTGCACAACCACGCCCGGATGTGGTTCGCCTCGATCTGGATCTTCACCTTGCGGCTGCCCTGGGAGCTGGGCGCGGCGTTTTTCAACGAGCATCTCCTCGATGGCGACGCGGCGAGCAACACCCTCTCGTGGCGCCGGGTGGCGGGCCTTCAGGCGCCGGGGACGCCCCGCCTTGCGCGCGCGGACGACATCGCGCGGTATATGGGAAGTGAATACGCTCCTCCGGAGGGTCGGCTGGCGACGGAGGCGCTTGCGATTCGCGAGGCTCCCCTGGGCCGGTCGGTCCCGCCGGCGCGGCCATCCGGCTGGCGCGAGGCGGGGGTGGCGGACGGCGCGGGAAGGCTGGGGCTTTGGCTGCACCCGGAGGACCTTTGCGCCGAGGTGGGCGGCCTGGACGACGCGCCCGTGGCGGCGATCTTCGCGGGATGGCCGCGGACTTTGGCCGGTCGCGCGGGTTGGGGGCCGCGCGTCGAAGCTTGGACGCGGGAGGCGCTGGCGGACGGTGCAAGGCGGGCGGCCTCTCGCTTCGAGTGTGGCGTTAGGGCGGGCGTTCACGAGGAACTGGCCGTCGCGATGGTGGAGTGGGCGTCGGCCGAGAGGCTTGCGGCGGTGCTGGTCCACGAACCGATGCAAGGCGCCTGGCGGGCGGACGCGCTGGCGGCGGAAAATGCGCTCGGCGCGGCCGGCGTAAAGATTATCTGGATACGGCGCAAGTGGGACGACCGGCTCTGGCCGCACGCGACGGACGGCTTTTTGTCCTTTTGGGAGGCGGCGAAGCGGGAGCAGGGGCTGGGGTGAGCGGCGCGAGAGGGCGAATGGGAGGCTTGCGCGGGCAGCCCTCTGCGCGCTGATTTGCATGGCGCATGCACCTCGTCATGAAATGGATTCGCACGATCCCTCCAAAGGAGATCGTGCTCGCGTTGGTGGTGGTGTCGGTGGCGATGCTCGGGGTGATGCATTGGCTGGATGCTTTGGAACACTTTGGGAGAAGCAGGTGGAAGGAAGGGGGAGATGGCATATGGGGCGTGCTGTTTTGGTCGCTGCTTACCTGGGGCGTGATGCGCGATCCGGCGAAATGGGGGTTTCGCGTGGGGATCCTTATCGCGAGTATCGCGCTTTTGACGGGCGCCTTTGCCGCGTGGGTTTTGTGGATCGACCGCACCCGTCCGGGTGGGGTGCCGGAGCCATTTGGCGACATCGGCGTCTGGCAATGGTTTGCCTTCTGGAGCGCGTGGGCCGCGCTGACGGCTTTGTCGGCAAGTGCGTTGTCCTTGCGCTGGCTGTATCGGCCGAAACCGATGAAGGCGTGAATCACGCCACGGCGCGAAGGCGGGCGAGGGTTTCGCCCGCGGAGCGGGCGATGGCGGCGAAGCCGGGGGAGATGAGCGGGTTGGCGGCGACGAGGCGCCAGAACTCGGCGGCGAGGGTGGCGGCTTCGTGCCACACTTCGCGATCGGCGGGGAGCGGCAGGGGAGGAAGGAAATCGGGCGAAGGCGTGGCGCTGCCCACGGTCGGCGCCCATTGCATCGGAAGCATGTCGTAGGTGGGCGCGAGGCGGAAGGGCAGCGTGTCGTCGAACCAGAAGGCGAGGTTGCCGAAGTGCATGTCGCTGTTGCCGATCAGCTGGCCGAAGGCGTGGCGCAGGCGGGTGGAGCGCAAGGCGGCGGCGTCGATCAGGCTGCGGGCATGGAGGTGCGTTGCGACGGCTGGCCATTGGTTGGAGTCCGGGCCGTCGAAGGCGTCGTGCAGGGCGCGCAAGGATACGACGCCGCGTCGGCCGTGCGCGCCGACGCGGTCGTAGCGCGGCGTTTCGAGGAAGAGGCGGTCGCCGGCGTGGACGAGGCGCGGCGCGGCGTGGGCTTCGCCGTGCGCGTGGAGGATCGCCTGCGCGTGGGCCTCGGCGATGTAGAGGTCGCCCCATCGGCGGCCGGTGGGCGTGGATAGGAGGTCGGTGAACTTGACGAGGACGGGCGTGGAAGAAGAGGGCGGAGAGCTGAGACCTGAGACCTGAAGGGAGGAAGGGAAGGAATGGGCGGCGAGGCGGGATGCCTCGCCGTCGCTCACGGGCGGGACGCCCGTGCCACTCTCGAACGCGGACGCCGGGGACGGCGTCCCTCCAAGGGTGAGGAGGAACTTGGGTTGCTCGCCTTCGACCGAGGAACCGGCGGCGCCGAAGGAGGCGGCGGTGGAGGCGAGCTCGGGATAACGCGTGGCGCGGGCGGAGTCGGAGAGGCGCGCGGGCGGGGTGAGGAGGCGCTCTTGAAAGCGGCGCAGGGGGCCGTCGCCGACGATGAGGTTGCCGGCGACGTCGTCGCCTTCGGAGGCGAGGTAGACGAGCGTGTCATCGTCGGTGGGCCAGTTGCGCGGGTCGGAGTCGAGGCCGAGCGCGGGAGGCAATGCGCGGGCGATGGCGCGGCCGAGGAAGCCTTGGGGGCGGATTTCGCTCAGGAAAAAGGGAAAGCCTTCGCTGAAGCCGCCGAGGGCAAAGAGGTGGTCGGCCCACGCGGGTTGGCTGGAGGGGTTGGCCCAGGCCAGGCGCCAGCCGCCGTGAAGCGCGGTGATCTCGGCCCAATCGTGAGGGCGGCCGTCGATGTCGATGCGGCGGATGGGGAACGTGT
>CAMLQS010000335.1 GCA_946482165.1 uncultured Verrucomicrobiota bacterium | reverse complement strand
CCGCCCGCGCGTTCTGCCAAGTCCGCAAGGACCGCGCGATTGACCTTCCCGCGCGCGTCGCGCGGCCACCGGTCCGCCGAAAGCGCCACGTAGCGCTTCGGACGCTTCGCGGGGCCAAGCTTCATCGCGATCCCCTCGCGCAGTTTCGCCTCCAAGTCCCGTCCCCCGGGATAAAGCGCCACAACCTCGCTCCCCCACTCCGCATGCGGCACGCCCACCACCGCCACATCGGCCAAGGCCGCTCCGCCCGCCTCGCGGAGGGCCGCCTCCACCTCGGCCGGGTTCACCTTCTCGCCCCCGCTGATGATCAAGGCGTCGCTCCGCCCCAGCACGCGCAGGCGGCCGGCCGCGTCCAGTTCGCCCAGATCGTCCGTCCGCCAAATCCCGGCGGCCCGCGTTTCCGGCCAGTATCCATGAAACAACGACGCGCCGTCGATGACCACCCGCCCGTCCGCGTCGGTCGCGATTCGCGCGTGCGGCAGGGAGCTCCCGCTCGAATCGTCGCCCGCAAAAAACTCCTCCGGTCGCTGCGCCGCCACCAAGGCCGCCGTCTCTGTCATCCCGTAGGAAAACGACAGGGGCAGCCGCGCCGCCCGGCTGCGCGACAACAGCTCCGGCCAGGCCGGCCCGCCGCCGATCAACACCGCGCGAAAGGTCCGCAGCCACTCCGACGCTCCGCCGCCCCGCCCTTCGCCCTCGCCGTTGAGCACGCGCGCCAGCTGCGTCGGCACGAGCGACAAAAACTCGCCCCCGCTTCGAGTCGGCTCCGGACGGTCTCCGCGCTCCACGCGTTTCCAATCCCACGCCCGATAGGTTCCGCCGCTGAAGCGGCAGCGCGCCCACGCCATCAGTCCGCTCACATGCCAGGCGGGAAGCAGCCCGACCGCGTCCACGCGGCGAACGCCGAAATGCCCGCGAAAGCCTTCCACGGCCGAGCCGATCGTGAGCTCGTCGTGCCGCGCGAGCTTCATCGCGCCCGACGAGCCGCCGGTCGGAATGCAGAGCCAGCCTCGCGCGCCATCCCAGCCTGCCGGACGCCGCCCTGCCAGCGCGGCCCACTGCGCGCGCTCCCTTTCGCCCCAGCCGGGATCGATCAGGAAAAACGCCCCGTCTCGCTCGACCAAAGCCTCTCCCGCGAATTCGCGCAGCCCGGCGATCAGCTCAGCGCGTTCCATAAGGCCTCCGCGTTGATGCGCTCCATGTCCTCGCGCCGGACGAAGGCTCCGGAAAGCGGCGCGTCCGCCCGCGTCTCCTGAAACAGGGGCCACACGCCGAAACCCAGCGCGCGCCGCATCGCCGGATCACCGCCACGCGACTCCGCCCAAGCGAAGGCCAGCCTCAACGCGGCCCCCGCCCCCACCGCCGTCTCCAGCGCGGAGCCGAAGACCACGTCCGCCCCGGCCTTCGCCAGCCGCGCCAACACAGGCTCCGGTTCGCCCAACAGGGCGGGCTTGAGCACCCAAACGCCGCGCCAATCCGCCGCCAGCCAGCGCTCCACGTCGCGAGTCGAATTCACCGACTCGTCCAAGGCGATCTTCACCGGATAATCCGCCGCCAGGCCGTGCAAGAGGTCCTCCGCCCCGCGCGCCTCCGGAGATATCGGCTGCTCGATGTATTCGACCGGCCGCTCCGCCGCCCGCTCCAACCAACGCTCGGCCGTGCGACGATCCCACCCGCCGTTCGCGTCCAGCCGCAGGCGCGCTCCACCGGGCAGGCGGCCAAGCAGGTCGTCGAGAATCGCCCATTCGTCCGGGGCCGGCAGCACACCCACCTTCCACTTGAATACTCGAAATCCCAATTCGAGGCGCGGCTCCACCGCCTCCAGCGCCGCGCGCCCGGCCGGCAGAAGGCCCGCCACCGGCAAAAATTTAACCGCCTCCGCTCCGGCTTGGCTCCCCGCCCCTTGCTCCCCGCCCGCCGCTCCCAGCGCCGCCGCCAAGCCGGCCCGCACGCTTGCGCAATTAGCAGGGACGCGGGCAAGCGCGTCCGGCAAATCTTCCGCCCTGCCCTCCAGCCCGGCCAGCGCGGCCGCCGCCTCGGCAATCGTCTCCGTGCCGAACCAATGTATCGGGGCCGCCTCCCCCCACGCCTTCACCACACGCCCTTCGCTCTCTCGCTCGGCACGGATCAGCAAACCTTCGCGCTCGGCCCAAGGTCCGTGCGCGGTCCGCACCGTTTGACGAAACGGCAGTCGATACGCGCGATGCTGGAGCTTCCACATGGCAGCCAAGGAGCCTGCGCGCCCGCGAACCGTCAACCGCCGGCGCAGCCCGGCGACCGTGCGAAAAACGCGCTCACCGGTTTACAGGCGCCCGACGGTGTCCACCGTTGCGCGAGCCCCTATCCCGATGAAAATAACCTACCACGGCCATTCCTGCTTTCTCGTTGAAACCGGCGGCGCCCGCCTGGTCATTGATCCCTTTCTGACGGGCAACTCCCAGGCCAAGATCCTCGCGGCCGACGTGAAGTGCGATTACATCCTGATCTCGCACGGCCACGAGGACCATACCGGCGACGCCCTCGACATCGCCAAGGCCAACGACGCCACCATCGTCGCCAACTACGAGATCGCCGAATACTACGCGGCGAAGGGCGCCAAAGCCCACGGCATGAACCCCGGCGGCGCGCACAAATTCCCCTTCGGCCGGGTCAAACTGACCATCGCCCACCACACCTCCTCGCTCAACGCGGGGCTCAACCCGATCTACATGGGCGTGCCCTGCGGCCTCCTCCTCGAGGCGGACGGCAAACGCCTCTATCACGCCGGCGACACCGCGCTCTTTCTCGACATGCAGCTCATCGCCAAAGGCGGCCTCGACGCCGCCCTGCTCCCCATCGGCGACAACTTCACCATGGGACCCGAGGACGCGATCGACGCGCTCGATCTTCTCAAACCCCGTCTCGCCGTTCCCATGCACTACAACACCTGGCCGCCCATCGCGCAGGACCCCGACGCCTTCGCGGAAGCCGCGGGCAAACGCGGCCACCGCGTCCAGGCGCTGCGTTCGGGCGACTCGCTCGTTCTCTGACACTCGCCTGGCTGCCCGCTTGTAGGCCGGATCGCCGATCTGGCCGCCCGACCAGCGGTGGGCCTACATCCTTGCAACCGACCAGCGCCACCGTCTGCGGCGAAAGTCTTGCCCGGTCGGAAGATCGGGAGCATGCTCCGGCCACCGGCATCGCATGGCTCCCCCTCCGTCGCTTTCCGTCACGCCGTCTCCCGCCCCCTCCCCGGGCGCCGATGAGGAGGAGTTTGGCTGGCGGCAACGCATCGGGCTCGCGCTCGCCGCGCTTCTTTTGCCCGCGCTCTGGCTCTGCCCCGCGCTCGGACAACTCAGCCTCGAAGCGACCCGCGTCGCCTTGCTCGCCCTCCTCATGGGGCTTCTCTGGATCTCCGAAGGGCTGCCGATTCCCGCGACTGCGCTTCTTCCGCTCGTTCTCCTGCCGCTGCTCGGCATCTCGCCGATCAAGCAGGCCGCCGCGCCCTACGCGGACCCGGTCATTTATCTCTTCATGGGCGGCTTCATGCTCGCCTTGGCCATGGAGCGCTGGGCCCTGCACCGCCGCATCGCGCTCGCCATCATCGCATCGATAGGCACGCGCCCCCGCTCGCTCATCCTGGGCTTTCTCTGCGCCGGAGCCTTCATCAGCATGTGGACGAGCAACTCCGCCACGGCGATGATGCTCCTCCCCATCGGGGTGAGCGTGCACGGGCTCCTTCTGGCCTCCCCGCAGGGCCGCGCCGGCGCCGCCGCACTCGGCTCGGCGCTCGTTCTCGCCATCGCCTACGGCGCCAACATCGGCGGCATGGGCACGCTCATCGGCACGCCGCCCAACGCCATCCTGAAGGCTTACGTCGCCAAAACCCATGGCGTGGAGATCGGCTTCGGCCAATGGATGCTGCTCGGCGTGCCGCTCGTCCTCGTTTCCATTCCGCTCGTCCACCTCATCCTCACCCGCGTCAGCTTTCGCGTGGGGCGCGAGGAGATCCCGGGCATTCGCGAACGGCTCTCCGAGGAACGCGCCAAGCTCGGGCGGATGAGCCCGCCCGAATGGGCCGTGGCCGGGGCCTTCGCTCTCGCCATCGCGCTCTGGATCTCGCGCGAGCTCTGGAAGGCCGAGGCGCCCAAGGTCGCCGGCCAGGCCTGGCCCCTCGGCGCGCTCGTCACCGACGAGGTCATCGCGATGGGCTCCGCGCTGCTGCTTTTTCTCGTGCCCTCGGGACGCGGCCGCGGGGTCTTCGTGCTGGACGCGAGCTGCCTCAAAAAGATGCCTTGGGACGTCCTCATCCTCTTCGGCGGCGGCCTCAGCCTCGCCGGAGCGATGGAGAAAACCGGCCTCGTCGCCGCGCTCGCCCACGCGCTCGGCGGACTCTCCGGCTGGCCGCCGTTGGCCATCGTGTTTCTCGTCACCGCGGTGATGATCCTCGCCACCGCGCTCACGAGCAACACCGCGACGGCGACGGCGTTTCTCCCCGTGGTCGGGGCGCTGGCGGTCGGCGTGGGCCAGCCCGCCTTGCTGCTCTGCGTGCCGGTTGCGCTCGCGGCCAGCGCGGACTTCGCGCTGCCCGTGGGCACGCCGCCCAACGCCATCGCCTACGGCTCCGGGCTCGTGACGCTGCCGCGCATGCTGCGCGCCGGCATCTGGGTGGACCTGCTCTTCGCGATCCTGCTGCCGCTCCTCATGTGGACGCTCGGCCGGGCGGTCTTCTCGCTCTGATCAACAAAAAGGCCCGGCGGATACGCCGGGCCTTTTCCTTTCCGGAACGGGCGTCGATCCCGTTCTCCGCCGATGGTTATTTCTTCAGCGCGGCGCAGAACTCCGCGAGGCGGGTCACGCCCTTCTGGATGATCTCGTCGCTCGTCGCGTAGCTGAGGCGCAGATAGCCCTCGGCGCCGAAGGCCGAGCCATGCACCGCGGCGACCTTCTTCTGGTCGAGGAGCTGCGTGCAGAAGGCCTCGGACGTCAGGCCGAAACTCGAGATATTGGGGAAGAGATAAAACGCGCCCTCGGCGAGGAGGCACTTGATGCCGGGGATCTTGTTCAGTTCGGCGTGCAGGAACTTCCGGCGGCGGTCGAAGGCCACGAGCATCTGCGCGAGCGCGGCCTGGGTCTTTTCGCGCTCCTTCAGGGCGGCGAGCGCGCCGTATTGCGCGAAGGTGGTCGCGTTGCTCGTCATCTGGCTTTGCAGCTCGGCGATGGCCTTGGCGATGGGCGCGGGGGCGACCGTCGTGCCGAGGCGCCAGCCGGTCATGGCGTAGGTCTTGGCAAAACCGGAGACGATGATCGTGCGGGCCTCGACGTCCTTCGAGAAGGTGGCGGGCGCGACGTGTTTCGCGCCGTCGTAAGTGAGATGTTCGTAAATCTCGTCGGAGAGGATGTAGAGGTTGTGCTTCATCGCCACGGCGACGATGGCCTCCATCTCGGCGCGGCTGTAGACGGCGCCGGTCGGGTTCGAGGGCGAGTTGAGCACGAGCAGGCGGGTGCGCGGCGTGATCGCGGCCTCGAGCTGGGCGGGCGTGAGGCGGAAGCCGGTCGTGTCGTCGGCGAGCACGAACACGGGCTTGGCGCCGGCGAGCTTCACCATCTCCGGGTAGCTGACCCAATAGGGCGCGGGGATGATGACCTCGTCGCC